>JASJDY010000110.1 GCA_030065025.1 Planctomycetota bacterium
TGATCTCCACGTGGTCGGTGACGTCGTGGCTCGCCACGTAGCGCAGCGCCGACTCGAGGTCGGGCTGCGTCGTGCGCAGGCCCCCGGCGACCTCGCGGCGGAAGACGGGAACGTGGAAGTGGCTGCGCCAGGGCCCGCGGGCGTGCCAGGCCGGATCGTCGAGCACGTCCCCGAGGTCGTCGGCGACGTGCAGTCCGCCTTCCGCATCGCGGGTCCCCACCTGGTGCAGGTAGACGGGCTCGTCGAAGCGGGCGAGCGCGGCGCGGGCGTCGGCGTCCGTGGGGTCGGGCAGCTCCAGCGCGCAGGAGGCCTGGACCTTGCCGACCGGGATGCCGTCCTGCCGGAGCGCCTCGAGGTTGGCGGCGGCGTCCTCCCACTCGACGGCCTGATGGCACACGTCGTAGCAGACGCCGAGATGCGCACGCGCTTCGGGGGCGCCCCCCAGCGCATGGGCGAGGGGCCCGCCGAAGAACGCGCGCAGCTCCTCGGTCGTCTCGAGCGTGCAGCCGGGCTCGGGCTCGAGCGAGAGCGTCACGTGCCGGCCGCCGTCCTGTGCCGTCCGGGCGAGACCGCGAGCGACGCCGACAAGAGCTCGCGCGCACGCGGCGACCTGGCCCGCATCCTGGTTCCAGCCCTTCCAGCCGAGCGGAGACGTGGAGAGCGAGATGCGCTCCGCGGCGGACGGCAGGCGCGCGAGCAGCTGCGCGAAGCCCTGCGTGTACGCGGCGCGCGGCAGCTCGGCCCAGCCGGGCTCGTACACCTCGGCCTTGAGCGGGCGACCGTGGAAGTCGCCGTGCACGAAGGCGTTGCCGCTGAAGACGTGCAGGTCGTGGGCGGCAAGCACGGCCGCGAGCCGCTGCGCGGACTGCGGCTGGCGCTGAAGCGCCATGACGCCGGCGGCACTCCAGCGGACGGCGAGCCCGAAGGGGCCGCTGATGCCGAGGCGCTCGCGGAGCGGGAGCACCGTGTCGTGGATCGCCTGCTCGGTGGCGGCGGCGTCGCCGCCGGGGTGGACGTTCATCCCGTAGGCGAGCCAGAGGGTCCGGCCGTCGGCGGTGGTGAGGCGCATGGTCGGAGCGTACGCGGAGAAACCGCAGAGGCCGCAGAGGACGCAGAGGCTGGGGCGGCGTTCGCACTCCGACACTCTGCGAGCTCTGCGTCCTCTGCGGTTCAAAGACGAGAGACACGTAGGATGCGCTCATGCGTATCGCCGCCGTGCTCGTGCTCATCTTCATGCTCGGCGCATGCGGTGGTGACGACACCCCGCCTGGTCCCGGACCGCTCCTGCCGCCCGCCGATCCCGAGGCGGCACTCGCGTGGGTCGAGGAGGTCCAGGACGACGGCAAACGGCTTCGCGCTCGGCTCGACGTCTGGCCGCTCAGCGGTGAGGACTTCGAGTACGCCGAAGAGACCCAGATCGCCTGGACCTGGCGCCTGCAGCTGGCGCTGCGCGACGGCGACGTCGAGCGAGCCGATACGCTGCAGGCGTTGCTCCTGGAGCGCTTCGACGGCAGAGGGCAGTACCCGGCCGGACGCGAGCTGCCACTGGATGCCGTCAGGCTCGGCATCTTCGAGGAGGCGCTGCTCGCCGCGCGCCGACGCATCGAAGGCGTGCGGCCGGACGTGACAGCTGCGCAGTCCGCCCTCGACGTCGCCGGGCGCATGCTCGTGCCCGACGAGAAGGAGGATCACGAGCGACTGGCCGGCACCCGTGCGTGGATCGAGCGCACGGACGTGACGGAGCTGCTGGCGACGATCGGCTCGAAGGCGCCGATCTCCGACAAGGTGCAGGCGACCGTCGTGGTGATCGCGGACGACTTCGCCCTGGGTGAGCCGCTCTTCTTCGAGGTGCTCAAGCAGTGGCGCGACAACCACCCCGAGGCGCGCTTCGACCGGGTGTGCGTGCCGCTGCTGCGCGGTCAGGTGCGCTTCGGCCTGAGGCTGGTTCCGGCCGAGAGCGAGGAGGCGGAGCTGGCCTCGATCGACAAGCGCTGCAGCGAGGCGGGCCTGGCACGGGAGAAGCCGCTGTCCGTCGAGCGCCTGGCGTCCCTTGGCATGGTCACCGGCGAAGCGGCACTGCTTCTGGCGGACGGCAAGGGTCGCATCGTGGCGCGCCTCTCGGGCCGCAACATCGACCCGCGCGTCCTCGAGCCGGCGCTGCAGCGGCTGCTGTCGCGGTAGGTGTCACGGGCCGCATGAAATGAACCACGGAGACACGGAGACACGGAGACTCGGAGATCCGGCGTGCGCTCGCGTCCTGACACTCGGTTTCAACCGCAGAGGACGCAGAGAGCGCAGAGACCGGAGCCTCGATCGCACGCTGAACCTCTGCGGGCTCTGCGTCCTCTGCGGTTCAACACCGATCCACCGCACGCAATCGCAAGAGGACTCTCCGTGCCTCCGCGCCTCCGTGGTGGTTCAGAGCTTCAGTGTGAACCCGCCGAACGCGCCGAAGTCGATCGTGCCCTGCTGGTCCTCGATGTTCTCGGTGAAGCCCACCTCGAACTCGAACTTGCGGCTGAACGCCACCTTGAGGGCCACGTTGATGTACCAGCTCACGCCCGGGTACTGGGCCAGGTTGGTCACCAGCCGGCTCGCCGCGTTCGTCTCCACCAGAAGCCGGTGACGCGCGTCGACGGCGTACTCGATCGCCAGGAAGCCCTGCGCACGGAACTGTTCGTACTCGATCCCGTCCTGCGTCGTGTCGCCGAAGAACGTCCCGCCGACCCCGAAGTAGACGTCCCAGCGCGGCGCCACCTGCTTCGCCGCCACGACCTGGAGACCCAGATCGACCCCGCCGGTGTCGTACGGGTCGGTGCCCGTAGGCAGCCCAACGCGCGCGATCAACGCGGCGCGCCAGTCCGACCGCTTGCACGGCGCCTGGAAGGTCCAGTAGGCCTGCAGCTCGATGTTGCCGAGGCCCGTGCCCTGCTCGTCGTTCCATGAGATCGGCGTGCCGTCCGACGTACGCCCCTCGACACGGAAGCGGTCGTTGAAGAAGGCCGGTCGGCCGTTGTCGAGGAAGCCGATCGGCTCGGTGAGCTCGTGGAACCAGTCGATCGAGCCGTCCATGAAACCGCCGCCGCGCCAGTGGATCGGGATCCGGATGCCGACGGCCAGCCGCGGGAACAGCCCGTAGCGAATGCCCAGCTCGGTGGTCTGGTGCTCGCCGTCGATCAGGAAGCGCCGGTCGGTCGGGTTCTCGGCGGGGCCTATCTGGTTCCAGCCGAAGTCGTTGCCGCGATCGATGTGGAACTTCACGTGCCAGCGACCCTGCCCGAGCGCGTCGGGCGACACGGCGGGCAGCGTCATCTTCGGCTGGGCCAGCAGCCACTCGTCGCGCACCTCGACGGGACCGAGGGGCGCCCACGGCGCGCTCCGGATGTCGTAGCCGCGCGTGTTCCGCGTCAGCGGGCTGCGCACGAGCCGCTGTCCGGGGGGCGGTGTCGTCCAGTTGGCGGGCACGGCGATGCTCGTCGGACCGGCGGGCCCGTCCTGGGCCTGCGCCTCGGCGCCGGCCAACACGCCCAACAGGATGCCCACGGTGATCGCGATGAGGCTGCGCATCGACCCTCCGGCGCGGACTCTATCACCGATCGTGTCGGTGGCGCGCGTCAGCCGGTCTTGCGTTGGGGGCGCGGGTCCCGGCGCAGGAAGGTGCGGATCAGACGGCGGCGCTCGTGGGAGCCGGTTGCGGCCCGGGCCAGGGTGCGCATGCCGCGGCGCGCAGCCGAGCGATGGCCGACCGCGCGGCCGTGCTCGCCGACGTCACGGAACACGCGGGCCAACACGTCGTGCAGCCGCGCGTCGTCGGCCTGACTGCGACGCGTGACCTCGAGCAGAGCAGATGCTGCGACGGCAGCCGCACGCGCCTCGGGCATGCGCTGGCGCTGGCGCAGGGCCTCGGCGAGGTGGGCGTAGCACGTCGCGCGTACGTCCGCGGGTAGGTCGGCATCGCCGGCGAGAAGCTCGAAGCCCGCACAGGCTTCGGCGAACCGGCCGGAGGCGAGATCGAGTCGCGCTTCGGCGAGTCGCTCTGCCGCCTGCTCGGGACCGACGGAGAGGATGGCCCGCGCACGCTCGCGGTCGCCGCGCCGCAGGCGTGCATCGACGATGGCAGCGCGGGCACGATCGGCCTCCGGCTCGAACCCTGCACCACGGAGATCACGCTCGCAACGCACGAGGAGGTACTCCGCGCCGGGCACCCCAGCACGCAAGTCGGCGCGCGCCAGCACGGCGGTGGCCTCGACGCGACCGAGGGCGGTGGAGGCGAGCTCGGCCGCCATCTGTGCGTGGTGACGCTCCTGCACGAGGTCGCCGCAACCGCGACAGGCGGAGGCGAGCGCGAGATGCACGCGCGGAAGGAGCGCGTCGTCGCCGTTCTCGGCGGCGGTGAGCGCGACACGGAGCCGCTCCACGGCGCGGTGGTAGTCGTTCAGCCACGTCAGCACACGGCCCGCGAGGTAGTGCGCCGTCGCGGATCCCGACGCGTCGTCGAGCATGCGCATCAGGTCGGCGGCACGGGTCAGCGGCGCTAGAGCGGCCTGCAGTCGTCCTTGGCGAATGAACGCGTCGCCGAGCGCGAGCAGGACACGCGCGGCGGAATGGACGTCGCCCCGCACGAGATGGAAGCGCACGGCGCGGCGTCGATGGGCCGTTGCCGCGCGTGGGCGTCCGGCAGCGAGTGCGCACGTCGCGACGCCGGCGTGCCAGCGCGCCCGGCGCTCGAGATCGCCGGGGGGACACGTCGCGGCAGCGAGGCGCCACGCGTCGCGCGCCGCGCCGATCGCCCCTTGCTCGAGCCGCAGGCGGGCCAGCACACTCCACGCGTCGAACTGGACGGGGTCGAGCTCGGGCGCGAGGGCCGGCAAGCCGGCCTCGAGGATCTCGATCGCCTCGTCGGACGAACGCAATCGAGCCTGAGCAAGCAGGTTGGCCGCCGCGCGCTCGGATGCGAGCGCCGCCCCCTCGAGCAGCGAGCGGGCCTGCTGGCGCCGACCCGCGTACCAGAGACGATGCGCAACGACCGCGATGCCCGGGCGGCCGGGCGCCAGGGCTGCTGCGGCCATGGCGAGCGCGTCGAGATGCCATGCGGGTGGCGTGCGTGTGAGGGGCAGTCGTGCGAGGCAGCCCTCGAGCGCTTCCTCGATCTCGTAGTCGTCGCCACCGTCGGCCGCGAGCACGAGTCGACGCACGGCGTCGTCCGCGGTCGGCGTACTCGCCGCGGCGCGACGCGCCCAGGCCGCGACGAGGCGGCTGCGAGCCTCGTCCCGGCGCGCGACCGCGAGGCGATCGCGGTACACGCGGCGCGACGCGCGCGTGGCGAAGAAGCGGTGGGGTGCGAGTCCGCCGCGCGCGCCGGTGGCCTCGGCCAGCAGGGCGCGTACGTCGGCCGTCGAGACGCCGGCGGCTTCCGCCAGCAGGTCCAGGTCGTCGGGCTGTCCTTGCACCGCCGCGGCGTCGAGCACACGACGTGCGCCGACGGAGCGCGTGCGGGCCCAGTCGAGGAACGCGCCCGCACTGCGCAGGCCGTCCGACCAACGCGCGGGCGTCTTGATCAGGGCGATGCCGCGCTCGCGACGCTCGAAGCAACCCTGTCGGTGCAGGCGCCTCACGGCCTCGACGATGCGGCCCGGCCAGCCCTCGCAGTGCTCGGCGAGGATCGGCGCAAGTCGGCGCGCCGTCACGGGATGGCGCAGCCAGCGCCGGATGAGGAGCTCCACCTGCGTGGGCGTCAGCGGATCGAGCGCCCATACGCTCGCGCCGTCGACGAGAGCGGAGTCTCCCGTCATGCCCGCGACGACGCCGAAGCCCTGTCCCTGGGCCGACGGCAGGAGCACGGACAGCGTGGCCGCGTCGAGGTGCTGGAGATCGTCCACGAGCACGGGCCCGGCCGGCACGAGGTGCTCGAGGAAGCGCCTCAGCAGACCGGACGACACGCCGTGTCGGTCACGCGCCCGCACACGGCCGCCGAGCCAGGCGGCCAGGACGCGGACTTCGTCCGCGCTCCCTGCGTGAGCGAGGCGGACCGCGCGCTCCAGCGACGGACCGGCGTCCTGCGGGAAGAGGGACCGCAGCGCGCGCCGCAGGGGTGCGAAGGGGCGACGGGCGTCCGGCTCGGGTCGCAGGCGTAGCAGGGGGGGCTCGCCGGCAGTCCGAACGTGGTGGTCGACCTCGTCGAGGAGGCGCGAGACGCCCGCCCCGGCAGGACCGGACACGGTGATCCAGCCCCAGCCCGAGGCTCGACTACGCAGCCGGGCCTTCAGGCGTCCGAGGACGGGTTCGCGTCCCGTCAGGGGCACCCTGTAGCGGTACCCAAAGCGATCCGGATCCCCACAAGTTCGCACGGGTCTCTATCGGCAGATGGGTGCGATCTACGGAGTACGGCTTTGAGGCGAACCGGCCTTGTCTAAACGGCTCCGTGAAAAAGCGGCCCGCGCGCCGGCTCGTCGGCGGCTACGTACGCAGCAACGGAATCGGCGATGTTCGCGGCCGCGTCAGGTCGTCCGAAGAGGCGAGCTCGCCGCGCCACCCCCGCGTGCAGGTCCGGATCGTCGAGCAGCTGCATCGTCCTGTACCGGATCTCCTCGGGCGTCAGGGCTCGGTAGCCGGCGCCGGCCTCGGTGACCGCATCGGCGTTGCGCTCCTCCTGCCCCGGGATGGAGCCCGAGATGAGCATCGGGCGCCCCGCTGCCATGCACTCGGACGTGCTCATGCCGCCGCTCTTGGCCACGACCACGTCGGCGACCGCCATGAGGTCGCGGACGTCGTCCACGAAGCCGAGCGGCAGCAGCACTGCACCGGCGGGACGCGGCAGCCGCGCGATGCGGCGACGCAGGCGCTCGTTGCGGCCGCAGATGGCGACGATCTGGATGTCGCGGCGGTCGCGCCAGAGGCCGAGGATCGAGCGCCGCATCGGACCGGCGTGGAAGCCACCCGAGAGGAAGAGCACGGTCGGGCGCTCCGGGTCGAGCCCGTAGCGCACGCGGACCTCGTCGAGGTCGACCTCCTGCGTGAACTCCTTGCGCACGGGGATGCCGGTGACCTCGATGCGATCCTCGTCGACACCGTAGGTGAGGGCCAGGCGTGCCTTCACGAGCTCGCTCGCCACGTAGTAGCGCGACACCTCGGGGTAGTACCAGTTGCGATGCGTGTCGTGGTCGGTGATGACGACCCGGACCTCGGTGCGGACCTTGCGCTTGCGGATGGCGCGCGAGAGCAGTTCCGGGGCGAGGAAGTGCGTGCAGAGCACGACCTCCGGCTGCTGGCGCTGGATGAAGCGGATGAAGCGTCGGCCGCCGAGGACCGTCAGCCAGTGACCGAGCGGCCAGGTGCGCTCATTCGTCTTCTCGTAGAGGTGTCGCCAGAGCAGCACGTGCTTGTCGACGAGCTGGATGTAGCCCCAGCGATAGACGTGCTTGTAGAGGTTGCTGGTGAGGGCGACGCAGTCGACGTGCGCGGTCCCGAGCTCCGGGTGCCGTTCCTTGAGCGCCGCCGTGACCGCCTTGCCGGCCATGGTGTGGCCGTGCCCGGCGGAGCCGCTGACGACGAGCACACGGTGGTTGGACGGCGACACGGAGGCTCCGGAAGCAAGGAGGCGCGAATGCTAGCACCCCTCACGACCAAGGGTCGTGTGGGGCCCCGCTGGAAACGTGCGCCGACCAGCGCGCCCTACGCCGGCTCGGGCGCAGGATCGAACGCTCCTCGATCGCACGTGCCCCCTCGACGCTCCGGTCAGGCGCCAAGTAGGTCAAGTCGAACGGAAACCGGCTCGGATGGAGGCGCCTTAGCCCAGCGCACCCGGTCGGCTCGCTGGGGCGAAGGCGCCGCAAAGCCATCCGCGACGACTCGTGGTCTTCCACTCGAGGAGCGGATCTTCGGCATCGGTGGCGCGCCCCGCGCGCGACTACAAGCCGAGCCAGCGCAGGCTTGGAGAGATGCCGCAGCGCCGACTCTCGCAGGCTGCGCCAGCTCGCCTGCTCGCCGCCAGTGGGCGACCGTCGGCGAAGGCCGAGCATCCAGCGGGCAGTACGTGCCCAGCTCTAGCTGCAGCCCGAAGTCGCTCCGCAGGTTTCGCACTTCTCGCAAGTTCCATTGCGAACCATGGTGAACGAGCCGCAGTCAGGGCAGGCGTCGCCGGTGTAGCCCTGCAGTCGGGCCTTCTCGGAAGCCGTCATGGCCACCGCGCCGCGACCCGAGAAGCGCGCTTCGCGCGCCTCGCCGACCGCGGTGGCACCCGCGGCCTCGGCCTTGGCCGTCAGCGCATACCCGCCGCTGCCATTCCCGTTGCCATTCCCGCCACCGTTGCCGCCACCGTTGCTGCCGCCCAGCGTCGGGGCGCCGCTCGACATGGCCAGGCCGGTGGACGGCGGGCGGATCGCCTCGCTGGCGAACACGCCACCCTCGGGCGCTTCGGCGCCACCGTCCTGGCGGGCGGCGACGGTGCGCTCCTCGACGACCTCCTCGTCGTCGTACTCCGGGTCGGGATCGCCGCGGACGGCGTCGGAGGTGAGGTCCTCGGGCGTCACCTGCGCGAGGTCCTTGCGGTCGAGGTAGGACACGGCCAGCTCGCGGAAGATGTAGTCGATGATCGACGTGGACATCTTGATGCGATCGTTGCCCTCGACGATGCCGTTGGGCTCGAAGCGCGTGAACGTGTAGGCGTCGACGAACTCCTCGAGCGGCACGCCGTACTGCAGGCCGATCGAGACGGCGATGGCGAAGCAGTTCATCAGACTGCGGAAGGCCGCGCCCTCCTTGTGCATGTCGATGAACATCTCGCCCAGGGTGCCGTCCTGGTACTCGCCGGTGCGCAGGTAGACCTTGTGGCCGCCGATGTTGGCCTTCTGGGTGTAGCCGCCGCGCCGCTGGGGCATGCGCCGGCGCTTGGACAGGTAGCGCACGACGACCCGCTCGCGGATCTTGTCCGCCGCGGCGCGCACGCGCGTGTCGAGCCGGTCGCTGGCGAGATCCAGCTCGTTGGCTGCCTCGTCGGCCTCCTCGAGCAGCTCGGCGATGTCGCGCTCGGCGGTCGTGTTGAGCGGCTGGCTCAGCTTGCTGCCGTCGCGGTAGAGCGCCATGGCCTTGATCATGCTGCCCCAGGACAGGCGGTAGGCGTCCATGACGTCCTCGACCGTCGCCTCGTGGGGCATGTTGATCGTCTTGCTGATCGCCCCGGAGATGAAGGGCTGGGCGGCTGCCATCTGCTGGATGTGGCCCGTGGCCGAGATCGAGCGCTTGCCGTAGCGACCGCACTTGTTGGCGCAGTCGAAGACGGCGAGGTGCTCATCCTTCAGGTGCGGCGCACCCTCGATCGTCATCGTGCCGCAGATGACGTCGTTGGCTTCCTGGATCTGGTCACGATCGAAGCCGAGGTGGGACAGCAGGTCGAAGGTCGGATCCTCGATCAGGTGCGTCGGCACCTTGAGCTCATCCCGCAGGAAGTCGTCCCCCACCGTGAAGCGGTTGATGACGAAGGAGAGGTCGAAGGCCGAGGGAAGCTGGGCCTCGATCCTCTCGATGATCTCCTGGGTGAAGCCCTTCACGCGCAGGGTGACGTCGTTGATGTGCGGCACCGTCCGCTTGGTTCCGTCGACCGCGGGCGTGCTCTTCAGCGAGCCCGTGCCCTTTACGTACGTGACGATGTCGTCGATCTCCGCCTCGGAGTAGCCGAGGTTGTGGAGCGCGATGGGCACCGAGCGGTTGATGATGCGGAAGTAGCCGCCGCCGGCGAGCTTCTTGAACTTCACGAGCGCGAAGTCGGGCTCGATGCCGGTCGTGTCGCAGTCCATGACGAGGCCGATCGTGCCCGTGGGCGCGAGCACGCTGACCTGCGCGTTGCGGTAGCCGTGGGCCTCGCCGCCTTCGACGGCGCGGTCCCACGCCTCGCGGGCTGCGGCCACGAGGTACGAGGGGCAGTGCTCGGGGTCGATGCCCATCGGCGTGACCGTGAGACCTTCGTACTCGTCGGCCGGCGCGTCGTAGGCCGCGCGGCGGTGGTTGCGCATCACGCGCAGCATGGGCTTGCGGTTCTGCTTGTAGCGCAGGAACGGACCGAGCTGCTCGGCCATCTCGGCCGACGTCGCATAGGCCTCACCGGTGAGGATCGCGGTGATGGAGCCGTTCCAGGAGCGGCCCTCGGGCGAGTCGTAGGGCACACCGAGCTGCATCAGCAGTGAGCCGATGTTGGCGTAGCCGAGGCCGAGCGTGCGGTAGTCCCACGAGCGACGGGCGATCGTCTTGCTCGGGTACTGGGCCATGAGGACCGAGATCTCGAGCACCGTC
Source organism: Planctomycetota bacterium (assembly GCA_030065025.1). Lineage (GTDB taxonomy): Bacteria > Planctomycetota > PLA2 > PLA2 > JAEUHO01 > JAHEIK01. Next base: position 10,285 of record JASJDY010000110.1, read on the forward strand.
GTCCAGATGCGTACGGCGTGGCGGAAGTCGTCTACCGCGAACGTGCGCTCCGCGGCGTCGAAGAACTTCACCAGGTTGAGCGACGCGAGGTTGCAGGCCGTGTCGTCGAGGAACATGTACTCGGAGCACGGGTTCGACGCGTTGATGCGGCCGTCGTTCGTGCACGTGTGCCACTCGTTGATCGTGGTGTCGAACTGCACGCCCGGATCGGCGCAGGCCCACGCGCTGTACGCGATGTGGTCCCACAGCTCACGCGCCTTCACCGTGCGCGCGATGGCCCGCTTGCCGTTCTCGCCGCCGGTGCGGAAGTAGAGGTTCCACTCACGGTCCTGCTCGACGGCGTCCATGAAGTCGTTGGTGAGACGCACGGAGTTGTTCGAGTTCTGGCCCGACACCGTGAGGTAGGACTCGCTGTCCCAGTCCGTGGTGTAGGTCGGGATCTCGATGCCCGTGAAGCCCTGCTGCGCAAGCGCCACGCAGCGCATGACGTAGTTCATCGGCACCATCGAGTCGCGGGCGACCTTGATGGCCTTGCGCAGGCGCGCGTTGTGCTTCGGGTCGAAGGCCGCGCCCTCGCCCTCGGCGTGGCTGCTCCAGTGGCCCTCGGGCCAGTCGTGGCACGCGGCGAAGACGCGGTTGAGCCCCTTCTCGAGCATGCGTGAGCCCGAGACGAGGGCGGCGACCTTCTGCTCCTCGCGCGACTTCCAGTCGACGAACTCCTCGATGTCCGGGTGGTCGACGTCGAGGCAGACCATCTTGGCCGCACGGCGCGTCGTGCCGCCCGACTTGATCGCGCCCGCGGCCCGGTCGCCGATCTTGAGGAACGACATGAGGCCGGAGGACTTGCCGCCGCCCGAGAGCGGCTCTCCCTCGGCGCGGAGGGCCGAGAAGTTGGTGCCCGTGCCGGAGCCGTACTTGAAGAGGCGCGCCTCGCGCACCCAGAGGTCCATGATGCCGCCGTCGCCCACGAGGTCGTCGCCGACGCTCTGGATGAAGCACGCGTGGGGCTGCGGGCGCTCGTAGGCCGACTTGCTGGCGCGCATGCGGCCCGTGTCCGGGTCGACGAAGCTGTGGCCCTGGGGCGGGCCGTCGATGCCATAGGCGAAGTGGAGGCCGGTGTTGAACCACTGCGGGCTGTTCGGTGCGCAGCGCTGGTCGGCGAGCATGCGGCACAGCTCGTCGTAGAACGCGGCGGCATCCTCGTCGGTGTCGAAGTAGCCGTAGCGCTCGCCCCAGTGGGTCCAGCAGCCGGCGAGGCGGTGGAAGACCTGACGCGCGTCGTTCTCGCCGCCGAGCACGGGGGAGCCGTCGGAGGCCAGCTTGGGCTCGCCGCTCTCGTCGGTCTGGGGCACGCCGGCGCGCCGGAAGTACTTCTGGGCGAGCACGTCGGTCGCCACGGACGACCAGGAGGCGGGCACGCGCACGTCATCGAGGCGGAACACGACCGTTCCGTCCGGGTTGCGGATCTCGGATTTCCGCGAGGTCCACTCGATGCCCTCGTAGGGGTCCTGGCCGGCAGTCGTGAAACGACGAGTGAACTTCATGCGTGCCTCTCCCACGGCGCGCGCCGGAGCGCGCGAATTCTCTTCCTGTGGCCGCGCAGCAATGCACGGACTTGACTGGTCGACTGCCCGGCAGACACGCACACGCACTTCGACGCGGGACGCCCCGGCGTGCGTACGAACCTGCCACCCTGCGCGCCGCCTCAGGCCCTCGGTCGGCCTTGCATCCAAGTCGGACCGTGCGCGCCGTGCGGCCTGCACCCTCCTGGCCGGCCACACCGCGCCGGACCGCCCTGGCTGCCTGCCTGGGTCCCGACGAACGCGTTTTCGATGCTCATTCCCCGGAATCAACCGTTTGGGGCGCGACCCCTACAGGTTGTGGTCCCGGAGACAAGATCCACAGCATGTCGTAGCACAACCCGAAGAGGGACGCACGAACGAACTTCGCGTTCGTTGGGGCGGCCCGTACGGAATCGTGCCGCGGCGTGGTGCGTCGGAGTGCCCTGCGGGCGCCCAGGCGAACCTGCTGCGACCCCCGGGACAGCCCCTGTCCCGGGCCGAAGAACTTACGCCTGGGGAGGGACAGTCCCGGCGCGCGACACCGCGGCCGCAAGCAATGGGCGCCTGCGCACGGAAACGCATTTTCGGCGAACCAAACGAACGCGGCCGGGGTTCGTATGGATAGACGCAGACGGTCGTGAGGGTCGAGCCAACCTCCTCCCTCCTGCCCAACCCTCCCTGGTTCCCCTCGCGACTGACGGGCCGGGCCCCTCCGGGGCCCGGCCCGTTTTCTTTCATCGCGACCGGACGCTGCGCAGGCTCGTTCGCCCCGGCTCTCGCAACGGGTTTCGAGCGCCCCCAGGGCGCGTGCGTGTCGCTGCTCACCCCTGCGTCACGCTCCACAGCGGCAAGCCCGAATTCGGCACGCGGGAGGCGGTTTCCGGGCTGTTTTTTGGTAGCGGAGGCCGTCGAACCCGGTGGTACAGTCCGCCGCCAATCGGCCCGGAAGTGGGCCGATTCGTCGTTTGAAGCCACATTTCAAGCGATTCAAGCAACCCACGGTTCATCCGCAAGACCACGGTGTCCGCCGCATACGCGTGCACAACGCACGTTGGCATGCGGTGCGAGCGGAACAGACTCAAAGAGGCAGGAGAGGTTCATGGCTGCAAGGAAGAAGAAGGCGAAGCGCAAGGCCCCCGCCCGCGGCAAGAAGCCCGCGCTGAACGTCGTCGTCGGCTCGAAGGTCAAGGAGGCCGTGAAGAGCCACGGCGTCCGCTGCTCGGGCGATCTCGTCGAGGCGCTCAACGGCAAGGTGCTCGCGATGCTGAGCGACGCCGTCGCGCGCTGCGAGGCCAACCGCCGCGGCACGGTCCGTCCGCAGGACCTCTAGCCTTCTCTCGAAGCGGGGTCTCCACGAGCGGGACCTCGACTTCCGCGCGATGATGTTCGTCATCGCGCACACGCACAACGGAGGGGG
>JASJDY010000111.1 GCA_030065025.1 Planctomycetota bacterium
CCTGCGAACGGCCGTCGAGGTGCAGATCGTCCACGGAGCACGGCACCTCGAACAGGCCCTCACAGCCGCTCGCGGATAGCCTGAGGGCGTGGAACGGCTGGACATCCCGGGGTACGACGAGGTCGTACGGGTTCCCTGCGGCTCTTCGGTCGCCTTCGTGGCGATCCACGCGTTGGTGGGGGGGCGCGCCTTCGGCGGCATCCGCATCCGCGACTACGACGACGAGCAGGCCGCGCTCGACGACGCGCTGAGACTCGCCCATGCGATGTCGCGCAAGGTTGCGTTCCATGGCCTGCCCGCCGGGGGCGCGAAGACGGTGCTGGTGCGCCCCAAGCGCGATCGCGCCGGCGCCCTGGAAGCGCTTGGCGCGTACATCGAGTCGCTCGGCGGTCGCTACCACTGCGGACCGGACTACGGCTTCGGTCCGCAGGACGACGCCGCCCTCCGCCGGACGACGCAGCACCTCGCCGCCACCGAGGGACTCGGCGCGGCGACGGCGCGGGGCGTGCACAGTGCCATCACCGCCATCTGCATGCCGCGCGCCGTGGCCTTGCAGGGGCTCGGTGCGGTCGGTCTGCCGCTCGCGCGCCTCCTGCTGGCCGACGGCGTGCGTGTCGTGGCCAGCGACATCCGCGCCGTGCCGGGCTTCGAGGTCGTCCCACCGAGCAGCATCTACGACATCGACTGCGACGTCTTCGCGCCGTGTGCCCAGGGCGGCGTCCTCGACGAGCAGACCATCGAGCGGCTGCACTGCCGCATCGTGTGCGGCGCGGCGAACAACCCCCTCGTAGCCGACGCAGACGCGGAGCGACTCAGGGAGCGCGGCATCCTCTACGTGCCCGACTTCGTCGCCAACGCGGGAGCCGTGATCGTCGGCGGGTCCATCGCAGCCGGCGAAGGCAGCCGCGCCGAGGAGCGTCTCGAGGCGATCGGCCCCCGTGTGCTCGAGGTCCTCGAGCGGGCCGACGAAGAAGGCCGCTCGCCGCATGCCGTCGCCGTGGATGAGGCGGATCGACTGCTGGCGGCCGCCCGCGATCGCTGAGGTAGCCTCGGCCCATGCAGGACGTGCTCCAGACCGAGCGGCTCACGCTGCGGCCGTTCCGGCCGGAGGACGTCGAGGCGTTCCACGCCATCTGGGGCGATCCCGAGGTCATCTGGTGGGGAGCGAACGAGAGTCTCGCCGTCACCCGCGAGGGCTTCGAGCGCCTGCTGGCGCGCCACGAGGCCTGGCCGCCGGGGATCGGCTGGCTGGCGGTCTGCCCGCGGGGCGAGGACGACATCCTCGGCGACATCCTGCTGCAGCCGGCGCCGTTCGTCGACGGCATCGAGATCGGCTGGCACTTCCGGCGTGACGCGTGGGGCCGCGGCTACGCCACGGAGGCCGCCCGCGCCGTGCTTCAGCGCGCGTTCGCGGAGCGGGTGGTCGAGCGCCTGTATGCGATCGTCGCGCTGCAGAATCCGCGCTCGCTGCGCATCGTCGAGAAGCTCGGATTCAGCGCCGTCGAGGACCGGGAGTACGCGGGGCTCCCGCACCGTCTCTTCGCGCTGGACCGGACGGCGGGTTGAATCCGCAGGTGATGCGCCGTGTCGTCCTCGTCCACTACGCCGAGATCGGACTGAAGCGCAGGAACCGCACGCGCTTCACGCGGAGGCTGGCGGATCGCCTGCGCTTGGCTCTGTCCAGCGCCGGCGTCGCGGGTCAGGTGGGCGTCGACAGCAGCCGGCTCGTGGTCGCGCCGGACGACGTCGCCGACGCAGAGCGCGCGATGCGCGCCGTGCTGCGGGTGCCCGGGGTGGCGGATGCCGCCCACGCCCTGTGCGTCGCAGACAACGTCGAGGCCATCGAGGCCGGCGCGCTCGAGCAGCTGACCGCGTCTCCCCCGGGGTCGTTCAAGGTCCAGGTGCGCCGCGCCGACAAGCGCTTCCCGCTCACCTCCATTGACCTGGCGCGCGCCGTGGGCGGTCGCTGTGCCGACGTCTCCGGCCGCCCCGTCGACGTGCACGAGCCGGACGTGCGCTTGCGGGTCGAGGTCGTGACCGGCAGCGCGTACGTGTCAGCCGGGACGCGACGCGGCCCCGGCGGTCTGCCCGTGGGCAGCACGGCCAGGCTGCTCGCGTTCCTGTCCGGCGGGCTCGACTCCCCCGTGGCGGCTTGGCAGATGATCCGGCGGGGCGCCCGCATGACGGGCGTGCACTTCCACAACCGTTCGTTCCAAGGCAACGCGGTGCTCGAGAAGATCGAGGACCTCGCCGGGGTGCTGGCGTGGTCGGCCGGAGGCTTCCCCCTCATCGTCGTGCCGTTCGAGGCCTGCCAGCGGGCGATCGTAGGGACCGTGCCGGCCTCGCATCGGATGATCGTCTACCGGCGCGCCATGTTCCGCATCGCGGCGCGCCTCGCGTACACGGAGCGCGCGCTCGGCTACGTGACGGGCGACAGCCTCGGGCAGGTGGCGAGCCAGACCGCCGAGAACCTGCGCACGATCCACGCCGTGGCCGACCTGCCCGTGTACATGCCGCTCGTCGGCAGTGACAAGGTCGACATCACCGACCTGGCTCGTCGGATCGGCACGTACGACATCTCGATCCGCCCGCATGAGGACTGCTGCGCGTATCTCGCTGCTCCGCGCCCTGCCGTGAAGTCCAATGTGAAGGAGCTGGAAGAGCTCGAGGCGGGACTCGACTGGGATGCGCTGGTCGACGAGGCGCTCGACAAGATCAAGCGCCGCGTGATCGCACCGGACCCGGACGTCTTGCGTTGAGGCGGGCTACTCGAAGCCCTCGGCGTCGATCGCCTGGATGTACCAGCGCAGCCCACGCCAGACGAGGTCGATGGTCGCCGGCACGGTGTCGGAGGTGAACGTCAGCCGGACGGCGATGCGTACGCCGCCGCCGTCGAGATCCTCCGAGCCCGTCACGTCGGCTTCCTCGAAGTCGCCGAACGGCTCGAAGAACGACGTCGACCGCTCCTTGAACGAAGAGGCCGGCAGGCGCAGGGCCAGCTCCCGGGTGAACTGCTCACGCACCATCGCCGTGTAGCCGCGGCCCCAGGCCCTCAGCAGTTTCACGGCGGCGTCCTTGGGGTCCCGGTAGGCGGGGTTCGAGGGCTCGGGTTGCTCGATCTCGGTGCGCGCCGACCTGACCTTCCAGCCGTCGCCCTGCTTGCGGAGCGCGATCCGGAACATCGCTTCGCCGTTCTCGAACCGGAGCTTCGCGACGTACTCGCCGTTCTTGCCGGTGGGGTCAACCTCCTCGAGCAGGTCCGCGACGTGTCCCTCGTACGCGCCCATCACGCGCTGTGCGTAGTCGCGTCGCTTCTCGAAGAGCTCCAGCGCGGATCCACCGCGCAGATTGGTCGCCAGCGAGTCCTCTCCGGCGTACGGACCGGGCGCCCAGTAGTGCTCGATGAACTCCATGCTGGGCCTCTTGAGGCCCTTGGTCTTCCCCGACAGCAGCCACACCGCGCCGAGCAGCACGGCCAAGGCGAGGACGGTCAGGAGGAGGGCGCGGGCAACGGAGCTCATGGATGGGTTCCAGTGCGAGGGGGAACGTGCGACGAGGGCCATTATTCGTGCCCCGCGCGCACTGCCCTGCGACGAGCCGGACCGTAGCCGCCGGACGCACTCACGCCCATTCCTCGCCGAGCGCCGCGATCGGGTGAGAATCCGGGGATGCCCCGGCCCCGTGGAGACATCGCGTGATCAGCCTCTTCCGCGGTCCGGGCGGCGTGGGGCGGCGTTGCGCCGCCGAGATCGTGCCGCTGGGCTGCGGCTTCGTCGCCGTGACGCTGTACGCGCCCCTCGGCTGGACGCTGCCGCGCGGATTCGCCCTCGCCGCCGGCGGGCTGACGGGCTTCCTGACGTGGATCGCCGTCTCCGTGCTGCTGCGTGCGGTGCGGCGGCGACCCGTGCTGCGGCGCGTCTACCGCGTCGCCTTGCTCCTCCATGTCCTCTTCTGGTCGACCCAGGGCGTGCTGGCGACTGCGAACGATGGCGCAGGGCCCGTCGAACAGGCGGGCGCCAGTGCCTGGCGCGAGCCGGTCCCGTTCCTTGCCGGCGTCGGCGACGTGCCCTTCGACCTGCCCGCCCGCACGACCCTCGCCGGCTGGGGGGCCAAGCCGAGGCGCATCACGATGCCGCCGCTGGGGAGCGTGGGCGCACTGGGGCGCCTCGGACGACGCTGGATGGCGAGTCCCCTCGACGACGGCGCGCCGACCGTGCCGCTGTTCCGACGTCCGGATCCGGCCGTGCCCGCGGAGGTGCTCGGCGCGCGCGCCGTGGTGCTACGGCCCGAGGCCGCCGAGGACGGTCCGCCCGTCGCCTTCATCCGCGTGGATCTCGTTACGTCCGATCGCAAGCTGACGGCCGCCGTCGCCGAGTCGCTCACCGACCTGGGGTTCAGGCCGGAGGGCGTGCTGCTCGCGGCCACGCACACCCACAGTGGACCGGGCGGCTACAGCGACGTGCCGATGTCGGGCGTGATCGGCACGGACCACTTCGACGCCGAGGTGTTCCGAGCCGTCCGTGATGCCTGCGTGGCTGCGGTTCGCCGAGCACACGAAGCGGCGCGCCCGGCGCGCATCGCGCTCGTCAAGGCGCGCGATCGGCGCCCTGACGGACGCCGGCTCCTGTGCCGCAACCGCCGCAAGCAGGATCCCGACGCGATCGACGACCGCGTCTACGCCGTGCGGCTCGACGAGCGCGATGGCGACGCGACGATCGCCGTGCTGCTCAACTACGCCGTGCACCCCGTCCTGCTGCGGCGCCGCCACATGGGGTTCCATCGGGACCTGGCGGGCGCCCTCGAGGACGCCGTGGCGGCTCACGTGCCCGGTAGCCCGCCCGTGCTCTTCTTCAACGGAGCGCAGGGGGACGTCACGTCGGAGCGTCTCCCCGTGAAGGGCGCCGTGGGTGCCAAGCGGGGCCGCCTTCTTGCCGAGCGCTTCGTCGAGACGTCGTTCGCGCCCGCGTGGAGCGCTTCCACCGGGGGACTGCGCGCGAAGCTGCAGCTGCGTACGGCACGGACTCGGCGCCGCATGGCGACGCCGCGGCTGCTCAAGGGCTGGGGCTCCCGCACCGCCGTCGTCGACGCGCTCTACGCCCCCTCGTGGGAGAGTGCGCCCGGCGACATCGCCGCCGGGCTGATCGCGCTACCCGTCAACGTGTTCATCTGGTCCCAGGGCGTCCCCGACGTGCGCTTCGGGTTCTCGTTCGACGGCGCGGTCGGCTTCTCCGTCAACCTCGAGCCGGGCGTGGGTACGGCGCCCTACGAGGTGGGGGCCATGGTGTTCGACACGTCCGGTAGCGGCAACGGGGACGACGAGCGCTGGGCGCTTCTCTGGCAGCCGGGCGAAGCGACGCAGGACGTCGGCCGCGGGTGGCGTGCTGCGGTTGCGGACATCGGCATCGAGGACTGCCTCCTCGTGGGCATCGCGGGCGGGTCCGCTGCCTACGTCACGACCGAGGACGAGTTCCACGCCGGGGGATACGAGGCCGTCGCGAGCCTGTACGGGCCTGGCGCGACGGCTCACGTGACCGAGGCGCTCGTGGAGGCCCTCCTCGCAGCGGGCGAGGCCCGCTAGTTCAGCTCGGGCTGCGTACCGCGGGGCGGTCGCGGGCTGCCGGCGTAGGCGCGCTCCTCGAGCATGCGGATGAGGTGCTCGTAGCGGCGCAGCACGTCGGGCTCGGCGAGCAGCTCGTAGCGGTCCTCGTGCTGCAGGTCGCTGGCGTTCGCTACGGCATCGGCGTAGCGCCCCGGCGTGGCGTCCACGCCGCGCAGCTGGTTCGCCATGCGGCGCATCTCCCAGATGACCGACTTGCGGCCCGGCACGAGGTCGAGCGCCCGCTGCATGCGGCGCGCGATCGCCTCGGCCTGCACGGGGAGGGCACGGTCCTCGAGCACCTCCACACGCGCGGTGCGATAGGGCTCGGTGCCGTACTCCTCGACGATGCGCGCCCGGACGAGGCCGTACAGCAGCACGTCGTAGTTGCCGCTCGGCAGGCGCTGCTGACGGAGGATGCGGCCGATGCACACGATCGGATGGACCGGCGGCGCGCCTTGGTAGTCGCTCTCCCAGCCCGGCTTGAGCAACGCCATGGCGATGAGGCCGTCGTCTTCCTTGGCGTCCTCGACAAGCTTGACGAAGCGGCGCTCGAAGACCTTGAGCGGCGCGAAGCTGTCGGGGAAGAGCACGAGATTGGGTAGCGGGAAGATGCGTACCTCGCCCCCGAAGCTCTCGAGGATCGCTTCGATGTCGATGGGGGCGCCGGACATGGCGAGATCATACCGCCTACACGGGGCCGGACGCCGTACGTCGTCTCGCGTCGAGTCGCCGGTAGCCTGTGCGCCCATGCAGCGCGCCCTCGCTCTCCTCCTGCTTCTCCTGGCCGCCCCGGTCGCCGAGGCGGAGGGCGAGTGGCCGTTCGGTGGGGGACGCGGCCCGCTCTCCCGGGGCAAGGACCTCTACAACCTGGGGATCCTGGGCGCGAAGGCGCGGGACGCAGACGTCGAGCCGATCGCGATGCCCCAGGGCGGCGGCATGCGACGCAGCGATCCCACGCGCGGCGGCAACGACGACGGGCCGCTGCGCCTGCGCGTCGAGCTGCTGCATCCGGAGGGGCCCGCGGCGAAGGCCGGGCTCGTATCCGGGGACATCATCACGGGCGTCGGTCGCCGGGCCTTCAAGGAGCCGTGTCTCGAGGCGCTCGCCACCGCGCTGCGCAAGGCCGAGGCGGGCAAGGGCAAGCTCACGCTGTTGGTGCAGCGCGCCGGCAAGACCAAGCCGGAGCGCATCGAGATCACCGTGCCGTCCGGCGGCAAGGCGTTCTCGAAGCCTGCGGAGGGCGCGGCGCGCCAGGCGATCTTCGATCGCGCGTTGCGTTGGCTCGCAGACCGGCAGGCCTCCGGGGGCGGCTACGCCCAGACGCTCTCCGGTCTCAACGGTGCTGTCGTGCAGGCGTCGGTCGCGGGGCTCGCGTGGATCGCAGGCGGCAGCCATCTCGATGCCGGGCCCTACAAGGACAACGTGCGTCGTGCCGCGGAGTTCGTCATTGCGAATGCCGGCAAGCGCGGAGCCTTCGGCGGGGCTGCGCCCATGCGCGGCGGACGCAACTGGGACCAGTCCAACTGGGGCGTCGCGCACGCCGCGATCTTCATCGGCGAGCTGAACGGCCACAGTCCGAAGCCGCACCTCCGTCGTGCGCTGCTGGGCATGGGCGCCGATCTGGCGAAGCGGCAGGAGGAGTCGGGCGGCTGGGCGCACGGACCCGGCGGTCCCAACGCGCTCGGCTACGTGGAGCTCAACATCGTTTCCGGTCTGGCCATCGCGGGTCTGGGGTTCGCCGCACAGGCGGGGTTCGACGTCCCCGAGGAGGTGCTGGCCAAGGCCGACGAGTACCTCCAGGAGTCGAGCGCCGGAGACGGTGGCATCGGCTACTCCCACAAGCCCGGCCAGCGGGGGCAGGGCAACATCGGGAGGACGGCGGGCTGTTGGCTCGGCTATCTCGTGCTCGGGCGCGGCAAGAGCGGCTGGGGACAGAAGATGAAGCGCTGGGTCGGCCGCGGTGCCGGGGGGATCTTCGGCGGCCACGCGAGCCTGATGCAGCACATCCTGCTCGGCGGCGTCGCGGCGCACGCGCATGGCGGCAAGGCGGAGAGCGCGTACTGGAAGGCTGCGCTGCGCGAGCTCACGCTGGCGCGTGCGCCTGACGGTTCGCTGCAGCCGCGGCCGTGGCGCGAGAGTCTGTCGATGGGCTCGAACTCGGACGTGTCGTTCGGCGAGGTGTGGACGACGGCGGCATGGGCGATCGTGCTCGGGTGCGAGCCGGTCAAGGGCGGGCGCCCGGGCTTGCCGTATTGGATGGGGTTGAAGCGCGGCGGGTCTTGACCCGCTGCGCTTCCACTTGCACCTGCACCTGCACTCGCACGCCGAGGTGCTCGCCGCACGATCGCGGGTTTGGGCGGCCATGGGCACCCGATTCCGCGCTCCCGCGCGGACTGGACGCGCCTACGGCGCGGCAAGGAGGAGCTACGCGCCCCTCCTTCCAATCCACCCCGCCCCTACAGGGGCCTTGCCCGGCGGCAGCCGCCGGATGATCGCGTCATCACGGCCACGGCCACGCGGGCGCACCCGCAACCGACCGAGGCCGGTCACCTGACCACGGTGGCCCCTGGAGCATGTGGACCGGGCGGGCGTTCAGGCCTTCGCTCCGCTCAGGCCTTCCGGCCGCCCCTACAGGGCCCTTGCCCAGCGCATGCCTCGGGATGATCGATGATGCGCCGCAACGAGCGCGAACGCCTGGTCGAGCGCGTGCGCGTGAGAGTGTGTTCACCGCACGGCGCCCTGCGTAGGCAAGGCCATCACGAGTCCGCGAACGAGAACGCGCACGCGTTCGTGGCGGAGGCGAATGCCCCATGCACAGTCGGACGCGGAGCGTCGGGGCGGGAACAGGCCCGGGCCCAGTCCACGCCGGAAACGGAAACGGTTACGGAAACAGAAACGGGGGTAGCGCGGCGCATCCGCGCCCCGCTACCGCCGACACCGATATCCCCACCCGATTCGCGCCAGCTGCCAGAACGCCTTGAAGCCGTCCAGCATCTTGATCTTGCTGCCGGGCGCGTCGTGCCACACGGGGATCGGCAGCTCGCACACGCAACGCCGCGTGTCGAACGCCGGGCGCCGGCGACCGAGGCGGCCCAGACGCGCGAGGATCTCCACGTCGAACAACCAGCGGGTTTCGAACGGCTTGCGGAACAGCCAGCGCACACCACGGACGTTGCGGAACAGCTTGGCTCCGCACTGGGTGTCGTAGACGGGCAGGTCCACAGCCAGGGAAGCGAGGGTCGCCATGACGCGTCCCGAGTAGTGGCGCAGCGTGCTGCGTTGGATGTCGCTCCCCAGCAGCTGGATGCGCGAGCCCATCACCATGTGGATCTCGGGCCGCGTCTCCAGCACCTCGGCGAACACCGCGATGCGATCCAGCGGTGTGGCGAGATCCGCGTCCCAGTATCCGAACGTCTCGGGCCCGAGCTCGGCCGCGCGACGGATGCCCTGGCGCACGGCCTCGGCCTTGCCGTGGTTGCCGTCCAGGACGAGCACCTCGATGCGCCCCGCGGAGCAGGCGCGGAGGTCGAAGAGGAGATCACGGGTCGAGTCCGTACTGCCGTCGTCGACGAAGAGGAAGTGCACCTCCTCGTGCGCCGCCGCGTAATCGAGGAATGCCTCTCGCGGCAGGCGCTGCGCCTCGTTGAAGCAAGGTACGACGATCACGTGCCGCGGCGGCGGGACGATCATGGCCGCTCCATCGTCTTCACGTTGCGGCCTGGGGGGCTATCCGACCTCGACCTGGCCGAGGTCGAACACCTCGGTGTCGTCGTCCACCATCTTGCCCTTCAGCTCGGCGTAGACGTCGCTCTTCCACGTGTCGCCGTCGGCCGTCACCTTGATGAAGATGTCGGGGCGCCCCTCGAGGAAGGCGTCCTTGTAGTCGGCCCACCCGAAGGACACGCGGAACCGGCCGCCTTCGTCCGTGGTCTCCGTCCCCAGATGATCGTTGTGGAGCAGGTCCTTGTCGTAGACCTCGACCGTGGCGCCGGAGAGCGGCTTGCCGGATTCCTTGTCGACCAGGGTGCCGGTCAGGATCTCGCGAAAGTCGGCCATGGGACCTCCTGCAGGGCTTCGGCCCGAGATCGTATCCCCGTCCGGCAGGGCGGACGATGACTACACTGGGCCGCGTGCCCCGGAGGATCCCCATGCTTCGCACGTTCGCGCTCGTGCTCCTGGCGCTGCTGGTGGGCGCCGTGTCGGCCGCCGCCAAGGGCGGCCCGTCGGGCAAGGAGGTCCAGGCCGCCGTGCAGCGCGGCGCCGACTGGTTGCGCAAGCGGCACGCCCAGGGGTTCGAGACCGACCGCAAGCACTCCGTGCCGGAGCTCGTCGCGCTGACGCTCAACCACGCCGGCGTGAGCCGCAAGGACAAGGTGTTCCAGGCGGCGCTGGAAGCCATCCTGGGCTGCGAGCTGGAACACACCTACCGCGTGGCCACGCTCGCGATGACGCTCAGCCGCCTCAACCCCTACGTCTACCGGGCGAAGCTCGCGCACTGCGCCCAGTGGCTCGTCGACACCCAGCTGCCGGGCGGGGACTGGGGCTACCCGGGCAATGTGCGCGGACGCACCCAGGCGACCCGTGCGCTCAAGGTCAAGCCGCCCGTCACGGAGGAGGAGGCGAAGGGCGGACCCAAGGCGCCCGTCATCCAGATCCAGCGCCGGACGGACCCTGCGAAGTTCGAGGGCGAGCACGGCGATTTCTCGAACACGCAGTTCGCCCTGCTCGGCCTGCGCGCCTGCCTCGACGCGCGCATCGTCATCCCCAAGGAGACGTGGGAAGCCGCTCTGCGCTACATGGTCGACCAGCAGCTGAAGGACGGCAGCTGGGGCTATCCGCACGCCGGTGAGCGCGACGAGGGGGGCTACGCGTCGGCGACCTCCGCCGGCCTCGCCGGCTGCGCCATCTGTCTCAAGTACCTGAAGAAGAGCGTTCGCTCGCACGCCGCCGTGAAGAAGGCGCTCGCCTGGCTCAAGAAGAACTGGACGCCCTCGGAGAACGCCGGGATCGAGGACAGCACGTTCATCCTGCCCAGTTACTGGCAGTGCTATCAGCTGTACGCCGTCGAGCGTGCGGGCCGCATCCTGGGCTTCAAGAAGCTCGGCAAGCGCGACTGGTACAAGGAGGGCGCCCGCTGGCTCTTGGACAGCCAGCGCACCGACGGGAGCTGGCGCGACCAGGGCGTGGACACGACGGCGCGGCGGCCGCCGTACATGGACACCGCCGACACGTGCTTCGCGATCCTCTTCCTCACGCTCGCCACCCCACCGCTCACGGGGTGATCGTGGACGAGCCCGTCACGTTCACGCTGCGGCTCTCGCGCAAGGACCACCTGTGGTACTTCGCGCGGCACTACTTCCCGGATCTGTGGATGCCGTGGCTCGTCGGCTTCGGCGTCTCCGCCGTGTTCGCCGTCCTGTATCTCCTCGGCGGCATGGGCTGGGTGGAGGCGCTCATCCGCTTTGCCGTGGTGGGGCTCAGCACGGTGCTGCTCATGTTCCTGCTCGCGACGTTGCTCTACGCCCTGCGCCTGCGCCGGTTCGCCGATGACGGACTGGTCCTCTGCGCGAAGCAGGTGCGCGCCGATGCTCAGGGCCTCACGATCACGCATCCCGGCGGGTCGGCAGAGCATGCGTGGTCGCGCATCGAGTGGATCCGGCAGCGCGGTCGTTTCGTGTTCCTCAAGCTCGACGGCGACGAGATCCTGTTGCTGTTCCCACTGCGCGACGTGCCGCCGGGCGGCGTCGAAGCGCTCCGGTCGCTTCACGCCTCCGCGCAGGAGGTCGCATGATCGCCCGCGCCGTCCTCGTCGCGCTGTGCCTCCTGGGCAGCGCGTCCGTCGTGCCGGCCAAGGACGTGATGCGCGCCGTCGGCCCGGTGCCGGACGCGCTGCGGAAGGCGTGGAAGCTCGATCGCTTCTATCAGAAGCACGTCGACGTCCATGGCTTCCCGGTCCTCGGCTCCAAGAAGGTCTCGGATCATGCGCTGCTCGAAGCGGCGTGGATCATCGAGCGCATGGTGGGGGAGCGGCGCGATCTGCTGAAGACGTTGGCGAAGGCCAAGGTGCGCTGCTGCGTGATGGCGCATGACGAGGTCACGACCGACGTGCCCGAGCACATGACGCTCGAGCCCGGCAAGTGGTGGGACAAGCGTGCGCGCGGTCTCGGCGCGTCGAAGGAGCGGCCGTGCGTCTCGTGCGCCGAGGAGAACCTGCTCGAGTACCCGGGCGACCCGTACGCGCAGGAGAACATCCTCGTCCACGAGTTCGCGCACGCGATCGACATCATGGCGCTGCGCACCCTCGACAAGACGTTCGAGCAGCGGCTCGATGGCGCGTACCGGGCCGCCATGAAGGACGGGCTGTGGAAGGGGCTGTACGCCGCGGAGAACAAGGAGGAGTACTGGGCGGAGGGCGTGCAGAGCTGGTTCGATACGAACCGTCCGCCGGACGCGGAGCACAACCACGTGGACACGCGGGAGGAGCTCGAGGCCTACGACCCGCGGCTGGCGAAGTTGCTCGCCGGCACGTTCCCCGAGAACGCGTGGCGCTACGCGAAGCCCTCCACGCGCCCGGCCACCCGGCACCTGGCCGGCTTCGACCGGAGCGAAGCGCCGCGCTTCCGGTGGCCCAAGGGCCTCGTCGCCTGGTACCGGCGCTACGAAGCCGCGAAGCGCACGGGCGCGGGCCGCGTTGCCCTGCCCATGCTCAGCGCCGGGGACGCACCGCGGCGCTCGCCGACCTCCCTGGACGAGACGCGCATCCTCTTCGTCAACGAGACGCAGGGGGTCGTCGAGCTCTTCTGGGTCGACCATGTGGGCGGCCGCCGCAGCTACGGGACTCTGAGGGCAGGCGCGGTCGGCGAGCGCAGCACCCTGGTGGGCCACGTCTGGGTCGTCGTCGACGCCACGGGCCGCGATCTCGCCCGATTCGTGGCCGCACGGAAACCCGGGCGCGCCCGGATTCGCGCACCCGCCGCTACGCGCTAGCATCACGACCCATGCCGCTGGAACCTGCCGTCCACACCCGCCTCGCCGACTGGCGCGACAAGCTGATCGACCTCTCGCGGGCGAACCGGCTGCTCAACTTCCGGCCCTCCCGCGGCTCGGCCGTGCCGATCGTCGAGGAGGACGCGCGCGAGATCGCCGACCTCGTGATCGCCGGGCGCACGCTCACGTTCGAGGCTCGCGTCGACGACGCGGAGCCGCTGCCCGAGGGCGCGCTGCGCACGGGCGACCAGAAGCTCCAGTGCGGTCTCGAGGCCGGCAAGTTGCGCAAGGTCCTGACGCGGCTCTACCGCGAGTCGCATGCGTCCATCGAGGAGCAGGGCTTCAACACGCTGCACCTCGCGCTGGGTGAGCTGCGCTGGACGACGCCCGAGGATCCCAAGGGCTTCCGTGCGCCGCTCCTTCTGCTGCCCGTCGAGCTGCTGCGCAAGGGCGCGCGCGCCGACTTCCGCCTCAAGAGCTACGACGACGAGCCGCAGGTCAACCCCGCGCTTGTACTCAAGCTGCAGCGTGACCACGGCATCGACGTGGCGCTTCCGGAGCAGATCGAAGAGGCCCTCACCTACGACGCCGTGAAGAGCGCGTTCCAGCCGGCGCTCGCCGCGCTCGACGGCGCCGAGCTGGACGACGCGGTGAGCCTCGGCCT
>JASJDY010000112.1 GCA_030065025.1 Planctomycetota bacterium
CCGGCGGACGCACCGCGGGCGCGGCCTCGGCAGCGGCGTCGCCGGCTGCGTTGGCGTCAGGAGTGTCGGTGGGCGGCGTCTCGTCTTCGGACATGAGCCCGACAGGGTAGCCCCGCCTCTCTGTCTCGACCGCATGCAACGACACCGTTGCGGTGTTCACTCATTTGCTTCCACGTGCGCGCGACCTCGTGTCAGCATCCGACGGTCGGCTGGCCCGGGAGGAAGGCATGATCCCCTTCGAACCGCTCCCTGTGCTGCCGCCGCCGGGGAGCGCCACCGAGGACGCCGTGCGCGGCTCTCTCACGCAGCTCCATGAGCGCCTGGAGGCATCGGGACGGGGGCTGCAGCACGTGCTGAGCCTCACGTTCTTCGTTGCGGCGGACGACATGCCCGCCTTCACCGAAGCGCGGCGGCTCGTGTCGGCCTGCGTCCGCGAGCGCTTCGGGGACTCGGTTCCGCCCGCCAGCGTCGTCGGCCAGCCGCCGGAGGGCGGCCGGGCGGCGGCGCTGGAGGCTGCCGTGCTGCTCGATCCCGACGCGGCCACGACCGTCGAGCGCCGCCGGCACCGCGGGCTGCGCTACACCGTCGTGGCCGGCCCGGGAGGCCGGCAGGTCCACGCGGCCGGGCTCGCATCCGAGGACGAGACGAGCGGCGCGGCCGACCAGTCGCGCGATGCCTTCGCGGAGGCTGAGGCGATCCTCGAGGCGGAGGGCATGGACTTCGGCCACGTCGTGAGGCAGTGGAACTACGTGGAGGACATGCTCGACGTGCGCCACACCGTCGAAGGCGACAGCCAGGGCTACCAGGCGTTCAACGACGTGCGCTCCATCGCGTACGGTCGCTTCGCGTTCCCCGCGGGCTACCCGGCGGCGACGGGCATCGGCCAGCGCGTCGGCGGGCTCGACATCGAGCTGGTGGCCGTGGATCCCGCCCCGGGGGTGCGGGTCGAGCCCATCTCCAACCCCAACCAGGTCGACGCCCATCGCTACTCGGAGGCCGTGCTCGTCGGCACCACGTGCGAGGACCTCGACGGCACGACCTCCCCCAAGTTCGAGCGGGGCAAGCTCGTGGTGACGGACGGCGTGGAGACGGTGTTCGTCTCGGGGACGGCGTCGATCATCGGCGAGGAGACCGTCGCGAAGGGTGATGTCCGGGGGCAGACCCGGACGACGATCGAGCACATCCGCGCCATTCTGGGCGGCCGCCCGCTGACCCACCTGCGCGCGTACGTGAAGCGAGCGGAGGACATCGACGCCGTGCGGGAGGAGTGCCGGAGCGCGTTCGGGGACATTCCTGCGCTCTACGTCCAGGCCGACGTGTGTCGGGACGACCTCCTCGTCGAGCTCGAGGGCTCCTCCGTGGTCCGTCGGCCCGCCACCTGAGCGCAAGCGTGACGAGCGGCTTGATGCCGACCTCGATCCCCCGATAATCCGCGCATGCGCCTGCTCCTCGTCGAAGACTCCGAGATCCTCTGCGAGTCGCTGCAGACGGGGCTCTCGAAGCTGGGCTACGCCGTGGACGTGGTGCAGGACGGGCGCGAGGGCCTCAGCTACGCGCGCTCCAACCCCTACGACCTCGTCATCCTCGACCTCATGCTGCCGAGCATGAACGGCATCGAGGTGCTGCGCGCCCTGCGGGCGGAGGGCGTCCAGACCCACGTCCTGATCCTCACCGCGCGCGACCGTGTCGAAGATCGCCTGCTGGGCCTCGCCGCGGGCGCAGACGACTACCTCGTGAAGCCCTTCGACTTCCGTGAGCTGGTCGCACGCGTGCAAGCGCTGCTGCGGCGCAAGTACGGCCAGAAGGACCCGCTGCTCGAGGTGGGCTCGCTCCGGCTCGACACGAACGACCGCCTGGCGAAGCGCGGGGACGAGCCCGTGCCCCTCTCGCCGCGTGAGTACGCGCTCCTCGAGTTCCTGGCGCGCCGCGCAGGCGACGTCGTCACGCGCATTGAGATCGAGGACGCGCTGTACGACCAGCACTCGCTGCCAGAGGGCAACGCCGTCGACTCCGCTGTCTGTCGGCTGCGCGCGAAGCTCGAGAAGGTCGAGGGCGCGCCGGAGATCCGCACCCTCCGCGGCCGCGGCTATGCGCTGATCACGGACGCATCGTGACGTCACTCCAACGACGACTGGCCGTGTGGCTGGCCGTCGGCCTGACGCTGCTCTTCCTCGCCGGCGGTATCGCCCTGGAGCGTCTGACGCGGGACGCCGTCTGGGGCGCGCTGGATGCGTCCCTCGATGCCGAAGCCCGCAGGCTCGGCGCGGCGCTACGCACCGAGATCGATGCCGAGCACCGCAGTGGGTTCGTGCTGCTCGGTGCGGAGGTGCTGCGCGAGCTGGACGCCTCGGGGCCCCAGGTCGAGGAGCGTCGCCGCCGCCTGCGCGAGCTCGCCGAACGCCACCTGCGCGTGCGTCTCGCCGACGCGCCGGTCGCGTCGCCGACCGAGACGGCCGAGCCCCTGCACAGGATCGACATCCGCACGGACGACGGGCAGGTCGTGGCACGGTCGCCGCGGCCGGACGGCCGGCACATCCGGAAACGGTCGCTGCGCATCGACAGCGTGCCGTTCGAGAACGAAGCGTGGCAGCGATCGTGGACGGAGCTGCGCGCTCGCCTCGACATCCCCGCGATCGCGGCCACGGTGCGGGTGGCGTCGGATGCGGAAGAGCAGCACGCCCTGCTCGCGGGTCTGCGCACGGCCTTGCTCCTGTGCGGCGCGCTCCTCGTCGCGGCGGCCGCGGCGCTGGCCGTGTTCGTCACGCGCCGCGGCCTGGCGCCGCTGCGTGCCTTGCGCAGGCAGGTCGAACGTCTCAGCGCCTCGACCCTCGAGCGCGGCGTCGAGCTCGAGCGGCCGGTGGCCGAGCTCGCTCCCATCGTCCAAGCGCTGGACGGCGCGCTGCGCGACCTCGACCGCGCGTTCGCCCGCGAGAAGCGCATGACCGAGGACCTCGCCCACGAGCTGCGCACGCCGGTGGCTGAGCTCAAGAGCATCACCGACGTCGCGCAGCAGTGGCCCGACGACGAGGAGCTCCAAGCACGATGCGTCACGCAATGCCACGGCATCGCCGAGCGCATGACGCGCCTTGTGGCCGTGCTCCTGCGCGTGGCCCGCGCACGGAGCGCGGAACAGGCCGTGCGCACGGAGTCCCTCGACGTGCGCGAGCGGCTCGTCGCAGCATGGAGCATGCTGGAGAGCACGGCCGCGGCGCGCGAGCAGCGCCTCGACGCACCGGAGGACGCCGCCGTCGTCCTCACGGATCCGGACGTGCTCGACGCGATCCTCGCCAACCTGCTGCAGAACGCCATCGAGCACGCGCCGACCGGCAGCCGCATCGCCGCTCGCCTGGAGACCGACGCCGGCGGCACCACGCTCGCTCTGACGAACCCGGCAGGCGACCTCGCACCCGACGATGCCGAGCGTGCCATGGAGCCGTTCTGGCGCGGTGACGAGGCGCGCACGAGCTCACGCCAGGGCGGCCTGGGCCTGAGCCTGGTGGCCGAGCTCGCGCGCGCTGCCGCGCTCGAGTTCGGCGTCGGCGTGGAGGAGGGACGCTTCACGGCCCGCCTGCGCTTCGCTTCGCAAGCCGCGCCGCAATGAAGCCGTAATCCGGGGCACGAGCCTCGTGCACGCAGCCAGTGCGTCCGGATTCGGCCTCCAGAGCGCCGAAAACGGCACTTCGCCGTGCCTCGGGTACGGGCACGCGTCCCCTCCGGACCGCCCTGACCGCGTGGCGGGCACCGCCGTGACCTCGGGTGGTGACGAACCGCTCGCCAGCATGGGCGTTGCTTGCTGGGTTGGTCGGAAGGGACGCCATGCGCCGCACGTCACACCATGCTCTGCCACGCGCCGCCGTGGGCGCGCTGCTGCTCGCCTTCTGCCTGGGTACGCCCGCGCTCGCCCAGGACGACCCGGCCGCCGAGGAACCGTCCTCCCCGGAGGAGATTCCCGTCCTCGCGCCGGCGGAGGTCGTCGCCCCGCGTCTCCTGGGCGGCGTCGCGACCGGGGAGAGCGAGACGGCGGTGACGCCCACGCGCGGTCGCCTCGAGATGCTGCGCGTGCCCCACACCGTCACGGTGGTCACGAACGAGGAGGTGCGCATACGCCGCGCAGCACGGTCGCTGTCAGGCGCGCTGCAAGGCCTGCCCGGCGTGCTCGTGCAGAAGACGGGGCCGCTGCAGCACTCGCCGTTCATCCGCGGGTTCACGGCCTACAACAACCTGATGCTGATCGACGGCATCCGGCTCAACAACTCTGCCTTCCGCTCCGGCCCGAATCAGTACTGGGCGACGGTCGATTCGCTCTCGGTCGAGCGGTTCGAGGTGTTGCGTGGGCCGTACTCCGTGCTGTACGGGAGCGACGCGATCGGCGGCACCGTGAACGTCATCCCGTTCCAGCGCACGTCCTTCGAGCCGGGTCGGCACACCGATCACAACGTCTACACGCGGTACTCGACGGCGGAAGACACATGGTTCGCACGGGTGCAGACCGAAGGCAACCAGGACGGCTTCGGCTGGGCCGCCGGCCTGACGCGGAAGACCTACGGCAACATCGAGAGCGGCGGCGGCAAGCTACCCAACACGGGCGGCATCGACGAGTGGGATGCCGACGTGCGCTTCGACAACAAGTTCGGGCGCTACTGGACGTTGTCGGCCGGCTGGCAGCATGTGCGCCAGTACAACGCGCCGCGCACGGAGCGCACGGTGTTCGCCGTTCCGTTCGCGGGCAGCAGCGTCGGCAGCGAGCTGGCGCGCGACTACGACCAGGAGCGCGACCTCGTCTACGCGAAGCTCGCCTTCGACGCGGGCAATCCCTGCTGCACGCCGATCTCGCGCGGGCACGTCGCCGTGAGCTACCACCGCCAGGCCGAGGAGCGCTACCGCCTGCGCACGGGGGATCGAGAGGACTTCCAGGGCTTCACGGTCGATCAGTTCGGCGTGCAGGCCCAGCTCACCTCGCCGACGCGCTGGGGCACGTTCACCTACGGCGCGGAGTACTACCACGACGAGGTCGACAGCTTCCGCCGCAACTTCACGGGCGGTGTTCCGGGCGGTCCGGTGATCCAGGGGCCGCTGGGTGACGACGGCAGCTACGACCTGTTCGGCGTCTACGTGCAGGACCACATCACGTTCGGCTGCTGGGAGGTGATGGGCGGCGTGCGCTTCACGTACGCGGCGGCCGAAGCCAAGCGCGTGGACAACCCGGCCGTCGCGGGCAGCGACCCGACGACGCCCGGCAACATCATCGCGGTCGAGAACGACTGGACGAACGTCTCGGGCAAGCTCCGCGCCATCTACCACATGAACCGGCGCTGGTCCGTGTACGGGGGCGTGTCGCAGGCGTTCCGCACCCCCACGCTGCACGACCTCACGTCGCTCGAGTCCACGAGCGTCGTCGAGACGCCCGCGCCGGATCTGGAGCCCGAGAAGTACGTGTCGTTCGAGCTGGGCGTGAAGACGGAGCAGCAGCGCCTGCGCGCAGGTCTCGCCGGCTGGTACACGATCCTCGACGACACGATCATCCGCTCCCCCACCGGGAACCTGATCGGCGGCGTGCCCGAGGTGCGCAAGGACAACATCGGCGACGGCTGGGTCGCGGGCATCGACTTCGACTTCAGCTGGCGCGCGAGCCTCGACTGGACGTGGTTCGGCACGCTGTCCTACATGGACGGCGAGGTCGACCAACTCGACACCGCCGGCACGCTGGTGCGCCGGCCCGTGAGCCGCGTGAAGCCGCTCGCCCTCTGGACGGGCGTGCGCTACGCGCCGGTCTGCTCCTGCTTCTGGGCGCAGGCGGACGTCGAGTACTCGGCTCGTGCCGACAAGCTCTCGCTCCGCGACGAGACGGACACCCGGCGCATCCCGCCCGGTGGCACGCCGTCGTGGACGACCCTGAACCTGCGAGCCGGTGCGAGGCTGTTCGAGCGCGTCAGCGTCAGCCTCGCGCTCGAAAACCTGCTGGACGAGAACTACCGCATCCACGGCTCCGGGCAGAATGAGCCCGGCCGTTCACTCGTGTTCGCCCTCGACCTCGACTTCTAGCCCCCGGAGTCCCGTGCCCCGCACCGCCCGCCGCCCTCTGCTCACGCCGCTGCGCATCTCGGTCGCGCTGCATGCGACCGTGCTGGGCACGCTGCTGTACGTGGCGTCCGGGTCGACCTCGCCCCAGGTGCGGGAGCCGGCCACGTTCCGGATGGTCGGCGACGAAGCGCCCGCTCCGGACGAAGCGCCGGAGACCCAGGCGGCGGCCGAGCCGGAGCCCATCGACACGCTCGAGCTGCCCGACTTCGACGTGCTGCTGCCGGCGCTGACGGTCGAGGAAGACGTGCTGCCCGTCGAGACGGCGGAGCCCGCCCCGCGGCCGCCCCCGTCGGCAATCCAGGTTCCGCGCGGCGCGACGCGCCGTCCGGAGCCGCCGCCCCCGGCCGTGACGAGGCCCGCGCCGGTGACCGCGCCGAAGCGGGCACCGAGACAGCCGCGACGGGCGCGCGCCACGCCGCGCGTCGTACGCCGACCGGGCACGCTGCGCGGCTTCTACCCGCGCGACGCGCAGGCGCGCGGCATCGAGGGCACGGCGTACGTCCTGGTGCAGGTCGATCGCGGCGGCCAGGTCGTGACGGCCCGCGTGCACCGCAGCAGCGGCAACGGCTCGCTCGACCGCGCGGCGCTCCGCGTGGCGCAGCTGTACGAGTTCGCACCGGGCATGCCGGGACGCGCCTTGTTGCCGGTGCCGTTCCGGTTGGTGGATTGACGGGCGTTACCGCTCCCGCCGCCTCTTCAGGAACAGCCGCGTCGTGTCGTCGAACTCGTAGGTGCGCTCCGCCCAGTCGATCCACTCGTCGTCGGGCGGCGGACGCATGCCCATCGCCGCCATCAGGAAGTGACCGTTCGTCTTCACCGTGCCCGCTTGCAGGCCCGCCTCGATGAAGTCGCGCGACTTGTCCCAGCTGCGCCGGCCGGTCCAGTGCAACCACGTCCGCACCATCTGCGGATGCTGCGATCCGCTTGTGGCCGCGCGCAGGAAACGCGCATCGAGCTTGGCCATGGAGCCCGGGTCGGGCCGCAGGCGGCTGATCAGCGTCATGACGCGCCAGCCGTCGCGCTCGAGGAGCGGGCCCACCAAGGCGTCGAGGTCGAGCCCGCGCACGTCCTCCGGACCGAGGCGGCGTAGGAGCGACGCCGCCTCCTCGGGCTTGAGGTTGCCGTCGCGCAGGCGCTGCAGCGCTTCCTCCGTCGAGACCGGCGGTGCCCACGACTCCATCGCCCGCTGGATGTCGCGCCGCTGGCGCTGCACGGAGCGCGGCTGCGAGTCCTCGGGCGTCTCGAGCATGGCGACGGCGTAGCCGCGGAAGCGCTCCAGGCGCTTCGCATCGACCATGCCCGGCAGCATCACGGCGACGCCCTCGGTGAACATCTCGAGCGGGTCGTCGTCGAGCTCGCGGAAGCGCTGCGGGTTCTCCGCCATCGTCTTGAAGATCGTCTCGGTCATGTCGACGATCTGCGCATCGTGGTTCAGGGCGAAGCGGATCAGGGGGTACATGTAGCGCACCGCCTGGTCCTCGTCGCCGAGCAGCTGCTCGACGATCCTCTCGCCGGGCTTCTCGGCGAACGTCTCGTTGATCGTCTCGAGCAACGCGAGGTGCCCCTCCGGCCCGCGCTTGAGCATCGTGTCCGCATACGCCAGGAACGCGCGGAACGCCTTGTCCGGATGATCGAACGTGGCGATGTCGAACTCGGTCACCTCTTCGGGCGTGCCCTTCGCAGGCTCGGCACCACCGCTGCCCGTCGTGCCCGTCCCCGCGCCGGGCACCGGCCCGGTGCCCTGGAGCCCGGCGCCCGGATCGAGGGTCGGCCCGCGCTCGCCGAGGGCCCGGCGCAGGCGCGCGTTCTCCTCCTGCAGGCTCACGACGCGCGCGTCGGTGGCGTCGCTGTCGCCGCCGCCGCCCGTCTGGGATCCGAGGAGCCAGCCGAGCCCGAGGGCGACGACCAGCAGCGCCGTGGTCATGACCTTGTTCATGCGAGATCTCCCGAAGCCTCCCGAGGATAGGGGCACGTGCGGCGCGGACCGCGGCTCGCGATCCTCCAGGCCGCCCTCTGTCCCACCATGACGCAGGCGCGCGCGGAGGTTACGCGTGCGGCTCCGCCTTCTCGGTGCGGCCGACCACCGGCGCCAGCAGGAAGACCAGGCCCATCACCGCGTAGCCCAGCGCAGCCTCGGAGGCGACGCCCCAGCCGAGATCGTCCAGCGCCGTGTCGGCGCCGGTCCACTGCCAGCCGTGCATCAGCCCGAACCACGACAGCACCGCGCCTGCGAAGCACCACGCCGCCGCCAGCCGGAAGCGGCGCTCGATGACGCCGACCACGGCCGCCGCGAGCAGCATGGCCGTGAAGATGCCGCCTTCGGCGAGGGAGAAGACGCCGCTCACGTGCACCTTGTCCTCGCTGAGGACCGTCCCCAGCCCGGGGCCGAACTTCGTGCTGGCTGCCTGCACGCCGGACTCCAGCTTGAGCGCGCTACGCGCGCCGGCCTTGAGCATGAGCGCGCCCCACGCCGCAACGCCGGGCATGAGGCCGACGACGACGGCGGGCGCGTGCGCGCGCGGCGTCGCCTGGAAGGCCTGCGCCGTGATGACGATGGCGATCCAGAGCACGATCGCCATGCCGGCCTCGATCGGGACCGCCCAGGCAATGACGCCGACGGTCCCCGTGAGACAGACGACCGTCATGAACGCACCGTTGAGCCAGGAGTAGCCGAGGCGCGCGCCGAGTCCCTTCCAGCCCGGGTGGCCGATGTAGATCGTGGTCGGGAAGCAGGAGCCGAAGGCGGCGGCGACGAGCGTGCCCACGCCGTTCGCCGCGAGCGAGGGGTGCGTGGGGTAGCGGTCCCCGGCGGCCTCGGCGCTGTCGAGGTTCTGGAGCGAGCCGAAGAGGTTGAAGAGGCCCATCGCGAAGATGACCGAGAAGTACGGCTCGATGTAGTCGAGCGAGGAGAAGAGGTCGCCGAGCACGGGCAGCGGCAGGCGCAAGCCCATCGTCCCCGTCGGCATGGCGCCCGAGGCGAGGCCGGTCACCCAGCAGAGAGCCGTACCGAGGGCGACGGCGACGAGGCCGCCCGGGATGCCGCCCTTGAAGCGCACGCCGCCGAAGTAGACGAGGCACACGACGGCGAACGTCGCCAGCCCCACGAGCGGCGCGGCGTACGTGCGGAAGAGGAAGTCCAGCGAGATGAAGGTCAGCGCGATGCCGGCCAGCGTGCTGAGCAGTGCGGCGCGGGGGACGTGGCGCCGGACGCGGTCGACCACGAACGCACCGAGGAGCTCGATGAGACCCGAGCCCAGGCAGGCCACGATGCCGGCCTGCCAGGCGGCCTCCGTCGCCAGCTTGGCGTCGTTCGTCTGGGCGAGGACGTCCAGCTTGACGGGCAGCATCACGAGGAAGACGTAGATGAAGAGGCTGACCGTGTTGATGCCGTAGGGCAGCGCGCAGACGTCCGACCGCCCCTCCCGACGAGCCAGGCGCATCCCCTGCCAGGCGTAGAAGAGGTTGCCCACGAGGAGGCTCAGGCCCACGGCGGGCAGCACGCGTCCGAAGAGCAGCGCGTCGTCGAAACCGAGCAGCCCACGGCACAGCGAGACGATCAGCAGGAGCTGGATGAGGTTGTCGAGCGCGAGGCCGAAGAAGCCGTCCAGATCACCGCGAACGAACCACCGCGCCCTCATGGCGCGCGAGCATACGTGGGGAGATCACGCGATCGAAGAAGGCCAAGGAAAACCGCTCCGTGCGCAAGATCCCGCACCTGCAAGGATTCCCTCAGTGCCGCCACGAAGTTCCTCTGCGCTTCATGTGCCGGGTGTAGAAGGACAGCATCGAATCTCAGCGAGGAGCGGTCGATGCGACGGGCCTCCTTGGGCCTTGGTCTGGCCACATGGTCCTTGATCGTGCTTGCGGGCGCGGCGTGTGCCGCGGAGCCCGATGGGACGGCCGCCGACCCAGTGCTGCGAACGGCGGCGTCCGCACCGGACGCGCTGTCGCCTGCCGAGATCGCACGCGTCCGTGAGCTCATCGACGGGCCGCGTCTCGAGCGCGACGAGGGGCCCACGGCGACGATCTACGGGTTCGTGAAGCTCGACCTCGCCTACGACGCCCAGGCGACCAACGAGGGCAACTTCGCGCGCTGGGTCGAGAGCGAGGACGTCCGGGAGGACGACGACCAGTTCTCGATCACTCCGCGCGAGACGCGCGTGGGCCTGAAGCTCCACGGGCCGACGTTCTGCGCGGCGGAGGTGAGCGGGCTCATCGAGCTCGACTTCTACGGAGGCGGCGGTGAGAACAGCTCGCAGCTCCGCATGCGCCACGCCTACGTGAAGCTCGTGTGGCCCGACTGCCGCATCACGCTCCTCGCCGGGCAGACGTGGGACGTCGTCCACCCGCAGAACCCGCCGACGATCAACTACAGCGTCGGCTGGTGGGCCGGCAACGTCGGCTTCCGGCGCCCGCAGCTGAGGCTGTCGAAGGGCTTCGGGCTCGGAGCCTGCACGACGGGCCTCCTCGAGGCGGCCGTCGTCCGCACGATCACGAACCGCGACACGCCCTTCACCCCCACGTTCGAGGACACGGGCGAGGACGCCGGCTTCCCCACTGTGCAGGGCCGTATCAGCGTCTCGCACGAGGTCACGAAGGGGCGCACGTTCATCCTCGGCGTCTCGGGCCACTGGGGCCACGAGGAGCTCGACCAGAACGCGGCAGGCGACAAGCGCGATCTGGAGACCTGGTCGCTGGGCGCGGACGTCGTCATCCCGCTGGGCCAGAAGACCACGCTCAAGGGCGAGGTGTGGATCGGCCGCAACATGGACGCCTACCTCGGCGGCATCGGCCAGGGCGTGAACGACGCGGTGGCCGGCGCGGAGCGCGAGATCGACGCACAGGGCGGCTGGATCAGCCTGCAGCACAAGGCGACCTCGTGCGTGACGCTCGCCGTCGGGGGCGGCATCGACGACCCGGACGACGACGATCTCGCCGCGGGCAACCGGTCCTACAACACGCACGGGTTCGTGAACGGCTGGTTCCGGCCGACCAAGAGACTGGGCTTCGGCCTGGAGCTCTCCTACTGGCTCACCGAGTACGTGGGGCTGTCCGACGGCGACAGCATTCGCGTGCAGTTCGCTATCAAGTACGACTTCTGATTCGGAGGCACTCGCCATGACGCAAGCCACCCGCCGCAAGGCCTGGTCGGTGGTGCTCGCAGGCACGGGGATCAACCTCGCGCTCGGCATCCTCTACACCTGGAGCATCTTCAAGGCGGAGATCGCGGGGAACGTCGCGTTCGGCTGGGACAAGGACGTCCTGAACGACCCGTACGCCATCTGCTGCGTCGTCTTCGCGTTCTCGATGATCCTCGCGGGACGCGTGCAGGACCGCTTCGGTCCGCGGGTGACGGCGTTCGTCGGTGGACTGCTCGTGGCACTCGGCTTCGTGTGGATCTCGCAGTCGACGTCGTACTGGGTGTGGAACCTCGGCTTCGGCCTCCTGACCGGCATGGGCATCGGCTTCGGCTACTCCGCCGCGACCCCGCCCGGCCTCAAGTGGTTCCCCGCGTGGAAGACCGGCATGGTGGCCGGCATCGTCGTGTCCGGCTTCGGCCTCGCGTCCGTCTACATCGCGCCGCTCGCGACGTGGATGCTCGGCGCCTGGGGCCTCCAGAGCACGATGCTCTTCTTCGGCATCGCCTTCGCGGTCGTGCTGAGCCTGCTGTCGCTGCTGCTCGTGAACCCGCCGAAGGGTCACGATCCCGCGAAGCTGTTCCCGCGCGACGACGACGGCGAGGCCGCGCCCGCCGCGGTGGTGGCCTCCGGCGGCGACGTGGCGCCCTCGCGCATGCTGCGGCGCCCGGGCTTCTGGGTGCTCTGGACGGCCTATGCCGTCGGCGCCGGCGCGGGCCTCATGGTCATCAGCAGCGTCGCGGGCATGGCGAAGTCGAGCCTCGGCGAGCTGGCCTTCGTCGCCGTCGCCCTGCTGGCCGTCGGCAACGCGGCGGGCCGCATCATTGCCGGCACGCTCTCCGACCGCATCGGCCGCACGCGCACGCTGCGACTCATGCTGATCTTCCAGGCGGTGCTGATGTTCGTGGCCATCCCGATCGTCGGGGCGGAGGCGCCGGGCGTCCTCATCCTCGTCGCGATCGCCACGCTGATCGGCTTCAACTACGGCACGAACCTGGCCCTGTTCCCCTCGCTCTGCAAGGACCGCTACGGCCTGAAGAACTTCGGGATGAACTACGGCCTGATGTTCACGGCCTGGGGCGTCGGCGGCTTCATCCTGTCGCGCGTCTCGCAGATGCTCGTCGAGTCGGCCGGCAACGTAGCCGGCAAGTACACATGGTCGTTCGTGACCGCGGGCGTGCTGCTCGTCGGGGCCGCGGCGCTGACGCTGCTGCTCGGTGAGCGGCCGGCGGGCGCCGCAGAAGACGAAGAAGAGCCGGATCAGGTGCTGGGCGCGGAAGCGACCGTGGCCGCGCCGTTGGGACGGACGCCGCACGTCGGCGGGTAGGATGCGCGTGTGCGCATCGTCTGGCTGATCGTCCCCGCCCTGCTCCTGCTGGGCGCGCGCGCCGTCGAGTCGCTCGACCGCGCGCGCCATCTCGCCGGGGTCGATCGCGCGCGGGCCGAGATGGGCCTCACCGGACGCGGGGTCGTCGTCGCGGTCATGGACCGTGGCATCGACGCGACGCATCCGGCGCTCAGGAACCCGGACGGCACGTCGCGCATCCTCGCGGTGCTGGACCTCACGGATGACTCCGGCGCGAAGGCCGAAGACAACGCGCTGGGCGTCGGCACGATCCACCGCAAGGCGGCGATCGACAAGGCGCTCGCGGCGGGCACCACGCCCCCCATCGTCGACATCGAGGGTCGCGGCACCGCCAGCGCCGGGATCGTGTGCGGCAACGGCCGCGGCAGCAAGGACGGCCTGTACGCGGGCGTCGCGCCGAACGCCCAGCTGCTCGTCGTGCGACTGAAGCTCGATCCGCCGCCGGAGAAGGTCGCGAAGATCGAGGAGGGCGACGAGCGCGAGATCCGCGACGGCGACAAGGAGGCCTTCTTCGACGTGCGGCGCCTCCGGGCCGCCATGCACTGGTGCATCGCCGAGGCCAAGCTGATCGACCGCCCGCTCGTGATGCTGATGAACTACGGGCAGCTCGGCGGCCCGACGGACGGCGGCAGCAAGCTGTGCCGGGT
>JASJDY010000113.1 GCA_030065025.1 Planctomycetota bacterium
CCGCGCGTCGGCGAGCGCCAGCGGGGGGCGCCACGCGAGGCGCGCGGCCGTGTCCTTGCCGTCGGCGGCGGCGAGCAGGCGCAGATCCTGTCGCCCGCGACGCACGTCGCCCTCGCGCACGTCGAAGAGACGCGCCGAGACGGTGCGCACCTGCGTGACGGGTGGTAGCGGGCCGCCGAAGAACGCGAGCTCGCGGAAGAGGGAGCGGGCAGGCGTTCCGAAGCTGCGCACGCCGTCGGCGGCGAGCAGCACGCGCGTGGGACCGGCCAGGGGTACCGACGTGCCGTCGGCGCGATGGAAGCGCGCCACGCTGTGCTCGGCGAGCGCGACCGCCGGTGCGCCGTCGGCGGTCTCGGCGTGGAGCGCCACGTGCGCCGCGCCCTCCGTGAGCACGAGCAGGCCCACGCCGTCGACCTCGAGCGGGACGGGTGCGTCGCGCGTCGTCGCGAGGCGCGCCTCGCCTGACTCGAGGCGCAGCACCGTGGGCGCCGTGCCGGGAACGCGTGCGGTCGGCCGCGTCACGCGCACCGCATCGCCGGCACCGACGACGACGAGCCCGTCGTGCGCGAGGCCGAAGGAGAGGAGCTCGTCCTCGCGCGGGGCGAACACGCGGCCGAGCGTGGCGAAGTAGCCGGGACGGACCTGGCTCATGCCGACGTTGCTGCTCAGGTCGCGCCGCGAGAGCGCGCGCAGCTGCAGGCCGGCCTCCGCGTCGTCGCCCTGACCGAAGAGGAACAGGCCCGCGCCCAACGCGACGAGCAACATCGCGGCCGCCGCCACCGGGCGCATGAAGAACGGTGCGCGCATCCGACGAGCGCGCAACGGCTCGCGGCGTTCGCGCTCTGCGCGCGCCGCGGTCAGACTCAGCAGCGGCGCCGGCGCGGCTTCGAGACCCGAGCTGGCACGGTCCCACGCCTCGAGCGCGGCGACGCGCGCGCCCGAGCGCAGCGCTGCCGTGGCCTCCTCGGCCGCGTCAAGGCCGAGCGCCTCCTCGAGCAGGTCGTCGGCCGCGGCCGCATCGAATGCGACGAGAGCCTGGGCGCGCATCTCCGCACCCAGGCTCTCGTCGCACGTGCCGTCCTCGAGACGACGCTGCATCCACGCACCTTCGACCTCACACTCCAGCGCATCGCGGAGCAGATCCGCGGCAGGGTCATGCCCCGTGCCGGTGGCGTCCTGATCGTCGTGGCGATTGCCCATGAAGCGAGGCGAGCCCTGGTTCGTATTTCCGAGGAACGGCTTCCCGAGGAACAGCACCGCGTGCGCGGCGTCCGGCAGGCCGTCGGACCGCGACGACCACGGCCTTGCGACCATGGCCGTACCCCCCGCAGCCGTGGGGCCTGCCTTCAGCGGGGTATAGGCCCGGGCCGCTGCGGCCGGACGGCGGATTCCTGGGATCTGGCCGGAATCCGAGGCCCCCTGGCCGGGCCCTTTGTCAGGCTCCTGTCAGGCAAATGCGCTCAGCGGCGCTCCTGGAGCCTGAGAGTCGCCTTGACCCGGTCCCCCGTGCGGAAGATGTCCAGCTCGATGGGACTCCCCGGGCGGTACGGCAGCAGGCAGTCGTGGAGCGAGGCGCCCGCCTCGATGCGGCGGCCGTCCAGCCCCACGATGACGTCGTAGAGCTCCAACCCGGCCCGCGCTGCGGGGCTGCCGGGAGTGATCGACTGCACGACGTGACCGCCCCCGGTGAGGTCCAGCTGGGCCCTGAGCGTGTCGTCCATCGCGAGGGTCCGGACGCCCATACCGGCGCGCGGAACGCGCCGGAAGCGCTCCAGGAGCGGCCAGACGATGCGAATGACCGAGGCGGGTACCGCCACGGCCTCGCGGGGCTCGGCGCGCAGCCGGAGACCCACGCGCGCCGCCTCCTCGTTCTTCTCGGGCGCCACGACGGCCTTCCGGCCGACGAGCAGGCCCACGAGGCGGCCCTGGGCGTCCAGGAACGGCGCGCCCGCGTCGACGTCGACGGCGGCGATGGCGGCCCCGATCAGGCCGGTCGTGCTGACGGGCTCCCGCGCGCCCGCATCCCACAGCTTGCCGGGGCGTCGGTGGCTGCGGATGGGGCCCATGGCCACCGAGCCGTCGCTCGTGACCATCACGACGCGGAGCCCCACCGGCGGATAGCGGAGAGGCTCCGGAGCGGACGGCCCTGCCTTCGCCGCGGGCTCCGCGGCCGGCCGCAGCTTCTTCGCGCCCTTGGCCGCCGCCGCGCCCTTGACCGTGGGCTTGGCGGGCGCAGGCTCCTCGCGCAGGGGCAGCGCCCGTAGCCGCGCCGCCCGGATCCTCAGGAGACTGAGGGCCGTGCGCGTGTCGGAGGCGAGCAGCTCCGCGGGCAGCTCGCGGCCGTCCGCGAGGCGCGCGGTCAGCGTGCCACCCCGCGCGAGGGGCGCACCGGCCATGAGGAGCAGACCGTCGGCGCGCACCACGACCGCGTTGCGCACCGCGGTCGTGCGGCTGAAGCGCGGATCGCGCCAGCGGATGCGTACGACCGACGCACGCGCCTCCTTGGCGACCGCGACGTCCGTGTCGCCGGCCTGCACGGACGCGGCGCCGCCGAGTCCGCACGCCAGGAGAGGGAGCGCGAGGCCCAGCACGCGCAGGCGGGACGACATGCCGGTCCTCCTCCCCCCGGGCTGGCGCGACGAGGTCAGTTGCTCTCCACGTCGCCTGCAGTCCGACCGACCGGGAAGACCCGGACTCCGACCGCGTCCAGCCTGCGCTGGGCCTCCGCGGGCTCGCGCGGGGTGCCGAACCAGACGTAGAACCCGCGGCGCTCGCGAGCCCGATCGTCCTCACCCGGGGTGCTGACGAAGGTGCCGTTGCTGCGGCCCCGGAGGCGCGGCTGCGTCCTGGGGGCCGGCGCATCCAGGCGCGGGAGCAGCGCGTTGCGCATATCCATGCGCTCGAGCGCGCGGCCGGGCTCGTCCTCTTCGAAGCCGAGACCGCCGCCGGCGAACAGCCCGGCCCCGAGCGCCAGGAGGGCGCAGGCGGCGAGGGCGGTCGAGCGCCAGCGCACGAGGTCGCGCGGAGCGTCGAGGAAGGCGTCGCTCATGCGCGAGCGGGCCCAGGGCGAGGCCGCGTCCGTCTCGGCGCACACCTCGTCGTAGAGGCCGTCGAGGGTGCCGGCGGGCACGTCGCGGACGCCCAGGGCCAGCCTCGCTCGCACGGCACGGAGACGGCGCGCGAGACGCGCGGCCTGCTCCGGAGAGGCTTCCACAGCCTGCTCCAGCTCCGCGAGGAGGGCGGGCAGGCGCGTGTCGGGGACGACGCCGCCTTCTTCCGCTCGACGCCGTACGTCGACCAGCAGGATCTGATCGATCTCGTCCAGCACCCGGCGCAGATCACGCACTCCGGCGCTGTCGGGCTCGGGGGGCGTGGAACGACCTCCGGTGTTCATGCCGTCTCTCCACCCAGGGCCGGCGCGGAGCCGAAGCGCTGCTCCCATGCGCTGCGGAACAGCGCTCGGGCGCGGTGCAGGCGCCAGCGGGCCGTGGGGTAGCTGCAGTCGGTCACTGCCGCGATCTCGCGCGGCGAGAGACCGTGGAACTCGCGCAGGGTCAGGGCCAGGCGGTACTCGATCGGCAGGTCGCCGAGCACCAGCGCGACCTGATCGCCGAGGTCGGACTCGGGCGCGCGGGACACGGGCCGCTCGTGGGAGAGGTCGCCGTCCTCGGCCGCCCGGCTCAGGTCCTCGACGGGCAGCGCGCGGCGGCGACGCCGCCGGTACGCGTCGATCGCGAGGTTGCGGGCGATGCGGAAGATCCAGTTCATCAGGTCGCGCTTGCGGTCGAACCGGTCGAGCGCACCGTGGATGCGTATGAACGCTTCCTGGACGACGTCGCGCGCTTCGTCGGCGTCCAGCAGGACGTCGTAGGCAACCCAGTACAGGGGACGTTGGTACTTCTCGACGAGGCGCCGGAACGCGTCCTCGTCACCGTCCAGGATCGCGTCCACGAGGACCCGGTCCTCGGCGCGGCGCCGGCGGCGCGCGGCGCCGTCGAGGCGACGGCCGCGCCGGCCACGTGCCTGTGCGGCCTGGGCGGGAATCGAGCCGTCGGAGAGGGTGGCCGTGATCGACGTCATGCTGTTGTCAGGTCCGCCTCGCGCCACGCAGGCAGTCTACCTGCGCGTCCAAGGCTCCTACGCCCGGCGGCCGCGGGTGTTGGCCGCAGGCCCGAAATCGGGCGGGGAAATCCAGGGGTAGCATTGGGCTTCACCCGGAGAACAGCCATGAACGCCCACCGCGGGGCCTCGATCGCCGTCGCCCTCATCGCCCTGGCCCTGCTCGGTGGGCCGACGGAGGCCGGGCCGCGCAAGCCCAAGGAGGGCCAGGTCGGCGTACCCGACAAGGAGCTCCAGAAGCGGATCGACAAGGCGGTCGAGAAGGGCGCCGACTGGCTGCGGGAGCAGCAGGAGCGGACCGGCCGCATAGGCCACGTCAAGCACGGCGCGACGATGCACTACAAGGTCGGCTCGACGGCTCTGGCCGGCCTGGCGCTCCTCGCGGCAGGCGACAAGCGCGGAGACAAGGCCGTCGACGCGGCGATGAAGTTCTGTGAGCAGTGGCAGCCGGATCCGAGCGCGCCGGGCAAGAAGCGCAGGACGGTGCCCGTCTCGACCTACGACACGGGCACGCTGCTCATGTTCGCTGTCGAGTACTACAAGCAGAAGGGCGCGAAGAAGAAGCTGAAGAAGAAGCGCACGGGCACGAAGAAGGACTTCGGGGATCCGTGCAAGCTGCCGCCGGACGTCCTGGCGTGGATCAAGGACATGGCGCAGTTCCTCGTCCGCAAGCAGAAGGAGTCGGGCGACTGGGGCTATCCGGACTCCAGGCCGGACAACAGCAACACGCAGTACGCGTTGCTGGGTCTGCGCGCGGCGCGCGAGTGCGGCGGAATCGTTCCCGGGCGCGTGTTCATCAAGGTCATCGAGCGCATGCTCGCAGCGCAGGAACAGGAGGGTCCCAAGGTGCAGCGCTTCGGCGTTCGCTATGACCGCGGTGATCGAGCGCGCGGCTGGAGCTACCTCGACAGCCCCTACATGGCGACCGGCAGCATGACGACCGCGGGGATCGCCTGCCTCGCGATCTCCCACTACGCGCTGCTGCACCCGCGCAAGCTACCGATCTACAAGCCCTCGCTGCAGGGCAAGGTGAGCCGCGCCATCCAGGACGGCTTCGCATGGCTCGACCTGAACTTCACGGTCGCGCGCAACCCTCCCGGGGGCGCGCCGGCCTGGCACTACTACTACCTCTACGGCCTCGAGCGCGCGGCGATCCTCGCGGGGCGCGAGCGGGTCGGCAAGCACGACTGGTATCTCACCGGCGCGCGTTACCTCGTCGGCGCGCAGAAGAAGGACGGGCGCTGGAGCACGGGCACGTTGCCCGAGTACCAGGCCAGCGACATCCTCGACACGGCATGGGCGATCCTGTTCCTCAAGAAGGCCACGAAGGGGCCGCCGATCGCGGTGGTGGCCACGCCCTCCGCAGCACCGAGCAAGTGAGCCAACCCAGCCCCCAGCCCGAACCGCCTCTCTCCGAAGCCGAGCTGGTGCAGCGGTGTGCGCAGGGCGACCGCGACGCATGGGGGCAGTTCGTCGATCGCTTCGGCCCGCTGATCCAGGCGCTCGCACGCCGCATGCTGGCGCGCCGCACCGGTCGTGCACGGGACGCCGATGTCGACGAGATCGTGGGCGAGGTGTTCCTGGCGCTCGTGCGCCGTGACCGCATCCTGCTGCACCGCTACGACCCGCAGTACCGCGTCTCGACGTACCTGGGTGTCATCTGCCGCACGGAGGTGCTGCGTCATCTGCGACGCGGCAACCGCCTGCCTCGGGAGCTGGAGGAGACGGGGCACCTCCCCCAGCGTGCGGGCACGCTGGGACCGTCACGCTCTCTGGAAGACCGCGAGCGGACGGAGGCGATCGAGACCCTGCGTGTCGCGCTGCGCGAGCTGCCGGAGCGCGACCGGGAGCTGCTGACGCTGAAGTACCTCGAGGGGTTGGACTACCGCAGCATCGGCGAGGCCCTCGGCCTCAACCCCGAGAGCGTCGGCCAGTTCCTGCACCGCGCGAAGACGAAGCTGGCGCAGCGTGTACCGCATCTCGAGCGCTGGCTGTCGGAGACGAGCGAGCACGAGTCGTAGGGGCAGCCTGAGGGAGCCCTGAGCATCGCGAAGGGCGAACGGTTGGCTGCCCACGCTCGTACGCCGGGCAGCCAACCGCTCGCCGTACCGGCTCGCTCAGGCTGCCCCTACAGCCCTACGGCAGGCGGCACCTACCGGCGCAGCGCCTGGTCGATCGCGCGCTCGAGGTCGGTCGCCTTGATGCGGCTGTACCACGACTTGATCGGCGCACGGTTCGGCGCCAGCACGACCGTCGTCGGGACGTAGAAGTTGTAGTACGTGCGCACCACCTTCTTCTGCGCCTCGTTCCAGCGCGCGCGCGTGCCGACGTCCACGAGCACCACCTCGACGTCCTGCGCCCGGCGTGCGAGCAGCGGCAGGAACTCCGCAGCCTGCAGATCCGAGGCCTTCGAGGCGTTGTCGTAGAACACGATCACGCACGGCTTGAGGCCCGTGGACAGGACACGGTCCGCCGGTGCGCTGCGCAGCACGTGGTTCGGATAGCCCACGATGCCCGCGTCACCCGGCGTCGACCGCAGTCGCGCTGCATGCTCGCGCGCCGCAACTGCCCCGGGCGCGGAGAAGGACGGATCGCGCCGCCCCGGCTCGGCCGGCCCGGGAGCAGCCGGCTCGGGCTGCGTCGGAGCGGGCCGCGGGTCGGTGCGGGTCGGCGGCAGGTCCTCGAAGGGATTGCGCGCGCCGGCCGGAGGCGCGTCCGGGCTCACCGGCGGCTTGGGCTGAACCGGCGGCTTCGGCTGCACCGGGGGAACCGCGGGCGTGTCGGTGCCGCCGGGGAGCCACGGATCTGGCTCGGTCCCGCTCGGCTGCGTAGGTGTCGGCGGCACCGGCTCGGGGGGCTTGATGGGCTCCGGAGGCTTGATCGGCTGCGGAGGCCGGGTGGGCGTGTCGGTGCCACCCGGCAGCCACGGATCCGGCTCGGTCGGGGCAGGCTGCGTGGGAGGCTTCACGGGCTCGGGCTGCGTCGGTTTCGCTTCGGTCGGCGGCAGGTCGGCGAAGGGATCGCGCGCGCCGGCCGGCGGCGCATCCGGCGCGACCGGCGACCGCGGCTCGGCCGGAGGCGGGGTCGGCGTGTCGGTGCCGCCCGGGAGCCACGGATCCGGTTCGGTCGGCCTCGGCTGCGTAGGCGCGGGCTGCGTCGGGGGCTTCACGGGCTCAGGCTGCGTCGGCTCAGGCTGCGTGGGTGCCGGCTGCGCAGGTGCAGGCTGGGCAGGTGCAGGTTGGGCAGGGGCAGTGCCCGGCGTGCGGCTGGACTCACCCAGCGCGGTGAGCAGGGCGCGCTCGACCTCGGCGGCGGTAGCCATGCCCGGGCGGTAGAGGCGCGTGTTGCGCTGCGCGTCGAGAACCGCCAGCGTGGGCACGGCGTCGAGGTAGCGGCGAGCGAGCTCTTCACCCCCGCGCGTCCGCGTTGCGGTCGCACCGCGATCCACGGGCACGAACACGAGGCGTGACCGCAGCCGCGCGATGATCGGCAGCAGCCTGGCGGCCTGCAGGTCGGAGGCGCGCGAGCCGTCGTCGAAGAAGATGATCAGGGCCGGCTTCGCACCGGGCGTGAGCGCCATGCCCGCGTCGTCCCCGGGAACCAGGTCCGTCGGATAGCCGGCGACGTCCTTTGACCCCGGGCGGTCGTTCAGGCGCGTGACGTGCGCGAGCACGCGCTGCTCCAGCGTGAGGCCGGCGGCCCCGGCAGGCGGCTTGGCCCCAGGCGGAGTCCCAGGCGTCGTCCCGCCAGGCAGCCAGGGATCCGGCTCCCCGCCATCCGGCTTGGGCGTCGGCTTGGGCTCGGGCTTCGGTTCGGGCGCCGGCTTGGGCTTCGGCGCCGGCGGCGTGCCGAACGGGCCTGCGCTGCGACCGCCCGGCGGGAGGCCGATGTCGTCGCTCGACGCCGGCTTCTTCCCCTCCGGCGGCTTGGCTGCGGGGGGCTTCGCTACGGGCGGCTTCTGGGCGGGCGGCGCGGCCGCAGGCGGCTTCACCGCCGGAGGATTCACTGCCGGAGGATTCACTTCCGAAGGATTCACTGCCGGAGGCTGCGCAGCGGGCGGCTTGTCGCTCGCACCGGGCAGCCAGGGGTCATCGCCTGCGGCTACCGGTCCAGGCGTCGGCACCGCGGGCTGCGCAGGCGCGGGACGTGCGGGCCGCGCCCGTCCACCCGGCCTCATCGGCTCCACGACGCGTGTGCCGTCGGGCAGCACGCGGATGACCGTGTCCTCGGACGGATCCCAGTCCGGCGGCGGCGGAGCGGGCGGCACGCCCTGGCCAGGCACCCACGGTGCGCGCGGCTCTTCCGCGATGCGCGGACGCACCGGCACCGGACGGGGCTGCGGATCGGCGTCCGCCACCTCGACGGGGGGAGCCTCCGCAGGCACCTCCGCAGGCAACTCCGGCGGCGTGCCCTCCTCGGGCATGGCCTCCGGTGCGGGCGTGGCCTCCGGTTCGGGCGTGAAGCCCTCCGGCAGCGGCAGCAGGGCCGTCTCCGGCATGCGCGTGGCGAGGGACGCCTCGCACGCCGTGAAGAGGCAGAGGAGGGCGAGCAGCGGCAGGAGGCGTGCTGCGGGCCGACCGGCGCGCTCGACGACGCGCTGCGGGAACGACCTCGGGGACATGGTGGTGTCGTGAGGCATGGTGGAAGATCGCTGCGGCATGTTCATCGGGACGCACCCAACGCGCCCAGGTTCCCATCTTCCGCGAAGGTGGTCATCCCACCGTCATATGCGTCGTTCCGTGCCCGGAGCTGCGGCGCCTGGGCGCGCCGGCTCATTGCACGGTGACCGTCTTCGCGAGGTTGCGGGGCTGATCGACGTCGCAGCCGCGGAGCCGCGCCGTCTCGTACGAGAGCAGCTGGAGCGGCACGACGTTCACGACGGGTGCGACGAGCGGATGCACCTCCGGCACCCACAGCACGAAGTCGGCGAGCTTCTCCGCGTCGCCGTCGCCGTCCGTCGCGACGAGGATGATCTCGCCGTCGCGGGCGCGCACCTCGCGCACGTTCCCGATCATGCGCTCGCGTGTGGGGCCGGACGTGGCGATCGCGACGGTCGGCACCTCGCGGGACACCAGCGCGATCGGCCCGTGCTTCATCTCACCCGCCGGGTAGCCCTCGGCGTGGATGTAGCTGATCTCCTTCATCTTGAGGGCGCCCTCGAGCGCCGTCCCGGCATCGAAGCCGCGGCCGAGGAACAGCATGTCCCCCGCGCGCCGGACGTCGCGGGCCGCCTCCCGGACGCGATCGAAGCGCCCGAGCACGGTGCGCACGTCGTCGGGGAGACGCTTGAGCGCGGGCGCGATCTCGGCGAGCAGTCCGTCGCCCGTCCCGCGCGCCTGCGCGCCGCGCAGCGCCAGCAGCAGGAGACCGCACAGCATCTGCGTGTAGACCTTCGTCGAGGCGACGGCGACCTCGGGCCCGGCGTGGATGTCGAGCACGCCGTTCACCGTGCGCCCGATGACGCTCTCGCGCACGTTGAGCACGCCCAGCGTGTGGGCGCCGCCGTCGACGGCGGACTGGATGGCGATCTTCGTGTCCATCGTCTCGCCCGACTGCGAGACGGCGATCGCGAGGACCCGCTCGTCGAGGTGCGGCTTGCGCGCGTCGTACTCGTGGGCCATGAGCGCGCGCGAGGGGATGCCTGCAAGCCCCTCCAGCACGTAGGCTCCATAGAGGCACGCGTGGAAGGCGGTGCCGCAGCCGATGAGGTCGACGCGGTCGAACGCACGCCACTGCTCATCGGTGATGCCGACGTCTTCGAGGCGCACGCGCTGGTGCTTGGGATCGATGCGGGACGCCACGAGCTCGTAGATGCGGTCCGGCTGCTCGTGGATCTCCTTGAGCATGAAGTGCGGGTAGCCGTCCTTGCCGATGTCCCGCTCGCTGTGGTCGATCGGACGACGCTCGGCCGTGATCTCCGCGCCGTCGGCGTCGAAGAGACGCACGTCATCCGGCGTCACGATCGCGATCTGGTCCTCGCCCAGATCGATGACCGCATCGGCCCGACCGACGAGCGGACGTAGGTCGGAAGCGACGAGGTTCTCGCGCACGCCGACGCCGACGAGCAACGGCGAGCCGCGCCGCACGGCGATGATGGTGTCCGGCATCGCCGCGTGCTGGATCGCCAGCGCGAACGCACCATGGCAGGCCTCGAGCAGATGGCGCGCCGCGGCCACCGGATCACCGTCGAAGGCACGGGCGAACAGGTGGGCGAAGACCTCGGTGTCGGTATCCGACACCAGAGGGACGCCGTCCGCCTCGAGCGCCTCACGCAGCGCCAGATCGTTCTCGATGATGCCGTTGTGCACGACGGCGACCGTCTCGCCGTCGTCGTGCTGGGGATGGGCGTTCACCTGGTTGGGCACGCCGTGCGTCGCCCAACGGGTGTGACCGATGCCCGTCGTCCCGGCGAGCTCGTCGGGACTCCAGCGCGGCGCGAGGTCCTCGATGCGTCCCTTGTCCTTGCGGATGCGCAAGGAACCGTCCTGCCAGATCGCGACGCCGGCCGAGTCGTAGCCGCGATAGGAGAGCAGGCGGATGCCCTGCACGAGCACCGGCAGGGCCTGGCTGCTCCCCGTGTAGCCGATGATCCCGCACATCGCGCTCGAACCCTCCTGGCATGGTCATGGGACCACGGACATCCGCGGTCACCAACAAACGAAGTCCGGCGCCGCTACCTGGGCGGCCTGACCGTGGCGCGGATCGGAATCCTCAAGAGCGGCTGCTCCTCGTCGTCCGTGTGCACCAGCAGCTGCGCCTCGAGCAGACCGGGACCGCGCGTCTTGCCGTCGTACTCGACGTCGACCCACCAGCCGCGCGGGTCCTCGCCCGCCGTGGCCGTGAAGCCGGGGCCGGCCGCGCCGACCTTCGCGCCTTCGCGCGGGACGACCTCGACCTTCGTGATCGTGAACGTCACGCCGGGCGCACCGGCCACGATGCGCGCGCGCGTCTTGCGGCGCGGCGTACCGGCATGGACGAAGCCGAGGGAGATCGCCTTCGACCGCGAGCGGATGCGCGGCACGACGTGGATGTGGGCCGGCACCTCGATGCGCGGCCGGTCCGGGTGATCGGTCTCGATCACGACGAGATCGCGCACGACACCCAGTTCCTTGTAGCCGGGGTGCATCACCAACAGCTTGACCTTGCGGTAGCGCGGATCGGCGATCTCGCTCGTCTCGAACGTGTACGTCACCGGATCACGACCGGCGATGCGCCGGGTGCTCTTGATGCCGAGCACCTTCCAGGCTTCCTCCTCGCGTCCACTGCGTAGGATGAGCGTGCGCGTCGCCGGCGTGCCCGGCGGGATGTTGCCGAACTGCAGGTAACGCGGCTCGCTGATGAGCCCGGTGCTCACGTCCATCACGACGCGGAAGGTGCGCCGCGGCGACTTCATGTCGTTGCACAGGACCGAGACCTGCTTGCGGATGATGCCGACGCGTCCGGTCGTGTCCGCGACGACGCGGATCACACCTGACTCGCCAGGCTCGAAGCGCTCCTTGTCTCCGACGAGGGCGGCCTTCAGGCAGCCACAGCCCGTGTGGACCTTGCCGATGCACAGCGGGCCCGAGCCGACGTTCTTGAACGTGACGTCGCGATCCACCGTCACGCCCTGCTTGAGCTGGCCGAAGTCCAGGAGCCCGCCCTCGAGCTCGATCTCGACCTTGGGCGGGTTGTCGGGGTCGAGCGGACCGCACGCGGCGAGCACGGCGGCCTCGGCCTGGCCGTCGCCCGAGGGGCGGCCGAAGACCTCCTGGTTGGTGAAGCCACCCGAACGGCCGGAGGCGGCCTCGCGGGCGGGGTCCTCCTCCGCCGGCCGGTTGGCCATGATGACCACGGCGGCCATGACGGCCAGGCAGAGCACCGTGCAGCCGGCGGCGATCCACGCTCCGCGCGTCATGCGCGGCGAGGGCGGGGTCACACGCTCGACGGACGTTTCGGAGGGTGTTTCGGTGGACATGGTCACCCCATCGTATCGGCCGGATCGGCCAGTCAGGTCAACGCAGAAGGGGGCGCAGAGGTTCCCGAGGGCGGGGACGGGGGCCGTGGCCGTGGCCGTGGCCCTGATCCGCGGCTCGGACCGAAGGCGAGGCACGTCGTGCTACGACCGGCCGCACGCCGCCTCCGTGGCGCTTCGCCTTCGACTCGAGGGCGAGAAGCGCTTCGATCCGCCGTGGTGCAGGCATGGGCGATCGCGCCTCGCGTTCGATTCGAAGGCGAGGAGGCCTGTGATTCGTGGGGCAGTGCGGCAGTCCAAGGCGCCTCGCCTTCGTGATCCCTCAGGCCGTTCGGCCTTGGCCGTGGGACCCGGACGCGGTCGTACGCCTACGGGCGTACCTCCTGACTACTTCCCCTTCTTGGGGGGCGCTGCCCCACCCTCCGGCGGCTCCCAATCGTCCGGCACGACGGTCTTGACGTCCGCCGGCACCGTCCGGTGATCCACCTTCGGCAGGTACGTCTGCTCGTACCCCTCGAGGAAGCCGTGGCTGTTCTCGACGTCGTGACACGTCACGCAGCCGTCGTCCCGCCCGGGCGAGGTGACGTTGGGTCCGCCCTCGTCGAAGAGCGAGAGGTCCCAGGGATCCTTGATGTGCAGCGAGCCGGGGCCGTGACAGTTCTCGCAGCCGACGCCGCCCAGGTAGGGCGTCTTGTCGGGCGTGGTGAACGCGCTCTCGGTGACGTCCCACGCCTGATGGCCAACCCGCTGCCAACCGACCACGTGACACCGGATGCACTCCGGATCCCAGTGGTAGTCCTGCTTCTCGAGCGTCTCGAGCGCATGGCTATGTGCCGTGCGGCGCCAGTCGTTGTAGATCGCTGCGTGACACTGCGCGCACGCACTCGAGCCGACGTAGCTCGCTGCACCGTCGGGTCCGCGCGGGAAGTCGCGCAGGTAGTGCCGCTCGCGCACGACATTGCGATACAGACCGTCGAGGGCGACCACGTCCTGCGCGAGCTCGCCGCCGTACTTCTCCCACTGCGGCACCAGCTCGATGCGCCGGTAGCTCACGAGCCAGGCGTCCCCTTCGGGCGTAGGCTCGAGGTCGAGCACGCCGACCGCCTTGCCCAGCTCGCCGATGCCGACGATGACGGGGTCGCGCCCCTG
>JASJDY010000108.1 GCA_030065025.1 Planctomycetota bacterium
GCGAAGGGATCGTCGCCGTGCCGGCCAGCCAGGAACAGGTCGAGGCGGCGGCACGCGGCAGCACCGAGAAGCCCGACGCCGACAGTCGCGAGGTGCGCCTCCCCGAGGCTGGCATCGCGTTCACCGCGCCGGACGCGATCTGGGCGTGGAAGCCCGCGGTCGGCTCGCCCGGCCACACCGGCTGGCGCCTCCTGGGCCGGCTCGACAATCGCGTGCTGCTCACGGACATGCGCGTCGAGTGGCATCCGTACGACCGCGCCACCGAGCGGCAGCCCGAGCGGGCGGAGGCGTGGCTGCTGGGACGTCTGCGCGGCGTCAGCCCCGACCTCAAGGTCGTCGAGGCGCGGCGCGCCGTGCCGGAGGTCGCCGGTGCGTGGCGCATCGAGCTGACCGGCACGCTCAAGAAGGAATCGATTCGGACGACGGCCGTCGTGGTGGACCGTCGGATGGGGCGCGTGGTACTCCTGCTGGCCGGCCCGGCCGGGGCGTGGGGGCAGGTGCGGCCGGCCCTGGAGCGGCTGCTCGCTTCGATTCGCCTGCTCTGATCCGGGGCACCGTGGCTACGAAACAGGACCTCGTTCTCGCCAAGCGCCTGATGGCGGCGCGCGTGCTGACCGAGGACGGGCTGCGTGAGGCGTTCGCCTTCCAGGAGCGCCTGCGCGAGCAGGGCAAGCAGGCCTCGCTGGAGCCGATCCTGTACCACCTCGGGCTCCTGCCGAAGGGCTCGCTGGCGGTGCTGCGGTCCCCGGGGCCGCTCCAGAGCCAGCCGTTCCGGGACTACGAGCTCGACGGCGTGCTCGGCGAGGGCGGCAGCGGCGTGGTCTACAGCGGGCGCTACCGCCCGAACGGCTCCGTCGTCGCCGTCAAGGTGCTCGATCCCGTCCAGGCGCTACGGGAGGACTTCCTCGAGCGCTTCCAGCACGAGGCGCGCATCCTCATCGAGCTGGAGCACGAGAACATCGTCCTGGGCTACGAGGTGGGCTGCGAGAACGGCCTGCACTTCTTCTCCATGGACCTCATCGAGGGCATCACGGTGCTGGAGGCCATCGACCGCCGAGGCTTCCTGAGCAACGAGGAGGCGCTCTCGATCAGCCTGCAGGCCGCGCGGGCGCTCAAGTACCTCCACGACTCGGGCTACCTGCACCGCGACATCAAGCCGGGCAACATCATGGTCGAGGCGAGCGGGCTCGCGCGCATGATGGACCTCGGCCTCGTCCGCTCACTCGAACGAGAGGGCGAACCGCAGCCCGGCGACGAGGCGACGACGGTGGGCACGGTCGAGTACCTCTCGCCCGAGCAGGCGCGCGGACGCGCCGACCTCGACCCGCGCAGCGACATGTA
This sequence comes from Planctomycetota bacterium, assembly GCA_030065025.1. Classification (GTDB taxonomy): domain Bacteria; phylum Planctomycetota; class PLA2; order PLA2; family JAEUHO01; genus JAHEIK01. The sequence continues at coordinate 1,342 of JASJDY010000108.1, forward strand.
CAGCCTGGGCGTCAGCCTCTACCACATGGTCGTCGGCGAGGTGCCCTTCTCCGGCGAGACCAGCTACGAGGTCATGGCCAAGCAGGTGCTGTCGGCGATGGACACGCAGAAGGTGAAGACCCGGCGCATCGCGCCCGAGGTGCACTTCTTCATCACCAAGATGACGTCGAAGGAGCGCGAGCTGCGCTTCGAGACCATCGAGGAGGTGATCGCCAACCTCGAGGCCTACGTGCCGGGGGGCATGGTGCCGGTGGACCTCGGCAGCCCGCGCGCGGCCGTACCCGTGGCCCCGCCCGTTGCCCAGCCCGTGCAGCCGCCGCCCGTGGCGAAGCCGGTCAAACCGTCGCCCGCAGCGAAGCCGGTCAAGCCGCCGGCCGCGGCACCGATCAAGCGCAAGGGGCGCGCGCCGACGCCTACGCCCAAGCGCAAGCGTCGGCGCGGTCGCTGAGCTCGTCGCTCCCTACGGCGCCCACCAGGCGATCTGGAAGGAGCCGTTCAGGTAGCGCGGCGCGTCGATCTCGAGGTTGGGGCCGTCGCCCTCGGTCTCGTAGACGAGCACGTCGTTGAAGAAGACGCCGCCGTCGTCGACGAACGGCTCGTAGCCGACGCGCGTGTACGCACCGCCGCTCACCACCTCGGTGAAGTTGAGCAGCTGCATGGTGCCGGAGCGCCAGAACTCGCCTTCCCCGCCACCGTCCTCCTCGCGCCAGCACATGTCGAAGTACCAGGAGAAGTTGTCCCCCGGGCCCATGTCGTCGTCGAAGTTGACGTCGTTCCAACCGAAGACGTGGTTGCCGGTATCCATCGACACCCAGCCGGGCGGCGTGAGCGGCGCGATGCCGTCGCAGCCATGAGACATCGGGTTGAAGTAGTAGAGGTCCTCCTCCATGAGCTCGAACGTCTGGGCGATGACGTCCGACGTATCGAGCATGAACTCGAGGATGCCCCAGGCGAGTGCCGCCCGCTGCAGATACGTCTCCGCGGGGCTGCCCACCATGTCCTCGAAGTTGTCCCACGAGTAGATCTCGGGCGCACCGCCGTCGTGGATGACCCTGACCGAGGATCCTTGGAAGCTCACCTCGGTCGTGTCGCCGCCGTAGTGGACCTCGTACGTGCCCGTGTCGGCCCAGTCGTCGTTCGGCACGTTGATCGTGGTCGTGACGTCGATGTCGAACACCCCGAAGAGCGGGTCGCCCACGTCGCTGTCGACGTCGAGCATGCTGCCCGCCGCGATCGTGTGGTCACCGTCGCCGGGCTCCACCGTCCCGCGCATCCCCGTGCCGGGGAACATCACCGCGACCGAGAAGTTGCCACCACCCTCGCTGAAGCTGACCTCGAACGGCTCACCTCCGTTCGTCTCCCCGATGCCGAACTCGTAGAGCGGCAGGGTCTGCGGCTGGATCTCCGGTCCTCCTCCTCCGCCACCGCCGCCGCAGCCGATGGCAATCGCACAACAGGTTGCGAGGACGAACCAAGGTCCTCGACGCCAGTTCCTCACACCACGCATGGCACCTCCTTCCACGTGGCCCAGCCGCGGAGAGGGCGCGTCGCGCGGCAGCGCGGGGTGGTCAACCGTCAATCCCCGCCTCACGGCGCGGTGGCAAGCCCCGTGCCGGGCAGCCAGGCCCAGCAGATGGGGGCGGCGCGCCGCTGGCTGCGCACGCGCCCGCAAGGCGGCGCGGGAGATGCCCCGCTCCGTGACTGTAGAGAACCGCCACACTCGGGCTCCGGGAGTGTGGTGTCGTCGCAACCCGTTGCAGCGCATGGGGATGAGCAGGAATCCCGCATGAGCACTCGAGGGTGGTGTGGAGGATCGCCACACTCTCCCGCGGACGGCGTGGTGATCCTCCCCAGGCCGTAAGCGGGCACAACCTCAATGTGGGTAAGGATTTGTGGCGTCGCATCGAGCGAGGGCGTGGCGGCGGCACGTGGCATGCGCTTGGGCGGCCGAAAGGAGGCCCCCGATGGCAGCACTGCTGGCGATTCTCATGTTCGCCTTGTTCATCACGCTCGACTGGGCGCTCAGCCGCCGCCGTGAGAGGCGCGAGGCCGAGGCCGCGCAGACCCTTCCCGCCACCCCGGTCGCGGATCCCGCGCTGGAGGCCGAGCCCGAGCTCGAGCCCGTCTTCGTGGCCGGCTACGAGATGCCGGAGCGACTGCACTATCACCGCGGGCACACGTGGGTCCGCCTCACGGGCCCGGATACGGCCGTGGTGGGGGTCGACGACTTCGGGCGCCGCCTGCTCGGAACGGCCCACGCGATCGAGCTGCCCGAGGAGGGCGACTACGTCTTCCAGGGGGGGCAGGGTGCCCGCATCCAGACCACCGGCCGCGCCGCCGACCTGGTCGCGCCGATCGCCGGCGAGGTCGTCGCCCGGAACGAGGAGCTCGAGGACGAGCCGGAGCTCGTCACGAAGGACCCGTACCGGCGCGGCTGGCTCTACCGCCTCCGCTCGCCGCACCTCGCGATGCACGTGCGCAACCTGCTCTCGGGCTCGCTGGCCCGACGCTGGATGGAAGACGCCCGCGAGCGTCTCGACCACAACCTGATGGCGATGTCCGGCTCCGTGCTGGCCGACGGCGGTGAGCCGGCGCAGGACTTCGGTGACCACGTCGAGTTCGAGGACTGGAAGGGGCTCGTCGAGGGCTTCCTCCTCACCCAGGGCTACGAGCGCGCGGCCTCCTGAGGCCCCGCTCCCAACCGCGCCACCCCGAGGAGAGGTGATGGAAACCGGAAAGCAACACGCGATCCTCTTCGATCTCACCCGCTGCAGCGGGTGCGGCGAGTGCGTCGCCGCCTGCATGAAGAAGCAGGGCTTCGAGGGCGACTACGAGCAGGTGACCGACATGTCGGCCACCTCGTACACATACGTCCGCGAGGTGCTCGCACCCGATGACGAGGAGTTCTACTGCCGCAACCTCTGCCGACACTGCGTCGATCCGACGTGTGCCAGCGTCTGTCCGGTCACCGCGATCGTGAAGACGGCCGAGGGACCGGTCGTCTACGACGCCGACAAGTGCATGGGCTGCCGCTACTGCATGACGGCGTGCCCGTTCAACGTCCCGCGCTACGAGTGGGACAGCGCGAACCCGCAGGTCCGCAAGTGCGACATGTGCCATGACCTGCTCGCCAAGGGCGAGGCCACGGCATGCAGCGAGGAGTGCCCGAACGAGGCGACTGTCTGCGGTCCTCGCGACGAGCTCATCGCCGACGCGCGCCAGCGCTTCGAGGAGGAGCCCGAGAGCTACCACCCGCACATCTACGGCGAGCACGAGATCGGCGGCACGAACGTGATGTTCATCTCGCCGTTCCCTGCCGAGCAGCTGCTCGGCTTCGTGGACAAGCTCGGCAATGAGCCACTGCCGCAGAACACCTGGCGCGTGCTCTCCAAGATCCCGACCATCGCCGTCTTCGCGGGCGCCACGATGGGCGCCCTCTGGTGGCTGACGGGACGGCGCGACGAGGTCCGCGCTCACGAGGCGGCCCGGAAGGCGCGCCGCAAGAACGGCAAGCCGCAGCACAACGGCCAGTCGCAGAGCGAGGAGGTCTGAGGTGTCCCACGCAACGCAACGTGCGCCGCTGCCCTTCTGGCGCGGCATGTTCTACCTGCTGCTCGCCACGGGCCTCGTGCTGACGGTGATCCGCTTCACGCAGGGCCTCGGCTCCGTCACGAACCTCTCCGACCGCTACCCCTGGGGCCTCTGGGTCGGCTTCGACCTGCTCTGCGGCGTCGGCCTGGCGGCGGGCGGCTTCGTGATCACGGCGGTGGTCTACATCTTCCACATCGAGCGGCTGCGGCCGATCGTCAGGCCGGCGATCGTCACGGCGTTCCTGGGCTACCTGCTCGTCTGCGTGGCCCTGCTGTTCGACATCGGACGGCCCTGGAACATCTGGCACCCGCTCATCCTGCACAACCCGCACTCGGTCATGTTCGAGGTCGCGTGGTGCGTCATGCTCTACAGCACGGTGCTCGCACTCGAGTTCTCGGGCATGGTGTTCGAGAAGGTGAAGTGGAAGCGCGCGGCCAAGGTGCAGAAGTTCCTGTCCGTGCCGCTGGTCATCGCCGGCGTCATCCTGTCCACGCTGCACCAGTCGTCGCTGGGCACCCTGTATCTCGTGATGCCCGGCAAGCTGCACGAGCTGTGGTACACGCCCATGCTGCCGCTGCTCTTCTTCGTGTCGGCCGTGAGCATCGGCCTCGCCATGGTGATCGTCGAGTCGAAGCTCTCGGCGCGCAGTCTCGGGCACGGACTCGAGCTGCCGATCCTCAGGACGGTAGGCCGGGCGCTGGCCGGCGTGCTGGGCCTCTACGGCTTCCTGCGCGTCTACGACCTGGTGGATCGCGGCATGCTGGGGGAGGCGTTCTCCTTCTCCTACGAGTCGAGCCTGTTCCTGGTGGAGTTCTTCCTGGGGGTCGTCCTACCGGTCGTCCTGCTCTCGGTGCGGCGCATCCGCATGAGTGAGCGCGGCCTCTACGGGACGAGCCTCCTCGCCGTGCTCGGCTTCATCACGCACCGGCTGAACGTCAGCCTCACGGGCTTCGAGCAGGCCCAGGGCGGGCACTACATCCCGGCGTGGCCCGAGGTGCTCATCACGCTGATGTTCATCGCGCTCGGCTTCGCGGCCTTCCGCTGGATCGCACTCCACTTCCCGGTCTATCCGGAGACGCAGGAGCCCACGGAGGAGCCCGTGCACCACGTGCCGGCGACCCCGACGACGTCCGTAAGGGCGCCGTGGGAGCGCACGCACATCGATCTGCCCAATAGGTTCAGCCGAGTAGACTGAGTCCATGGCCTCGGAAGCAGGCAAGCGACCCCTGGCTTGGCACCAGCACCTCGCGGTGCGCTTCGGCGTCGCGCTGGGGGTCTTGCTCGTCCTGATCTTCCTGCTCTTCGGCTGGTGGAACGTCGGCACGCAGCGCGACCACATGGTGCGGCTGACGGGCCAGGCGGCCGACCGCTGCGCCGGCCTCGTGCGCGGCTCGACGCGCGAGGCCATGCTTCGCGCCGAGATGGACCGCGTCGACGAGATCCTCGGGAGCCTCGGCAAGCTCCCGGGGATCTCGCGCATCCGCCTCATGGACCGCAAGGGCGAGATCAAGAGCTCGACGCGGGCAGGCGAGCTCGGTCAGCTGGTGCCGGAGACCGAGTTCACCTGTCGCGTCTGCCACGCCACCGACCCGCCGAAGAAGGCGCCGCCGCGCAGCGAACGCGTCCGCATCCACGAGATCGACGGCCAGCGCACGCTCGATGTGATCGCCCCGGTCTACAACGAGCCTTCGTGCGCGACCGCGGAGTGCCACGAGCACCCCGAGGAGCAGAGCGTCCTGGGCATCATCGAGGTGCAGATGCCGCTCGCCGCGGTGGACGAGCTCATCGAGGAATCGGAGGGGCAGCTCGGCATCGGCCTGCTCCTCGCCGTGGTCGGGATCCTCGGCCTCACCTTCTTCCTCACCTGGCGCATGGTCCTGCGTCCGCTGAGCCATCTCTCGCGCGCGACCGACGACGTAGGCCGCGGCGATCTCTCGGCTCGTGTGCCCGTCACCTCGAGCAACGAGATCGGCCGCGTGACCTCGAGCTGGAACGCCACGGTTGCGGAGCTCGAGCGGGCTCGCACCCAGCTGCAGGACTGGAGCCGCACGCTCGAGCAACGCGTGCGCGCCAAGGCCCGCGAGGTCGAGGCAGCGCAGTCCCGCGTGCTCGTGGTCGAGAAGATGGCCGCGCTGGGCAAGCTCGCGGCCGTCGTCGCGCACGAGATCAACAACCCGCTCGCCGGCCTCGCGACGTACTCGCGGCTCTTGCGGCGCCAGCACGAGCGCGATACGGATGACTCCCACTTCACCGAGGAGCACATGCGCGCCCTCCGGCTCATGGAGACCGAGGCGAAGCGTTGCGGTGACATCGTCCGCAACCTGCTGATGTTCAGTCGCGCACCGGGCGCGTTCTTCGCCCAGACGGACCTACGGCCGATCGCCGAGCGCTGCATCATGCTGGCGCAGCACAAGGCGGAGCTGCAGAGCGTGGAGATCCAGCACGACTGGGCGGAGGACATCCCCGAGGTCACGTGCGACGCAGCCCAGGTCCAGCAGGTGATCCTGGCGCTCATCATGAACGGCATCGAGGCCATGCCCGAAGGCGGCACGCTGAGCGTGGCCCTGAGCCGGGACGAGACGGCCGACGGCGTCGTGTTGGAGATCAAGGACGACGGCTGCGGCATCAGCCCGGAGGCGCTGCCGCGCATCTACGAGCCGTTCTTCACCACGAAGGAACAGGGCGAGGGCGTCGGGCTCGGCCTCTCGGTCGTGTACGGCATCGTGGAGCGCCACGGGGGCACGATCGACGTGCTCTCGCAGCCGGGGACCGGCACCACCTTCCGCGTTCGGTTGCCGCGCGAACGCGAGGACGAGAGCAAGGAGGACGAGGAGGCATGACGCAAGGCAACCCGACCGATGCCGGTGCGCATCTGCGCATCCTCGTCGTGGACGACGAGACCATCGTGCGCGAGTCGCTCGGCGGGTGGCTCAAGGAAGACGGCCACGACGTGACCGTGGCCGACAGCGCCAGCCAGGCCCTGCACGTGGTCGCGGAGTCCACCTTCGACCTGGCCCTCATCGACATCAAGATGCCGAAGATGGACGGGCTCGAGCTGCAGGAGCGGCTCGCCGAGGCCGCGCCCGACCTCACCGTCATCATCATGACCGCCTACGCCTCGGTCGAGACCGCGGTCAACGCGCTGAAGGCCGGCGCCTACGACTACCTCGTCAAGCCGTTCGACCCCGACGAGCTCAGCCACCTCATCCGCCGGGCGGCCGAGTTCCGCTCCCTCTCCGACGAGAACGCGCGGCTGCGCGAGAGCCTCGATGCCGCGCGCGTTCGCTCGCCCATCGTCGGCGTCTCACGGGCGATGCGGCAGGTGCACGACCTGATCGAGGACGTCGCCAAGACGGACGCCACCGTGCTCGTGCGCGGCGAGTCCGGCACGGGCAAGGAGCTCGTCGCGCACGCGATCCACGAGGCGTCCGGACGCCGCTACAACCCGCTCGTCATCGTCCACTGCGGTGCCCTCGCCGAGGGTGTGCTCGAGAGCGAGCTCTTCGGCCACGAGAAGGGGGCGTTTACCGGCGCCCAGCACCACCACAAGGGCAAGTTCGAGCAGGCCGACGGCGGCACGATCTTCCTCGACGAGATCGGGGAGATCAGCGCCAAGGTGCAGGTCGAGCTCCTGCGCGTGCTCGAGGAGCGTGAGGTCACGCGCGTCGGCGGCAAGCAGGCGATCGCCACCGACTTCCGCGTCGTCGCCGCGACAAACCGCGACCTGCAGGCCCTCGTCGAGGAGGGCACGTTCCGCGAGGACCTCTTCTACCGCCTCAACGTGGTGCCGATCGTCATCCCGCCGCTGCGCGATCGCCCCGAGGACATCCCCGCTCTCGCCGAGCACTTCCTCGAGCGCGTCTGCAGCAAGATGAGCCGCAAGGTGCCGACCCTCACACCCGATGCCGTCGAGGTCCTGCGTGGGCACGACTGGCCGGGGAACGGACGCGAGCTGCTCAACGCCGTGGAGCGCGCCGTCGTGTTCTGCAAGCAGGACGCGCTGCGGCCGGCCGACTTCCCGCACTACGTCACCGGTGGCGAGGCGGCCGCACCGCCGGCCCGCACCCTCGCCGGCATGGAGCGGGCGCACATCGTCCGCATGCTGGACGAGGCCGACTGGAACGTCAGCCGGGCGGCTGCGGTCCTCGAGATCGACCGGGGCACGCTGTACGCCAAGATCCGCAAGTACGGACTCGAGAGACCGGCCGCGCATGAGGGCTGAGGGCCCGCCGCCTGCCTTCGCCGAGCTGGAGCTGCTGGAGGTCGCGCCCCATCCGGAGCAGCTCGGACCCGAGTTGGCCGCGCGCCTGTCGCAGCGCCTGCAGCTGCCCTGCCGCCTCGCCACGCCGCCCGAGGACCTGCTGATCCCCGAGCTGGCGGGACGCAACCAGATCGACGCCGACCGCCTCCTCGGCGTGCTCGAGTCCCTTCCGCGGCGCAGCGGGAGCGTGCGCGTCGGGCTGACCCACCGCGACATGGGCCACCTGATCTTCACGCACTTCTTCGGGCGGGCACGCCATGGGGGGCATGCCGTCCTCGTCTCCACCGCGCGCCTCGATCCGACCTTCTACGGCATGACGCCGGACCACGGGCTCCTCATCGATCGCACCCTGCGGGAGATCCTCCACGAGCTCGGCCATGCCGGCGGGGTCGGCCACTGCCGCGACTGGGAGTGCGTCATGCACTTCGCCGCCACGGTCGAGGACCTGGAGCTGCGCGGGGACACCTACTGTCCGCGCTGCGCGGCCGTGCTGCCCGAGGCTCTCGCCCCGGGCGCGCGGGAGACCCCTCGCGGCCTGTGAGGGGCGCCGCGGCTCGGCGTGCTTCAATCGGCGCGTGACCTCCGAGCCCCACGACGAGCCCTGGTACGCCGACGGCCTGCGCTTCCGCTGCACGGCCTGCGGGCAGTGCTGCACCGGCGAGCCGGGCCACGTGTGGGTCACGCCGCAGGAGATCAAGCGCATCGCGAAGGCCCGGGGCCTCAGCAAGAACGCATTCCGGCAGCGGTTCGTGCGCCGCGTCGGCAAGCGCCTGTCGCTCAAGGAGCGAGAGAACGGCGACTGCTGCATGCTGAAGGACGGCAAGTGCACCGTCTACGCCGCGAAGCCGCAGCGCTGCTCGACGTTCCCCTTCTGGGAGCCGGTGCTCACCGACCGTGAGGAGTGGGAGGAGACGAAGGAGCGCTGCGAGGGCATCGACCAGGGCGACCTCTACACCCGGGAGGAGATCGAGCGCATCCGCGACGGGGACCCGGAGCCGATGCTGGCCAAGCACCGGCGCGCGCCCGAGACGCCGGTGTTCAGCCGCTTCAATCCCGACTACCCGCGGCCCGAGGGGCCCGACTGGGACGGGGCCTTCGAGGCCCTCGAAGCGCTCTACGCCGAGCTCGCCGAGGAGCTGCCGCGCTGGGAGTTCACGTGCTCGGCGAGCGGCAACTGCTGCGACTTCGACGCCTACGGCCACCGCCTCTACGCGAGCACCATCGAGGCCGAGTACTTCTTCCGCAACGCGCCCGCGGAGCGGGCGAACGACGACGAGCGCCAGTGCCCGGCGTGGGGGCCGGACCGCCTGTGCAAGGCGCGTGAGGGACGCATGCTGGGCTGCCGCACGTACTTCTGCCCGCCGTATCCACGCGGGGTGCCGCAGGACCTGCACGAGGGCTACGACCGGCGGATCAAGGCGCTCCACGAGCGGTTCGGGATTCCGTACGAGTACCGGGACGTGATTGCCTGGGCGGCGGAGCGGGGATCCGGGAACTAGAGGGACCTCCGGGTGTCCAATAGCGCATCTGGAGACCATCCACCATGTTGCGCCCTGCCCTCCTCCTGCTCTTCCCTCTCCTCCTCATCGCCGCCGCGGCCCTGATCTCCGCGCCTGACGCCCAGGCCAACGGCATCATGGTGACCGACACCCCAGGCGTGCCGGACATCGACATCCGCCGCCGGCGACCGCCGCATCCGCACATCCGCCGCGTGCCGCCGGTTCGCCTGAAGGGCCACAAGGTCAGCGCCGAGATCCAGGACCGCATCGCGTCGGTCACGGTCGAGCAGGTCTTCCACAACCATGGCGGCCGTCAGCTCGAGGGCACCTACCTCTTCCCGCTGCCCGAGGGCGCCGTCGTCTCCAAGTTCGCGATGACCATGTTCGGCAAGATGGTCCAGGGCGAGATCATCGAGCGGCAAGAGGCCCGGCGCATCTACGAGAGCATCGTCCGCCGGCGCCGTGATCCGGGTCTGCTCGAGTACATGGGCCGCGGCCTCTTCCGCGCTCGCGTGTTCCCGATCGAGCCGCACAAGGACCTGACCATTCGCATCACCTACCAGCAGGTGCTGCCCGAGGACGCGGGCACCGTCGAGTTCCGCTATCCGCTCGCGACCGACCGCCTGAACGCCGCCCCCGTGCAGAGCGTGGCCGTCGACGTCCGCGTGCGCAGCTCCGTCGACATCAAGACGGTCTACAGCCCCTCGCACAGCGTCGAGATCAAGCGCGACGGCGAGAAGGCCGCGCGCGTGTCCTACGAGCGCTCGCAGCGCCGCCAGGACAAGGACCTGTTGCTCTACGTCGGGCGCAGCCCCGACGCGGTCGGCTTCTCCCTGCAGAGCCACAAGGAGGTCGGTCGCGACGGCACGTTCATGGCCGTCTTCGCGCCGCGCATGAAGATCGACGCCAAGGACCGAGTGCCGAAGGACGTCGTCTACGTCGTCGACAAGAGCGGCTCCATGGCCGGGCCGAAGATGGACCAGGCGAAGCAGGCCATCAGCTACGGCGTGCGCATGCTGCGGCCGGGCGATCGCTTCAACGTGCTCGCGTTCTCCACGAACCTCTATCCGTTCCGCGACGGTCTCGTCGAGGCCACGAAGGAGATGCAGGAAGCCGCCGTCAAGCACATCGAGGGCCTCGACGCCGCCGGCGGCACGAACATCGACGGCGCGCTGCAGCAGGCGCTGACCATGCGCCAGGACGGCCGCCTGTTCCTCGTCGTGTTCATCACCGACGGCAAGCCCACCGTGCAGGAGACGAACCCGCGGGTCATCGTCGAGAACGTCAAGAAGGCCAACACGGGCAGCACCCGGGTCTTCACGTTCGGCGTCGGCTACAACCTCGACGTACGGCTGCTCGACCGCATTGCCGAGGTCACGAACGGCACGCGCGACTACGTCACGCCGGGTGAGGACCTCGAGGTCGTCACGGGCCGCTTCTTCCGCAAGGTGGACCAGCCCGCGCTCACCGAAGTCAAACTGGAGCTCGGCTCCGGCATCCATGACGTCTACCCCAAGCGCCTGCCCGACCTCTTCGCCGGCGGCCAGGTCGTGGTGTTCGGCCGCTACAAGCAGGCCGGCGACCGCACCGTGCTGCTGCGCGGCAAGCTCGGCAAGCGCGAGATCGTGTATGAGCACAACACGAATCTCACGGAGAAGGACCAGGCCGGGTACCTGCCGCGCCTCTGGGCCTTCCGCAAGGTCGCCTACCTCCTCGACGAGATCCGCCTGCACGGCGAGAACAAGGAGCTCGTCGACGAGGTGGTGAAGCTCGCCACCCGCCACGGCATCGTCACGCCCTACACGGCCGGCCTCGTCGTCGAGGAGAGCGAGATGCAGGGCCGCGGCGGCATGCCCGCCGACGACCGCCTTCGCCGGGCGCGCCTCCGCTGGCACGGTGGGGACCGCCGCGAGGCGGGCGGCAAGCCCCGACTCGGCGGTCTGATCCCGACACCCACCACGCCCGCGCCGGTGGGCCGCCCGAGCCCGGACTCCTCCGGCCGTCCGTCGGCCTCGCCGCAGGCGCCCACGGCCAAGAAGCTCGCCGGTGACAGCGAGCGTCTCCGCCGGCTCAAGGAGGGCGCCTCCGCGGCCGGGGAAGACAAGGACTCCGGTGACGACGGCCTCGGCGCCGTGCGAGCGCTGATCAAGAGCGTCGGGGACAAGACGTTCCAGCTCCGCGCCGACGGCGTCTGGGTCGACAAGGCCTGGGACGGCAAGAAGCCCACGACCAAGGTCGAGGCGTGGTCCCAGGCGTACTTCGAGCTGCTGAAGAAGGGCGACAAGGTCGCCAAGCTCCTCGCCGTGGGCGAGAAGGTGATCTTCGTGCTCGGCGACACGGTCTACGAGATCGCGCCGCCCGCGAAGTAGCAGGTACGGTGGCCGGGATGCGTGCGTGCGTCCCGGCCATCCTCGTGCTCTTCCTGCTCGCGCCGGCCGCCGCCGCCGACGGGCGCAAGCTGGCCGCCGGCCTGAAGGCCCTCGAGCACGAGCACGCGTACGAGCGCGTGCGGGGCCTCGCCCTCCTGGCCACGTGCCGCACCGAGCCCGAGCGATCGAAGGCCGTGCGCGCGCTGCAGCGTGCCTTGTTCGATCGGGAAGCGGGGATTCGTCAGGGCGCGGTCGGCGTCCTCGTGGCGCTGGACGCACGCTCGGCAGGCGGTGACATCGTGCGGCTGCTGCAGATCGAGCGGGACGTCGTCGTCCTGCCGGCGGCCCTCCTCGCGCTGGGCGAGCTGGGCGTCGCCGGCGCCGAGGGCGTGCTCACCCGGTATGCCTCGCACCCCGAGGCGACGGTGCGCGCGTCGGCGCTGACCGCGGCCGGCGACCTGGGCGGTCCCG
>JASJDY010000033.1 GCA_030065025.1 Planctomycetota bacterium
CAATACGGGGATCCGTAGGGGCGGCTGGGAGACCTTCGCGAAGCGAAGGGCGAGTCTGCGCCCGACCCGTTCAATCGCCAGGGCCCCCACGCCCGCGCACCCAGTGCGCATTCCAAAAAAAAAGAGCCCGAAGCGTGGTTGCCCACGCTTCGGGCTAACGAAGCCTGACGAAGGAGTTGATCAGCAGCATCGCTTCGGTCCTCCAGAGTCTTGAGGCTCCGGGTGAATGCTTCCACCGCCTCGCGGCGGCTTCTGCCGGCTCTCATGAGGTTGCGCGGCCCTTCGAGGACACCTGCGCACCCACCTAGGGCGGGTATTGGTTCCGCCCGACCCGTACGACGTTTCTACGCCCCTCGGGTACTCAGCAAGTGCGCCGTCCCTCAGCCGAAGCTGAGGGCGGCCCTCCATGGACTTCCGCTCCTCTTCAGAGCTCGATCACCGGGACCCCGCGCCGTCCCGCCGGTTGCCCGGCAAGTCAGACGACACTTCCTCTCCTGGACTTCTCGTGCCCTACGACACAGTCTCAGGCCAGCGGATCCGTTTGCCGGCAGCGGATCCCTCCGCCACCGCGTGCCACGTGCGGGGTTTGGCTACCCCCTTCGCGACGTACACCACCGGCCCTCCCGATGCGTCAAGCGCATCGGAGCGTCCCTGGGCTTCACCCTTCAAGGAGTTCCCCTCATCACGATCGGTGCCCCTCTCGGAGCCCTTGCCCTCCTGCCGTTACCGCGCCGCGCCTGCGCCTCCCCGGAGGGCAGCGAGTGCGACGTTGGCCGGCTTCAGGGCCTTGTTCCCGTGACGAGTCCGTGCTGACACCGTTCCCACCGAAGTGGTCACGGCCGTCGATCCCTTCTTGGGGTTCGCCCCTCCAGAGCGTGCTCCCGTTCGACCTGGCGCTCACTTTTGATCGCGGCGCCTCCCCCCTCGCCCTCGGGCGGCTTGACGTTTAGGCCCGCCCGGGCCTCGGGGTATCACGGTTCGAACGAGTCGGACAGTCCATCTCTGGACCGCCAGCTCTCCTGGGGTTCTCTACCTTTCGACGACTCGGCGCTCCGTTCGCCGTTCCTCGGGGCGGGCTTATTGCTTCGCCTCACGCGCGCGCTCACATGATTTGCAATCACGCGCGATCTATGCCCCTCGGTCGCGGCGCAACACCACAGCCCGGGCGTGCTGCCCGGCGCCGGCGCCCATCGGTCTACGATTGTTGACCTCGTCCGTTCGTCAGTGCTTGTTTGTCAAAGAGCGTCGCGTTTGCGACGGCAGCACTAGAGCAACGTGGGGACCAAACGACTCCACTTTCGAAAAAAAATTCTTCACCGCGCCAATGCACTGAATTCACGCGTTCCAGGCTGCGAAAGTCCCAACGTGCTCAGAACCTCCACAATGTGCGGAAGCGTCACATGGGGCCCCATCACCCCATCCCGATCGTGGAAGGCGGGTGGAGAAAAGACGCAACCCGATTGCGCACAACGCGTTGGCGCATGGGAAGGCCCGGGACACATGATGGGAAGCGAGTTGCCCATGCACTCCACCCCCATTCTCCCGGTTGATTCCACAACGAACCGTCACGTCCACGGCACGCGCACTTTCACGCGGGCTACACGTCGTCCACGGAGCCCTTTGACCCGGGCCTTACGCAGGATTCACGCGAACGAGAGCGCTACCGGAAGTCTTCCCGGCGCAGGCCGTGCGTCTGCATCTTGCTGTAGAGCGTGCGGCGGTTGACGCCCGCGTGCTCCGCGGCGCGGCCGAGCTGGCCCTGGTAGCGCTTGAGGAGCCGCTTGAGGTACTCGCGCTCCACGGCGCTCCGGACCCGCTGCACGACGGCGAACAGGGGCTCGTCGAGGTCGAAGCTGGGGACGCTCGTGCGGCGCAGCTCCCCGCGCTTCAGGCGCTCGGGGAGGTCCGCCTCCACGAGGCGAGGGCCGTGCGTGAGGATGATCGCCCGCTCGATGACGTTCTCGAGCTCGCGGACGTTGCCGGGCCACGGATAGTCCTTGAGGCGGTTCGTGGCCACGGCGTCGAAGCCGAGGACGTCCGGGCGTCCCAGGCGATCTGCAAACTTCTCCCGGAAGACCTCGGCCAGGAGGGGGATGTCCTCGGGCCGGTCGCGGAGCGGCGGAATCTGCAGCTGGACGACGTTCAGGCGGTAGTACAGGTCCTCGCGGAACGTCCCGGCCGCGACGGCATCCTCGAGGCTGGCATTCGTGGCCGCCACGATGCGGGCGTCGACCTTCATGGTCTGGGTGCCGCCCACCCGCCGGATCTCCATCTGCTGCAGGACGCGCAGGAGCTTCACCTGCATGCCGTAGGAGATCGTGCCGAGCTCGTCGAGGAAGAGGGTCCCCCCCGAGGCCAACTCGAAGTAGCCCTTCTTGTCCTGGACGGCACCGGTGAACGAGCCGCGCTCGTGACCGAACAGCTCGCTCTCGAGCAGCGTCTCGGTCAGCGCCCCGCAGTTGATCGTGAAGAACTCGCCGTCCTTGCGCCGGGACTGGCGGTGGATCGCCGCGGCAACGAGCTCCTTGCCCGTCCCGGTCTCGCCGGTGATGAGGACGGGGCTGTCCGTCTGGGCGAACTTGGGGATGAGATCGAAGAGCTCGAGCATCCGCGCGTTGCGGCTGTTGAGGTCCTCGAACTTGTAGCCGTGGAGCGGGATGTCGTAGCTCTCGGCGTCGTCGTCTACGGGACGGGGGTGGTGATCGCGCAGGTCCTGCTCGACGGCGGCGACCAGCAGGCCCACGTCCTCCGGACCACTGCCTTCGGGCGGCAGGTCGAGGAGAGCCGTCTTCGGGAACTCCAACTGGACCATCTCGCGGAAGGGCCCCACGCCGACACCGGCGCCTTCGACGTCGAGGATCACGGCGCCGATGGCCACGCCGCGCCCGCTGTCGGCCCGGGCCTGCGCCTCGCTGAGGTTCTCGAGCGCGACGCCGCAATCGGAGGCGGCTCGTACACGGATCCCACGCCGCGTCAGGTGCGCCTTGAGGCGCTGGCCGGTGGGTCCGCCTCCCCCGACGATCATGACGATGGGCCGAGCCAAAGGCGACCCTCCTCCCGCTCACACTCGCTGCGCGTCCCCGTCTCCGCACACGCGAGCCTGCGGAGGTTACCGCTCGCGCGAGATGCGTTCAAGTCGGTCGGGCCGTGCATGTGTCGGCGAAACGTCTTTCCCGAATCCCGCGTGCGCGTGTTTCGGAATCGTGCTTGACTCGTGCGCATGATCGAACCTGACGTGCTGACTTCGTACACCATCGAGCGCCGCTTTCCCGTCACCGCCGAGCGCTTGTTCCAGGCGTTCACCGATGAAGAGGAGCTGAAGGGCTGGGTCTGGGGTGAGAACGGCGGCGTCACGAAGGCCCAGGTGAGCCTGGAGTCGGGCGGGCCGTACCACGTCGTGGCAAAGAACACGTGCCCCGACTGGCCGCATCCTCAGATCGCCATGCGCGGGATGGTGCTGTTCGTGGTGCCGGGGCGCCGGCTGATCCACACGCTGCACTGGGACGCGTTCGTCGGCTACAACGCCGAGGGCAGGCACCCGATCGACGAGGTGATCGCGATCGACATCGAGCCGGACGGCGACCAGTGCACCCTGCGGTACACCCACCAGGGCATCCCGGACGACGGCCAGTCGGCGCCGCTCCACGAGAGCAGCGTTCGGGAGACCTTCGACGTGCTGGAGAAGCGTCTCACGGCCGAGAGCTAGGCCTCTGGGGCCGGTCGGTCGCCATTTCCTCCGCCGCCGCGGCTACCGGAGTAAACTCCCCGGTCCAAGTCGAGAGCGTCGGGGCGTGGCGCAGATTTGGTAGCGCGCCTGAATGGGGTTCAGGAGGTCGCTGGTTCGAGTCCAGTCGCCCCGACCATACTCATACGCGACCCCTGTGAGCGCCCGTCCGGCGACGCAGGGGTCGCCGTCTTTCGCCCTCCAGGCGTCCCACGTGCCCGCGTGCGCCCTAGCGGTCCGGAAGCGGTCTCGTACCACCTCCGGGGTTCGGCGGCAGCTGAGCGAGGGCGTCGCTGCCCAGCGGCCCCTCGCCGATGAGCAGCCAGGAGCTGAGCTACGCACACGCGGACCCTGCGGGCGTGTTGTAGCCAGGCCCGCGCCTCCGGGAACGGATCTTGCGCGCCCCCGCTGAGAGGCCCACGACGGTCCGCAGGGGGACTTGGTGGGCCGAGAGAGTACGATCGCGTTCGATGAGTCTGGCTCGATCGCCACGTGACCTCGCGGGCCTCCTACAGCGGCACGGAGCCGTGGCAGCCATCCTGTTCCTCGTATGTGTGCTGAATCCGTCCGCGGCGCCGGCGAAGCCCAACGAGACCTTCGACGCGCGCGGATTGGTGGCCCGCTACACGTTCGAGGAAGGAACGGGATCCACGCTCCGGGATCACAGCGGCAAGGGCCATCACGGGCGCATCCGGGGCGCGACCTGGGTCGACACGCCCATGGGCGGCGCACTGCAGTTCAACGGTCGGGATGCCCTGACCGACCTGGGCCGGCCCCGCGGTCTCAACCTGGATGGCGACCTGACCATCGAGGTGTGGCTGCGTGCATCCCTCGCCACAGTGAAGCGCGGCACACAGCCCTTGATCTTCGGCATGAACGCCGGCCCAACGAAGACCCGCAACTACAACCTGCGGATCGATCACAAGCAACGCCTCCGGTTCGAGTGGGGCGACGGAGAGGCCGGGAGCTTCGTATCGACCTCCGCTGGGTTCCTCGACGGAACCTGGCGCTACGTCGCCGTGGTCGTCGACTCGGGTAGCGGCGTGCACGTGTTCGTCGACGGCAGCCTCGTGCACACGCAACGGGCCTCGATGCCGATCGTGGCGCGTCCGCCGCAGAACGTGACGATCGGGGGCTGGGGGCCGGGCTTCTTCCAGGGTGAGATCGCCGAGCTCAGGCTCTTCAACCGCGCCCTGTCGACGGGCGAGATCCGGAAGCACGCGGGCCGCGCCCCCGACTCGATCAAGGCGGCCCTGCGACTGCATCCCTCCCACGACGTCCGCGGCAAGCGGGTGCACTGCGACGTGTTCGTAGAGTCAGGCGCTGCGCGGAATCCGTGGCTGGAGATCCGGCTCACAGACGCGCGCTCCGGTCGAGCGCTGGCGTCGACGAAGCGGAAGCTGGGAGCGCGGGGCAAACCGGTCTCCCACTCGTGGCAGCGCGTGTCCATCCCGGCAGAGATCCCGGCAGAGGGGATCGTGCGAGCGGACGCGAGGTTGCTCGACGGACGGGGAAAGGAACTGGCGCGCCACGCGGTAATCCGGGAGCTCGCGCCGCGATGGCTGACGGCCGGGGCCGGCGCGTCGAACGAAGTCCTGCCACCCTGGACCCCTTGTGTGACTCGGAAGGAGAAGGGTCGGGTCACGGTCGACGTGTGGGGCCGGAAGCACCGCTTCGGTCGCGGCCCCCTGCTGGAATCCCTGACGAGCGGTGGTGCAGAGCTGCTCGCTGCGCCCATTCGTTTGCAGGCTGCGGCGGGCGGTCGCGCCTTGCGATGGAAGTGGAATCCCCCGAAGCTCGTGGACTCCGAGGCGCATCGGGTGGTCATCCGGCAGAGCGCCGTGGCTGGCGGTCTCCGTCTCACCTTGGACACGCAACTCGAGTACGACGGCCTGTTGTGGACCGAGGCGCGACTCCGTACGCGCCGGGCCATCGAGATCGATCGGCTGGCCCTGGAGATCCCCCTGCCGGCCGATCAGGCAACGCTGCTCAACGTCTGGCGGGATCGAACCGCGCACGCGGGCCTCCTGAAGACGGATTTCGCCCACGCGTTCGCGCCGCTCCTGTGGATCGGGAACGAGGAGCGGGGGCTGAGCTTCTGCGCCGAGTCGGATCAGTTCTGGGCGCTGGCCGATCCGGATCGCGCCCTCGAGGTCCAGCGCGTCGGCGACGAAACCCGACTGCGACTCAACTTCGTGACGCGGCCCAGCAGGCTGGCACCGGGTCGGCCCTGGACGTATGCCTTCGGACTGCAGGGAACGCCCGTGCGTCCGATCGTCAAGAGCTACTGGGACCTTCGCGTCCACCGGATGCCCGTGTACAGCCGCGAGCTGGAGTGGCCCAAGCGGACGATCGGCGACACGCCGGCGCTCCAGCACTACGCCGAACGTGGCGCACGCGCCCTGATCGCCTGGGAGTGGTGTGACGCGTTCTCGTACATGCTGCCGCTCGGGCGCGAGAAGTCCTTCCGCGCCCTCGTGGCCGCAATGGATGCACGCAGCCTGAAGGTGCTGCCGTACTCCATCGGGTTTCTCCTGAGTGATCGCGCACCAGAGTTCGACGGCTGGTCCGATGAGTTCCTACGTGAACCGCGGAGGGAGTTTCCCAGTCTCGGACCCGTCCTTCAGGACATCCCGCAGTCGATGTACTTCACGTGCCCCAACGGCCTCTGGAAGGACTTCGCCGTTGCGATGGCGGCGCGCTGCATGCAGGAGTATGGAGCCGGCGGCGTCTACCTGGACACGACCACGAGGCCGTTCGCCTGCCAGAACGGGTGTCACGGCTGTGGGTACACTGCGCCGGACGGCCGGCGCGTATCGACCTACCCGGTGCGAGGGGCGCGTGAGCTCATGAGGCGACTGCGCACGGCGGTCAAGGCATGCGATGCCGACGGGATTGTCGACGTGCATCCGTTCGACTGCTTGAACGTGCCCGCCCTGGCATACGCCGACGGCATGTGGATCGGCGAGCATCTGAGGCGCGTACCTCACAAGATCGACGCGCTGCCCCTCGACCGCTTCCGAACCGAGATCCTTGGACGCAACCTCGGGATCCCCTCCGACCTGCTCTACTACCGGCTGGCCGACTACGAGGCCTGCCTCGCCCTCGCGCTGCTGCACGACGTGCCGGTTCGCAGCGAGAAGGACGCCGATATCGACATTCTGGCGCAGGTCTACCGCATTCGGGACGCGTTTGGCTGTCGGGAGTCAGAGTTCGCGGGGTACTGGGAGGTCGGCAACCGCATCCGCGTGTCTGGTCGGGACTGCCACGCGAGCTATTGGAAGCATCCGAAACACGGTGTGCTGGTCGTGATCTCGAACCTCTCGAAAGAGACGACGAAGCTCGAGATCACGTTCGACCTTGCCGCCCTGGGCATCGGCTCCGCCGTCTCGGCCTACGACGAACGCCGCGGCAAGCCGCTACCTCTTACGGGCGGGACCCTCCAGTTGGCGCTGCCCTCGCAGCAGTGGACGCTCGTGCGGATTCCACGCCGTTGAGCAGGCAACTGGCCTTCAGGACGAACATGCCCTGTACGTTCCGGCACAGCCTCCACGGCGGGATCCCGGAGGCGTGCGCGGAGTTGGAGGCCGCAGACGCCTTCATCTCCAGCCTCACCGCCCACAAGACGGGTCGCGTACATGTATCGACTCGGGCCGCCCCGACCACCTACGAGCCCCGCCCTAGCGGACGGGGCTCGCTCCATGTCCCGCGTCGACGGCCACTGCATCGCTGCGTCCCGTTGAGCGCGTATAGGATCGGTCGTGTGGAGACGAGCAAGCGAACCACCACGCACTGGGTCTACGGCATCTTCGGGATCGTCGCACTCATCATCAGCATTACGGGCTTCTTCGGCTGGCCGCGTCCGTTTGATCCCGAAGCGTGGTCGCACTCGCTGGCGCTTGCTGCGATCGGCCTGTGCCTGGTGTGGCAGCTCGCCGTCCCCCAGTCCGGGTGGTTGCCTCAGACGGTTGGCGTGGCGCTGATCATCACCGCCTTGGTGATTCACTTCGCTGAGGTTCCTTGGCCCTTCTGAAGGCCTCACACAGCCGGCCTCGGCGCCCGCAGCACGGGTCGCGCACGTGTATCGACTCGGGTCGCCCCAACCACCCGTTCAGGCGACCGACGTGAGCGGCCGTGAGGCCATCGACCAATCGCTTGTTCCTCTCTGCTTCTCTCGCTCAGCCCCTTGACGGCCCATCACGCCGCGCCGCTCCGAGAGCCGCTCGCGTGCCATGATGACCCGATGAGCACGCCCGACTACCTCGACCAACCCGATCAGCACCTGGATCCGATGGTGGCAGCGAACTACGACTCTGGCGTCGCCGACCGCTTTGCACCGGAAGCCATTGAGCCCGCAGTTGCGCTGCTGGCCGAACTGGCCGATGGCGGCACGGCCGTCGAGTTCGCGGTCGGCACCGGGCGCCTTGCGTTGCCCCTTTCCGCGGCCGGCGTCACGGTGCGTGGCATCGACTTCTCGGAGCCCATGCTGTCGCAGATGCGCAAGAAGCCCGGCGCCGAGCGTGTCGCACTCACCGTAGGGGACATGACCTCCACACAGGTCTGCAGCGACGCCTCGTTGGTCTACCTCGTGTTCAACACGATCTCGAACCTGCGCACGCAGGCTCTGCAGGTTGCGTGCTTTCAGAACGCGGCCGCCCACCTGGCGCCGGGCGGCTGCTTCCTGATTGAAACCAACGTACCGAAGCTCCACTTGCTGCCGCCCGGCGAGACGATTCGCGCATTCAACGTGTCGCCGCATCACCTGGGGTTCGACGAGTTCGTGGACTTCGCCAACCAACTCTCGATGTCTCACCACTACTACATCGAGGGCGACCGCGTCCGCCGGGTCTCCGGGACGTTCCGCTATGTCTGGCCTTCCGAGCTCGACCTCATGGCACAGCTGGCAGGTATGGAGCTGGAGTCGCGCTGGGAGGACTGGGAGCGCGCGCCGTTCACCGGCTCGTCCCGCATGCACGTCTCGGTCTGGCGCAAGCCCTAGCGTTCGACGGTCGGGTCGTATGTGAGCCGGCGCATTCATGGCGCCTTCGGATCACGCGAAGCCCACAACGCAGTGAGGGCGAGCGCATGAAGCGCTCGCCCTCGGATTCGGCCTGGGATGTTCGCGGGGTCTAGCGGCCTTGGTTCTTCCGGCGCTGCTACTTGATCGCGTGGGTCTGGGAGATGAAGCCGGCGCCCAGGGCGCTGCCGCCGGTGGAGGAGGGGCGCGGGGCAGGCTTCACGGTCACAGGGGCGTGCGGGACGATCGGGGCCCAGGTGCGGGGCGGCGTGACGCCGTAGGGCGACGTGGTGGCGACGGGCGGCTTCGGACGGGGAAGCACGTTCGAGGAGGTCGAGCCGGACGTGGAGCCGCGGGGCTTGCTGCGGGTCTCGTCGTAGCCGATGGGAGCGCGCAGGCCCCACAGGAGCTTGCCCTTGCGCTGCCAGATGTGGACGGCGGACCGGCGCCAGTTGCCGGTGCCGCGCAGGAACTTGATGATGCGCGAGCGGGGCATCACCTGGGCGGCGTCGCCGTAGACGCTGACGTGCGTCGTGGCCTGCTGCAGCGCGCGCCGAGCCGCGGCCTCGTCGCGCTCGGCCTGGGCCCACTCGGCGTTGATCTGGGCCATCTCCCGGCGGTCGCCGTAGTAGCGGGCCTCGGCGTAGTCCTGGCGTGCGGCGTGCTTCCACTCGGCGATGTCGCGCAGATCCTCGACGGCCTCGGGGAGGATCTCGTTGCCGGGGATGGTGCCGGAGACGTGGCCGGCGTGGGCGTCGGCTACGGGCAGGACGAGGGCCGCGAGGCCGAGGATGAAGAGGGCGAAGCAACGGGTGGCGAGGCGGGTCATGGCTGGCTCCTGGTTTCGAGCAGGAACGTCTTGCTCCCGCGAACAGGGGACATGTACGAGGGCGCTCCCTCCCATCGCAGCGAGCGGCCGATTTTCCGCAGGAGCCGGGATTGCGCCCTTGGGGACGGCGCGGCTGGGCGTCACGACATTCGGGTAAGTCGCGACGCGAACTCATCAGGATCATGCAGAATGTCGTGACGCTCAGCTCGGTGAAGCCCGAGACGACCCTGCGCCTACCCTCTTCAGCCCCCAGGAGGACTCCCCATGCACCGTCTAGCTTGGTTCGTGCTGCCATGCCTCACCGTACTGCTGACGGCCTGCGGTGGCGGAGGGGGAAACGGCGATGACGATGTCGACTTCGAGCCGATCCTGAGAGTCCACGAGCGCTCGCTCTCGACGCAGCAGATCGCCGTCGGGGTAGGAACGCCCTTCGAAGAGACATTCACGTTCACGCCGTCGAGCGCCGCCGACCGACCGCTGGGCGCAGGGATCCTGCTCTTCTACGAACAGAACGACGCGGCCGTCAGCGTGCTCGCGGACGTGACCCTGTCGTTCCAGCGCAGTGACGGAACGCCGATCGCGACCACGACCTCAAGCACGCTTGGCCGCCCGGACCAGACCATCCACCTCGGGGCGTTCCCGGTCGACGGCGTCGTGCCGGCGGACACCTCGTACCGCGTTGTCGTACGCATCACGGCTGGGAACACGCAGTTCCAGGCCTCCGGCGTCCAGTCCGTCGTACAGATCCTCTCGGGCTCGGCACAGTTCGTCGCAGCCAGCCCGAACCTCGCCATCAACCCTCCAGCGGCGCCCGTCACGCAGACGTCGAATCGGGTGCGCGTCCACGAGCACAACCTGGACCAGTTCGTGCAGGACGACGCGATCACGCTCACGAGTGGCTC
Organism: Planctomycetota bacterium; assembly: GCA_030065025.1. Classification (GTDB taxonomy): domain Bacteria; phylum Planctomycetota; class PLA2; order PLA2; family JAEUHO01; genus JAHEIK01. The sequence goes on from JASJDY010000033.1 coordinate 10,473, forward strand.
CCAACTCGTCTTCGGCTACCGGTTCGTTCCCGAGAACCCGGCCCTGCTGCCGTTCGCGGCGCTCCTGAGCTTCTCGCCGAACGCCAACGACTCGGTGACGGTGGGTCAGATCGACATCGGCATCGAGGGCGTCGTCGGGCTGTGCTTCGCCGTCGACGGGACGGTAGGCCAGGCCCTCTCGATCGATCCGGGAATCTCTGCGCAGGCAATCTACGCATTCAGTCCGAGCATCGCCGCGGACAACCAGGACTTCACGTTCTCCTCCACCGCGGTGGAGGTGCAGGTCATCGCAGCCGAACAGGTCCTGACGATCTCGAGCAGCCCCAACCTCGTGCCGTGAGCCAACCTGCTTGCACAGCAACCAGGCCGCGAAGACCGATCCTCCAGTGAGTCGCATCGTGAGCGCATTCGAGGCGGAGCCATGAGAAGAGACGGAGTACGGCGTTCCCTCGTGACGACATGGCTCGCCACCACCCTGGTGTGCGTGGCGGCCTGCGCTCCCGATGCCCCGGCGCCCCAGCAGGAGTCCACGCTGGAGCAGATGCTCCGCTCGTCGCGGGAGGCCATCGAAGCGCGTGGCATCGCGGCGGCGACCGGGCTGGATCCGATCGCGGACTACTTCCTCGTGCTGCATCTGAAGCGCGCGGCCGAGAAGCCGGATAGCGCGGACCTCGACCGACCGCTCGTCCTTGCGGGTGTTCGCGAGCTGTCTGCCAGTCAACTCGACACGCTGGCTGACTGTCAGCATGAATCGGTGTTCCTGCCCGATCTGCCGCGGATCGAACCGGCAGCCGCCGCAAGGCTCGCCCGGCCAGGGCGTCAGCTGTTCCTCGACGGGCTGATGTCGATCGACAGCCCCCTGGCCCGCACCCTGGGGAACGCTGATCTTGGGCTGCTCTCGTTGGGCGGGCTCCGTTCGCTCGGGATCGCCGAGGGCGAGGTCGCCGTCTACCTGGCGGCGTCAAGAGGCAGCCTGCGCCTCGCACGTCTCGAGAAGGCCTCACCGGTCGTGCTCGAGCGCTTGGCCGAGTGGCGGGGCTGGGGCGAGGGGATCGTCTTGAGCCTTGGTGGATTGCGGACGCTCACGCGCGATCAAGCTGCCGCCATCGCAAGGTGCGAGGGCTGGGGCGTGGAGTTGGATGGCCTCGAGGAGCTCACGCCGGAGATCGCGACCGAGCTGGGGAAGTTGGACACGCCCTTCTTGTCGCTGGACGGCCTGACGACGATCTCACGCGAGACGGCTCGCGTCATGTCCACGTGGAAGCGCAAGTTCCTTTCGCTACGCAGAGTGCGGACAGGTGATGCGGAGGTTCGCTCCTTGGTCGAAGCAGGCTCGGTGTCGGTCGTGTGGGCCGCTACGCCCTAGCTTTCGGCGACTCGAGTACGGAACCAGCAAAGTGCGCGTCGACATCGCGCCCCACGCTTCAGTCTGCCAGCCCCGCGTCCGCCAGGCACTGGTCGAGCTCGTCGCCCACCCCCATCGTGCGTGACCACTCGCGTAGATACGGCAAGTCGAGCTCCTGTGCCCTGACCTTCAAGACCCCCACCACATCTCGCAGCTGGCGTTCCAGCACACCGCCTGAGCGCCTGTACCACTCGAGCTTCCGAAGGATGATGTCCTCAGCCGTCGAGACCGGCACCTGCGCCCCCGGTGCGTCCGGCAACTGCACACGCTGACTCCGCTGGAGCTCGGAGGCATCGAGGGGGGACCCGCCCGCAGGGAAGAAGTCGACCTTGACGTGCCACTCGAGGTGCAGCGCGCTGAAGGAGCGATGTTCCTCCAGCGATCGTCTGACGGTGTCGTCCCAGATGTCGAACGTTGGCTTCAACGCAGCAACGAAAGCCGGAACCGTCTCCTCGGGAATCTCGATGAGGACATCGATGTCGTTCGTCGCGCGAACTTCGCCGTGAACGCTGCTTGCGAGCGATCCCCCCACGACGTAGCGGATGCCGAGCGGTTGGAGGATGCCGTCCAGGTGCAGGAGCAAACGGAAGATGTCCGTGAGCAACTCAGCGCCCCTCCACGTCGGGGTCCCAACCATAGAGCCGAATCATCGTGGCTCGATCCACGCGTCGAGACAGGAGTCGTAGCCGGTTCTCTTCCTCGGTTGCATGCGGATAGCGGGCCCGCAGCCCGCCCAGGGCGAGTTGCTCCGCCATGCGGCCCAGTCCACCCACATGCGCGAGCTTCTCGACCGCCGACATCTCGCGATAGCGCTCGAACAGCTTGGCCTCGATGGCAGGCTCGGTGTCGTTGGACTGGGTCCGGTACATGGCCCCATCGTACCCAAGCGTGCCGACCCGCGGACCGGCCGGCGCGGCCAACTACAGAGGCGCCGCCGGTTCGACTACGCCGGATCAGCCCACGGGTCGTAGGAGCCGAAGTTCCACAGGTTGCCTTCAGGGTCCTTGGCGGAGTAGCCGCGACCGCCGTAGTCCTCGTCCTGGATCTCGATGACGATCTCGGCACCGGCCGCTACTGCCTGACGGTAGTGCTCGTCGACGGCTGCGACGACGAAGTAGGTGCTCTGGGTCGAGCCGCCGGCGTCTTCCGCCAAGGCGCAGAGCGAGCCGAACTGGTCATCCCGCGCTGACCCCAGCATCACCATGGTTCCGTCCCGCACGAGTTGGGCATGGGTGACGCCGCCGTCCTCGGCCGGCACGACCAGGTGCTTCTCGAAACCGAACGCTCCGCACAGCCAATCGATCGCGGCATGTGCATCCTTGTAGCGCAGGCACGGCATCGCGGCGTCTGCCATGGTTCCTCCCGTGAGCGGTGAAGACGATGGTCACCAGGGTACGGGGCTGGACCCGGGCGCGCACCTCGTAGCACCTAAGCCATCCGCAGACGAGACAGGGCTTCTCGCGCTACGAACCGGTCACTTCCTCCGGCGACGCGACTTGAGCGCCTTGGCCGTTGCCCGCTGCGCCTCGTCGCGCTTCTGGATCGCCTCGACGTCCGCTTGCAGCTGCGCCTCGTTCGCCTTCAGCCACGCGCGTGCGTCGGCGCCCCCCGTGAACTTCTTCTGGGTCATCGTCCTCAGAGCACGGAGCACGTGCGCGCCCATGTCGCGCGTGCTGCCCTGCCGCCCCTTGGCCGCCTTGGCCTTGCCCGCCTTGGCGCGCGCATCTCCTTCGGCCTTGATCTGCTCGGCCTTCTCCTTGCTGACGTCCTTGTGTGACCCCGTGGCCCACGACACTTCGTAGCCGTCCCACGAGAAGCCCTTCTCGATCCGCAGCTTCTTCAGGAGATCGACCAGGAACGGGACGAGGCGCGGGTCCTCGAGCTTGGCCGCGGTCTCGACGGCTCGCTTGGTCATGGCGTAGTCGGCGCGCTTGATGCACTTGACGAGCCAGTCCGATGCGCCGAGGTAACGCAGGCGCGCGATGCACTCCATGCCGGCAAGCACGAAGGTCGCGTCCCGGCGGTGCTTCTGGACGGCCTTGAGCACAGCCTGGCCCGCGTAGCCGGGGAAGGCCTGCTGCTTGCCGAGCTGGTCGAGCGCGGCGGTCCGTATGTGTGGATCCTTGTCGCGTGTGTGCTTGGCCAGCGCGTCCACGATGTCGGGGTGCTGGACCTCGCCGAGAGCCTCCAAGGCCCACACCCGCGCGTAGATCCGCTCCTCGCCCTTGAGGCCCTTCGCCTTGAAGGCGACCTTGAACTCCGACAAGCGGGAGGCAGCATCCTCGTCCGACGCTCGCTCCGCGACGGGCTGGTTGGCACCGGCTTCGCCCGCGCGCGCGCGGGCTGGCAACAGCAGCACCGTCGAGGTCGCGCAGAGACAGGGGAAAAGCGCAAGGACGAGCACGCGGGTGGAAAGCACGCGCGCGAAGACGCAATCCACGTTCCCGGCCCTGAGGGCGCCGATCCGACTCCCTCGGGTAACGGACGCGCCCCGAACGGCGTTTCTGCGACTCGATTCGTACACGACACGCGGCGTCGATTCGGCACGGTCCCCGGTCAGCCTGTGTCGCCTCCGGTTCAGCACCGATCCCGACGCCTTCGATCCTGGTTCCGCAGTGGTGGTGCCACGCCACGGCTGCAGATGAACTCCCGCCACCGGGCTACGTCTAATCCGGAGCGCCACATGCCGCCGAGCGCGCGGAGGACACCCCCATGAAGACTGCCGTTGCGTTGCTGCTTCTGGCCTTCGGCCTTTCCGTGGAAGCCCAAGGTGGCGATCAGCTCGGCGGAGCCGAGCGCCACACGATCGGCCTGACGATCACCGGACGCTTCGACGGCTCGGACCGCATCCGCATCGACCGCGAAGGCGCACGCTGGGAGAACGTGCACTGGGGCCTCGGGCGCTCCGAGGTGCGCCTCAACGGGGTGCGCTGGCGCCCGCGCGTCTCAAAGACGTTGGTCAACGAAGGCCAGACTCGCTTCCTGCACGCTCCCGTGGACTTCAGAACCGCACGCCTGGCAGACGGCTGGCGTGGTCGCGACACCGTGGCCGTCTTCCCCGGCGAGGACGCCGTCGTGATCCACGTCGCGGACAACCCGAACGGCGCGGGGGACTACACGTTCACGGTCACCTTCGAGGCCGTGTCGCCGTCCGCTCTACTGTTCCTGCGCGGCCCGATCGACGGCACCGACGAGATCCGCATCGACGCGCACGGCGCCTCCTGGCGGAATCTCCACTGGGGCAAGCCGCACGGGCGCGTGTACCTCAACAGCACGCCCTGGGAGCCTCGGAAGCACCCCTACCTGCGAAACCGCGGCTCGAGCCGCTTCCTCCCCGACGGCGTCGACTTCCGGTCCGCACGCGTGCTCCACACGTCAGGGCGCGATCTGGTCACGGTCCGGACTGCGCCCGATCACGTGATCGTGCGCGTAGCGGACACCCCCGTGGGTGCGTCGGTGTACGAGATCCTGCTTCAGTTCGGGCCTTAGGACCGCCTGGAGCGACACGGCTCTACCGGCAACAGTCGAGCCGCCGACTCCCATCGGCGGAGAGCGTTCGCGGATTCCCTTGCCCCGCTATTGAGAATACATTATCAACTCAAACCACCCGCGAGCCCCACGCCCCCACGAGAGCCAGAGCCCATGACCTCGAACCACGATGCCCGCCTTCCCGTCACCGTGCTTTCCGGCTTCCTCGGGGCGGGAAAGACCACCTTGCTCAACCAGGTCCTCAACAACCGGGAGGGGCGTCGGGTCGCCGTGATCGTCAACGACATGAGCGAGGTCAACATCGACGCCGCACTGGTCGAGCGCGGCGGGGCCGAGCTCTCGCGGACCGAGGAGAAGCTGGTCGAGATGTCGAACGGCTGCATCTGCTGCACGCTGCGCGACGATCTGCTCGCCGAGGTGTCGCGCCTCGCCCAGGAGGGGCGCTTCGACTACCTGCTCATCGAGTCCACGGGCATCTCGGAGCCGATCCCCGTCGCGCAGACCTTCACCTTCGAGGACGAAGACGGGATGAGCTTGGGGCAGGTCTCTCGTCTCGACACGATGGTCACGGTCGTGGACGCAGCGAACTTCCTCAAGGACTACAACGCCGGCGAGGCGCTCCAGGACCGCGGCGAGTCGCTGGGTGAAGAAGACGAGCGGACCGTGACCGACCTGCTCATCGACCAGATCGAGTTCGCCGACGTGATCGTGCTCAACAAGCTCGACCTCATCAGCAAGGAGCAGGCCCTCGAGGTGGATGCCATCGTCAGGGCACTCAACCCCGGCGCTCAGATCCTCATGACGAGCCGCGCGAAGGTGCCGCTCGAGTGCGTGCTCGACACGGGTTTGTTCGATTACGACAAGGCCGCGAGCTCCGCCGGCTGGATTCGGGAACTCCAGGGCGAACACACCCCGGAGACCGAGGAGTACGGGATCTCGAGCTTCACCTACCGCACGTCCCATCCCTTCGACGCGGAGAAGCTCTGGTCGTTCTTCCACAACGAAGACAGCTGGCGCGGCGTGCTCCGCTCCAAGGGGTTCTTCTGGGTCGCAGCCGACCACCGGGTCGCTTACGAGTGGGCGCAGGCCGGCGGCGTCAGCGAGGTGAATCCCGCAGGGGTGTGGTGGGCGGCCGTGCCGCGAGAGCACTGGGAGCACCCCGAAGGGCTTGCTCCCGATGCGCAGCCGGACTGGGATCCCCGCTACGGCGACCGGGTGCAGCAGCTCGTGTTCATCGGCCAGCAGATGGACGAGACATCGATGCGCGCTCGCCTCGATGACTGCCTTCTCGACGGCCGGGTGGCCGCCGCGGACAGCAGCACCTGGGCGGACTTCCACAACCCCTTCCCTGAGTTCACCCTGCCCGCCGAACAGGCCTGAGCGTGTGAGTCGCAGATGACGCTGGACTGGTTGATCATCGGCGGTGGGATTCACGGCGTGCACATCGCCGCCCGTCTGCTCGGAGATGCGGGCGTCGATCCGGATCGGCTCCGCATCGTGGACCCGGGCGATCGACTGCTCGCCCAGTGGCGCAGGGCAACCGCGACGACCGGGATGAAGCACCTGCGGTCACCGTCGGTCCACAACCTCGACCTCAATCCGATGTCGCTCAAGAGCTTCGCCAGGAAGCACAGGCGCCGGGATCCCGACGTATTCGCGCCCCCCTACGACAGGCCCGCACTCGAACTGTTCAACGATCACTGCGACCAGGTGGCCGAGACCTTCGGGCTCGCGGACCTCCACATCCGGGACCGGGCCACGACGTGCTCGGTCGACTGTGACGGCGTCCACGTCCGGCTCTCGGACGGACGTGAGATCGCGGCGCGTCACCTCGTGCTGGCCATCGGCGCGAGCGAGCAGCCCCTGTGGCCGGACTGGGCGCCGCGGGACGACGCGCGCGTACACCACGTCTTCGACCCGGGCTTCGACGGATGGCCTTCGTCTACCGAGACCGTCGTCGTGGTCGGAGGCGGCATCTCGGCGAGTCAGGTGGCGCTTCGTCTCCTGGATGAGGGGCATCAGGTTCATCTCGTGTCTCCCCACGCTCTGCGTGAGCACCAGTTCGACAGCGATCCCGGCTGGCTGGGTCCGAAGTACATGGACGGCTTCCGTCGCGAGCAAGACCTCGATCGTCGCCGGGCCCTGATCACCGAGGCGCGTCACCGGGGCTCGGTTCCGCCCGACGTCATGCGGGCACTCCGGCGAGCCATGGGACGCGACGAGCTCCGCTGGCATGAAGGGGAGATCGCCGGGCTCGACGAGCGTCACCGTGGTCTCGATCTTCGACTCGCCTCGGGCGCCGTGCTGGAAGCGGATCGCGCACTGCTCGCGACGGGCTTCGTCACCCGCCGCCCCGGCGGACCGATGGTGGACGACTTGATCGCCTCGGCCTCGCTGCCGTGCGCCAGCTGCGGCTACCCCATCGTCGACAGCACTCTTCGCTGGCATCCGCGCGTGTTCGTATCCGGGCCCCTTGCCGAGCTCGAGCTGGGTCCGGCGTCGCGCAACATCGCCGGGGCCAGGCGAGCGGGCGACAAGCTCGTGGAAGCAGCCCGAAACGGGGCAGGCGAGTCCTAGCGGAGCCGGCAGGCTCTCCCTCGCACTACCAGCGCCGGGCCTACCGCACCGTCACGCTGGCGCAGTACCAGCGCTTGGGATCCTCGTCGGCGGCGATGGTGTCGAGCAGCACCGAGAGGCGCGCATACACGAAGCCGGCAAAGAGCGTCTCCTCGCCGCGCACGATCGTCACGGGCTTCGTCAGGTCGACCAGCTGCGGGTTGAGGTAGATCACCGTCGTCCCGGGGGCACCGGAGAGCGTGATGCGATTGCCGTCGATCTTCCCCTCGACGCGCCCTCCGCCGGACGGACGACCGATCCAGGCGAAGCGCCGTTTGTGGTCGCGTGAGGGCTCCCACACGACCCACCGCGGATGCGGCTCGCGCTCCTGCTTCAGTAGCCAGTCCACCATCGGCTTCAGGCCCTTCTTGGGGACGCCGTGACCGATGTCGTCGTACTGGTCGTACGTCCACACGTACGGATAGCCCTTCTGCTTGAGAGCCTGGAGCATCTCGTCGGCCAGTGCAGAGCTCTTGTAGCTGACCTGCTTGTCGTCCGTGGAGTTGTAGAACCAGATCGGCGTGTTGAGGAGGTTGGGCACGTGGCCGCCGACGATGCCGCGGCCGCTGCCGAAGAGCCCGCCCGCACACGCACACAGCGCTGCGAACTGATCAGCGTGGCGCGCGCCGATCGACCATGTGCCGTAGCCCCCCATGGAGTGCCCGGCGACGTAGATCCGGTTCGTGTCGACGTCCCAGGTGCGCTTCGCCGCGGCCAGCAGCGCGAGGACCCACCGTTCCACGTCCGGCTGGTTCCAGGCGGAGCCGACCTTCTTGGGCGTGGTCGGTGCGATGACGATGCACTTGCCGCCGGCCATCCCCCACTTCTGCATGGCGTTCTTGCCGTCGCCGACGCCCTGTCCGCCGCCGTGAAGTGCCAGGAACAGAGGCTTCTTCTTCTTGGCACCGAGGAGGTGCACCGTGCCGGACAGGCCGTCGTGCGTGAACGTCTGACTGGCCTTCTTCTCCAGCTTGGGTCGCGCCTTGCGCACGGCCTTGAGGATGATCCGGGCCTTGGTCTTCACGGCCGAGAGCTTGAGCGAGCCCAGCGCGTCCAGGGCGGCGCGGATCTCGGCCTGCCGCGCGGCGGTGGCCGTGGCGTACTCCTTGATCCAGCCCTTGACCTCGCGCGCCTTGTCACGCCCATTCCAGACCTTGGGCGGCGGCGGAGGTCCCGGGGGCGTGCCCTCTGCAAGTACGGGCGCGCCTCCCACGGGTAGTGCCAGGAGGAGGGCGAGCACGAGGAGCGGCGGGCGACGCACGTGCACACTCTACCCCCCCATCGCCCCCCGCGATCCTGGATGCCACGCGCAACGAACGACGCGTGCACAGACCAATGCACGCGTGCATCGCAGCCGCGACCTATGTGTGCCGGACACGGATCCAGAGCATTTGTGACTCACCGTCACAGGGTGCGGCACCCAAGATGGTCCTCGTGAAGCGCCCCGCCATCACGCTCGTCGTGCTGTACGCCATCGCGCTGCTCGTCTTCACGCTGCCCGTGTGGTACGCAGCCCATGGCGGCCAGCACGACCTCGCAAAGCTCATGCGGCGGTACCACCCCGTGGGCTACACCATCTGGTTCCTGCTCATGGTTGGTTGCCAGGCCGCTCTGCTCATCATCCCGGTGCGGCTGACCGAGCGGCGTCCCGTCAGCAGACGCGACGTGCGGATCACGATCGCTGCCGCGGCCGCGGCCATGGCCGCACTCCTGTTCGCGTTGGGGCTCTGCGTTGCCGAAACCGTCGGTCAGGACGACGCGCTCTACCCCGGTGTCTGGAAGGAGATCCTGGGAATCGCCATCCTGAGCTGGCTGGGCTGGGCCTGGCTGTTCCATCGCTACGCGCGGAGAGATGCACCAGCGGCATTCAGCACGCGCGTCAGTCGCTGGCTCATCCGCGGCAGTGCGCTCGAGCTGCTCGTGGCCGTACCCACGCACGTACTCGCCCGCCACCGCGCACACTGCTGTGCAGGGATGTACACCTTCCTCGGGATCGCCTTCGGCATGTCCGTCATGGCGCTGGCCTTCGGGCCGGCGGTCTACGTCCTCTACCGCAACCGCCTGCAGCGCAAGCGCGCGCAGCCCTAGGGACTTCGCAACGCCGGTACCGCGCGGCCGAGCCTTCGCAGGGTCGGCCGACTCGTTCCGGGTACGGATCGGTCACGAAACCGGCGGCTTCGTTCCTGGTTCGGTACGTCAGCCGATTACGGCACGACCGGCGGGAGCGGCGGCGCGCCCTGATTCCAGAGGATCGTGCCATTGGTGCCGTTCGTGGCGCCGTTGTTGATGGTGTCGAGCCTGTTGGGATCCGCCGGGCCGGTCGGATCGAGCTGGGTGATCTTGAGATCTGCCGTGTCGTCCTGGCGGAACGCGAAGTCGTCGTCGTAGCTCGTGAACGTCCGCGTGCCCCGGATGTTGTTGCCCGTGGCGTTCAGCCACAGCGTGTTGTCGTCGCGCGAGTCGCAGAACACACCGGCACCAAAGATGATGGGCGCGGTCGCCCACGTGTTGTTCCTGATCGTGGCGTTCAGCGTGCCCGTCCCGGTCACGGAGTCGCGAGCAACCAGGCGAACGGGATCGAACGCGTGGTTGTCGATCGTGTTGTCCTCGATGAGCGCGGTGTGGACGCCTTCCTCGTCCTGGCGCATCGAGATGCCGAAGCCGTTGTGGGACGCGATGACGAAGTCGATGTCGTTGCCGCGCACCGTGGCGAATGACGTGGCGCTGTCGTCGTTGTTGATCAGGATCGCGGTGAACGGGCTCTCGTTCATGTCGTTGCGAAGCACGTTCCACGTGGCCGTGCTCGTGTCGGCCGCGACGCACTGTACGCTTCCGCTGCCGAAGGCGTCCGCGGACTCGAACAGGCAGTCCTGGATGGTGACCACCACGTTGCCCGTGTTGATGCTCCGGCAGTTGACACCGAGCGTGCCCTCGAAGCTGACGTCGAAGTCGCAGTCGTCGATGAGGACGTCGAACTCCGACGTGCCCTGGGCGTTGACGTCGACGCAGTGCTCGCCCCAGCCGGCTGCGGTGTGATCCCTGAAGGTGAGTCGACGGAGCGTGAAGTCGTCACGGGTGGCGTCGTCGTTGAGCGTGTTGACGACCTCGACCCCGTCCTCGTTCATGTTGTTGAAGAAGACGTCCTCGATCAGGAACGTGCCGTGACCGTTCGTGATGTCGATTGCGTGCTGATCGTTGTTGGCGCCGGCGTTCAGGATCTGGGCGTCCTGGAACGTGAAGTTCTGGACGGCGTTGATCTGGACCCCGTGTTCGGTCGACGTGTCGATGTCGAGCTGGGTGATCGAGACGTCCTGGCAGTTCGTGAGGCGGATACCGTCCGTCGTCGAGTTGTCGATCGAACCGCCCGAGCCATTGGACGCGCCGGATCCGTCGCCGGTGACCGTGAGACCGCCGCTCGTGCCCGTGGCGCTGAGCACGATGCCGCTCGCCGCACCGTTCGAGGAGACGCTCTCGAAGGTCAGGCCCAGGGCGCCGATGGTCACGGTGTCGACCTCGAGCGCGGTGCCCGTCGTCGTCGTGATCGTGTTCATCGTGCCGGAGATCGAGAGCGTCCCGCCGCTGGTGGCGTGGATCCCGCGACCCGTGGTGCCCGTGATCGTCACGCCGTTGAAGCTGAAGCTCCCGCTGTTGTTGTCGAGCCGGATGCCAGCGCCCGCGGCGTTCGTCGAGGTGGTGCCCTCCGACGTGAAGCTGCCGCCGGCGTTGTCGATGCTGATGCCGTTGGTCGGCGAGTTGTTGGACGTGATGGCGCTGAACGTGACGGCGAATGTCCCGCCCCCACCGCTGATGTTGACGGCGGGACCGCCTACGCCGTGCGCCGCCGTCTGGTTCAGAGTGAGGTTGGCAGCGAAGCCGCCGAAGATGGCCGTCCCGGCCGTCGACCGGATGTCGAGTCCGCGCACCGTGTTGTTCGCGGCCAGCGTCACGGTGTCGCCCGCCGCAGCGTTCAAGACCGAAGGCGAGGAGGCGGGCACGATCACGTCGGCGCCCGGCTGCAGGTCCACGCCCTGGCCGACCAGGACCTGGTCGTCCAGCAGAGTCAGGGAGTCCGTGTAGGGCGCGCCGCCGTTGTAGTAGTAGTAGATCCAGTGGCCGGGCAGGGCATCGACGCCCTGGACGGCCATGAAGGCTGCGGTCGTGTTGAAGGGCGATATCTGCCGGCCGTCGCCGCCCGGCGCTGCGCTACCGTCGATGAACCAGATCACGTCGGAGACGGTGATGGTGACCGTCGCGACGTCGGATCCGGACAGGCTGGAGGCCTCGTACGTGAACGTGTCGGTACCGGTGAAGCCGATCGGCGGGTCGTATGTGAACGAGCCGTCCGGCTGCACGTTGACGTCACCGCCGTTCGTGCTGGGGTTCTGGAAGCTGGTGACGGTGGCCGACGGAGGCGTGTCGTTGGCGAGAAGCCCGAGCGCGGCGTCGCGCTCGAGACGTACGTTACCGGTCGAGCTGTAGGCGTCGTTCACAGCGTCGGCCGGCGGCACCCCGATGAAGTTGGCAATGGGCGTCGCCGAGCGCCCCTCGAAGCCGCTGGGCAGCGCCACGGTGACATGGGCGTCCCAGTTGCTACCGAACGCGCTCGTCGGGCTCGTGCCTTCGACGGTGGTGTCGGAGGTGATCGTCCCCACGACGGTGGCAGTGGCGGAGGTGCCGTCGGCGAAGGGGGTGCCCGCAGTCGCCTCGAAGGTGATCTGGCACTCCGTGCCTGCCAGAGAGAGGAACGGTCCTCCCGTGATCACGAACGGCGTCGCGACCGCCGCCTGGAACGGCGAGGTGATGGTGGTGACCTGGTGCCCCCCGCTCGTGCCCATCGTGAGCGTCGCATCGCCGCAGCCGGCCACAGCCAGCAGCAGAACGGCGTAGAACGCGGTTGCCCAGAGCTTCGTGTTGCGCGTCATCTCAGCACCCCCTGTGATGAACCGACGGACGGCAGACCCCCACGTCTGCGCGCCGGCAGCACATGTTCGGAGCCTATGCCGCCGCACCGCACCTCGCAAGGCTCCCGGCCCTCTGAACCCACGAACTGAACATGTGTGGCGCGACCCGACCCAGAGTTAGAATTCCCGCGTCGAACGGGGGCCCGGGGAGGGGCTATGGACACACTGCACCAACGTCTGCGCGGATCGAAGTGGCTCTTGTGGGTAGGCCTGGCCCTGCTGCTCCCCGCCCTGCCGGTGGCGGCCGAAGACATGCCGCCCGACCTGTTCCCGCCGGCTGCGCCGCAGATGGCGGACGATGCCCCCGTCGATACGCCTCCGGCTCCTGAGTTGCCGCCGGCTGTGCCGCCCGCAGACGACGGCGAGCCGGGCGAGGCGTCCCCGCCGCACGAGTCGTCGCCGGTCGTGCCGCCGCCGCCGATGGAGGCGGTCCCCGCCCCGATGGAGGTCATTCAGCCCGAGGACGTGACGCCCTGCGAGCCCATCGTCATGCGTCGTCGGTGCAACCCGTGCAATCGCTGGGACTTCACGCTGGAAGGCGCGCTGTCCCTGTTCGACGATCCTGAGGGCATCCTCGGCGAGCCGCTCCCCGCGGGCACCACGCCCTTCGACTGGGGTCTCAACGAGCTCGACGAGGCATTCGGCGGACGCGTGACGGTCGGCTATAGCGTCGGCCGCCGCTACCGCGTCGAAGGTCGTTTCACGTGGCTGGGCGAGTGGGAAGGCAGCTCCCGCCAGACCGCTCAGTTCGGCACGCGCCCGACGCCGACGGCGGCCGTGGCCGTCTCACCCGCGCTCACCAGCACCCTCACGAGCGAGACCGAAATGTGGGGCGGCGAGCTGAACGTGTGGCGCACCATCCGCGCCGACCGTTGCTCGCAGTGGGACGTGGGGCTCGGCGCGCGCTACCTGCGCATCGATGACACGGCTCGCGCCACGAACTGGACCGGGTTCCCGACGGCCGATCTCCTGTCCGAGGCGGAGAACGGGTTCTTCTGCGGGCAGATCTGCGGCGCCTACCGCAGGAACATGAGCTCCCGGTTCCAGGTGTCCTTCGTCGGGAAGGTGCTCCTGGGCGGCATGAGTCGCGACCTCTCGGAGAGCGACACGCGCATCGTGACCGGCGGCCCGACGGCGAATGCCGTGCTCGAGGAGAGCGACTTCGCCGTGGGTCTGGAGGGTGAGATCGGCGCGCTGTGGCGCATCTCGAGCCGCTTCGGCGTGACCGCTTCGTACTCGATCCTCTACGTCACGGAGGTCGCGCGAGCCAACGAGATCCTCGACTTCTCGCAGGGTGCGACAGGATCGGTCCAACTGCAGGACCGCACCGACAGCGTCGTCGTGCACTCGTTCTTCTTCGGCTTCCGGGTCGACCTGTAGGTCCGAAGGGCGGCGAGTACCGAGCCGCGGACACGTCGCCGCGGCTCGGCTAGTACGCGCTTGTTGCGGTCCGCTGCGCCCGGCTCAATCCTCGCCGCCGGGGAAGCAGCCCCGCAGCACGATGGTCTCACCGTCGTAGACGAGCAGCTCGCAGCCGGCTAGCGCCTTCAGCGACTCGACGCCGAAGGGACGCGGCGACTCGGCACCGTACTCCTTGGCGAAGCGTCCTTCACCTTCGACGATCTCGATCACGCCGAGCTCGGCCTCGACGCCCTCGCAGAGGACGACGAGGGTCAGCGTCTCGACGCCGACGAGATGCTCGACCTCGACCACGAGTGAGCAACCGCCCGCGCCGCAGCGCACGATCGCGTCGCCGTCGGCCTCGGGCTGCGCGCCGCCGACCGTCGGCTCCAGATCACAGTCGGCGACGTAGCCGCGACCTTCTTCTTCGCCGTCTTCGTCCTCACCGTCGTCATCGTCGCCGGGGAAGCAGCCGGCCAGGGCGACCGCGCCCTCGCCGTCGAGCAGGAGGAGTCGGCAGTCGCCCAACTCAGTCAGCGAGTTCGCCTCGAAGGGGCGTACGTCCTCGAGGCCGTACTCCCGCACGAAGCGACCCTGCCCCTCGACGATCTCGATCGTGCCGATCTCCTCGCGGAGCTCGCCACACTCGACGGTCACGGTGAATGAGGTTGCGGTCACGACGCCGCCGACCTCGACCACCAGCTTGCAGCCACCGTCCTGACAGAACAGCTCGGCTTCGCCCTCTGCGGTCGGCTCCGAGCTCCCCTCGACCGGCTCGAGGTCGCAGTCCTCCTCGAAGCGGTCGCGCTTGTCCTCCTCGTCCTCGCCCGGCACGCAGCCGCTGAGGGCGGCATTGCCATTCGCGTCGAGCAGGAGCAACGCGCAGCCGCGCAGGTCCGCAAGGGACTCCGCGCCGAAGGGCAAGACCTCGAGCGTGCAGGAGTCGAGCTCGAAGTGCCCCTCCCCTGCGACGATCTCGATCACGCCCAGCTCCTCGATGAGGCCCTCGCACTCCACGGCGACGGTCAGCTCCGTCGCGAAGAGGACGTCCTCGACCTCCACTTCGAGCTCGCAGCAGGTCGCGCTGCACGTGAGCTCGGCCTCGGCGATGGCCTCGGGCTCCGAGCTGCCCTCGGTCGGCTTGAGACGGCACTCGGCCTCGAAGACCGGGCGATCGTCGTCGTCGCTCTCGGGGTGCTCGATCCGGCACTCGACGACCTCGCCGTCCTCGATCTCGACCTCGATGCGGCAGTGCTCGTCCTCCCCGAGGGGATCGAGCTCCACCTCGTCGCCGTCGATGTCGGCGCCGTCGGGCGTGTCATCACCTGACTCGCTCGGATCCTTGGGCGGCCCCTCCCCTGCGGGAGCGGCGGGGTCCTCGAAGCGCAGCACGATCGGATCGCCGGCGCGGACCGCAAGCTGGAACGCGCCATCCGAGCCGGTGACGACGGTCGTGCCATCGACGAGGGACTCAACGACGATGCCTGCGACCGCGTTCGATCCGTTGACACCGGTGATTTTGCCCGTGACCTGCGCTCCGACGCTGACGGCTTCCGCGCCGCCTCCGCCGCAAGCTCCGCACACCGCGAGACAGACAGATAGCGAGATGACGGACAGGATCCGCATGGTCTCCTCCTCCAGACCGGCAGGATCCCTACCCGCCGTCTGGGTACGTGTAGCACCGTCTGCACGCCGCCGGACGCGGCCGACCCAACTTGCTAAGAAGTCTGAGTCCGTTCAGGCGCCTTCATAAGCAGGTGGCCGGAACATGGAACCCGGCCCGTGGACGCGTCAGCGAGCCAGACGGATCCCGCTGAACTGCCAACGCGCTTCGGGCGGGAAGAAGTTGCGGTACGTCGGCCGGGTGTGGTCCGAAGGTGTGGCGCACGAACCGCCCCGCAGGACGTACTGGTTGCACATGAACTTGCCGTTGTACTCACCCAGCGCCCCCGGCGCGGGAGCGTAGCCCGGGTACGCCGCGTAGGCGCTCGAGGTCCACTGCCAGACCTCGCCGTAGCGGCCGTGCCCACTCGGATGGATGGCGCGTCCCGCCGCCACGCGCTGGTCGGCGAACCCGCCTTCCTCCACGTCGGCACCCGCCGCGACCTCCCACTCCGCTTCCGTCGGAAGACGGGCTCCGGCCCAGCGAGCGAAGGCATCGGCCTCGAAGTAGCTGACGTGCGTGACGGGAGCATCCGGATCGACCGGCGCGGGACCGGCCAACGTGTGCTGCCACCACACTCCGTCGCGCTCGTACCAGTAGAGCGGCGCCTCCCAGCCCTGCTCCTGCAGCGCTTGCCAGCCGAGCGAGAGCCAGATCAGCGGATCCGCGTACGCGCCGTCCTCCATGAAGGCCAGGTAGTCACCCGCCGTGACGAGCGCGTCGTCCAGCGTGCAGTCCTGCAAGTACACACGGTGGCGCGGGCCTTCGTTGTCGAAGTGGAAGCCGGGGCCCTCGTGTCCGATCTCGTGAACGCCTTCGGCAATCGACCGACCGGCACCCGCCGGCTTCGCGTCGACCGTGGCGAGGGGATCTTCGCGGAAGGCCGGGGCCAGGGGGTTGAGCGACAAGACATGCTTGATGTCGGTGACGATCAACTCCTGATGCTGTTGCTCGTGGTTCAGGCCTAGGGTGAGGGCCGCGCGATCCGCTGCGCTCAGGTCCCCGGACTCGATCCGCGCGCGCATGTGGCGATCGACGTGCGCGCGATACTCGAGAACCTCGCCGAGGCCGGGCCGCGTGACCAGGCCGCGCCTCGGCCGCGGGAACTGGGATCCGAGGCTGTTGTAGTAGGAGTTGAAGAGCGCCGGATAGCGCTCGTCGAAAAGCCGGTACCCGGATGCGTTCCCCAGCACGAACGTCTCGAAGAACCACGTCGTGTGCGCCAGGTGCCACCGCGTGGGGCTGACGTCCGGCATGGACTGCACCTGGCAGTCCTCGGGCGATAGCGTCTCGCACAGACGCTCGGTGAACGACCGCACCGCCACGTACGGCGTGAGGAGATCCGAGTTGGGCTTCGGCTTCAGGCGGAGCAAGGCTTCATCTCCCTCGTCGGGCAGGGGGCGAATCGTGGCGCGACCGCCCATGTCGCGCAAGCATCGCGCATGAGGAGGGCACCGCAAGGGCACCGCCCTCCCGAATCGGCCGCGCGCATGTTGCGCTCCCCGTCCATGGGATGCATCGAATGCCGGCGCCGCGCAGTTCCGTGCCTGACTCCGTCATTTCGGGATCTTGATGCGGCGGATCTGCGGCTTGGCCCCCGTCAGGTCGAAGACGCACAGCAGTGTGCCGTCTCCGGCCGGCTCCATCGTGCCGCCCGCGAAGTGCGTTCCGCCCGGGGATGGCGCGAACTGATCCGGCGCATCGGGCACGGCCACAGCACGCACGAATCGCCCCTTCTGCACATCGAAGCGCAGGAGGTAGCGCCCCCCGGCAGAGAAGGCCCAGAGCGTACGGTCCTCTGCATCGAATGTCGCCGCGCCGAGCGTCGCCGCGACCTCCTGCGGCACGGGCACGCGCGCGCGGAGCGTGCCGGCGAGGTCCGTGATGAGCAGCTCGCAGCGAGCGCGTTTGTCCTCCTTGCTCCGCACGGGACGCATCGCGGCGAGGTGCTTGGTGCCGATGGCGATGAGCTCACCGTCCCGCAGGCGGCCGAGCGGGCCGGACAGGTGCTCGAAGACGGGTCCCTTCTCCGAGAGGCGGAGGCGGCCGACGCGCCGGTTCAGCACGAGGCCCTCGACGCCGAAGATGCCGGCCCGGCCGCTCTCCAGACGCACGTCGCGCTTGGGGAACGGACGCGTGATTGCGCCGGTCGTGAGGTCGATCCGTACGGGCATGATCCGCTCGGGGACACCCGCCTTCTTGCGCGGCTTCTGGTACGCCGTCCACCAGAGCTGGCCTTGCGCATCGAGCAGCATGTCCGTCCACAGCAGGGCATCGCCGTCCGTACGCTGGAGCGTCGCGATGGTCTCGTGCACGCGCGTGGACGCACCGGACTTGCGATCGAGTCGGATGCGCAGCAGGTCGACGTCGCAGAGGTGGTCGTTGCTACGCGGGGTCGAACCACCCGATGGCTCGCGTGCAGCGAGCACGAGCAGACTCTTCCCGTCCGCCGCGAACATGGGTCGCAGCACGCTGTGGCGCTTGCTGACGAACACGCGCCGCGAGGCACCCGTCTCGATGTGGTAGGTGGCCAGGTAGGAGGTGGCGCCCTCATCGGGCGTCCACCAGTAGGCGACCTGCTTGCCATCGGCCGACCAGCCCGGCTTGCATCCGGGTGCGACGCACAGCAGGGCGAGAGCGAAGCAGACGAGGAGAGAGCGCATCACCACCTCCGATCGGCGGCGGAGGACCACCGCCCAGCGAGAGGCTAGCTGCGAGCGTCGTGCCAGCGCGACCGGTGCGTGTCGTGCCCCGGTATGGGGCGTCGCTGCGCCGATGGGCCCAGCGAGACTGCGCAGAGCTGCGCAGGAAGGCGTACGACCTACTTCCCGTCCTTGATGCCGCCGAGGCGCTTGATGCGGGGCAGGCGCTCGGGCTCCGATGACTGGATCCACTGCATGTCCTTGAGCAGCGGCCAGGCCTTGGCGAACCACGGCTTCGCCTCGTCGGGCCCTTCCAGCAGCAGCAGACACTCACCGATCTCCTCGAAGACGAAGCCGCTCGGCTTCTCCATCTTCTCGTAGACGGCCAGCAGCTCGCGCTGAAGAGCCAGCGCAAGCGCGGCGCGCTTCAGCTCGCGCAGCTGCTTGGCCACGGCCCACTTGGCAATGCGTGTGCCCTGACTGTCCGGCGCGACCTTCTGCCGCCACAGCCAGCCCTTCGTGTGGACCTCCAGCGCCTTCTCGTACTGCTTGGCCTCGTGATAGGTCCAGCCGATGTTGTTGTAGAGCGTGCCGAGCCAGCGCATCGCACGCGGATCCTTGGAGCTCTCCGCGTACTCCATTGCCTTCACGTTCCATGCGAGCTTGTCGGCGGTGCCCGGAACGGCGATACCCAGCATGTGCGCCGCGTCGACGACCAGGCCGTGCGCCTTGATCGATCGCGCCAGGTTCCACGCCTGCTCGAAGATCGGCACCGCCTTGGCCTTCTGGTTCGAGGAATTGAACGCACGGCCGCGTTCGAGCAGATAGCGCACGCGCGCGCGCTGGGTGCCGCCCGTGAGCTGCTTCTCGACGCCGTCGAGGACCTCGTGCGCTTCCTGGAACTTGCGCTGCAGTCCCAGCGTGCGCCCGATCTGGGTCAGCAGCTCGAGCTTGTAGCCCAGGTTGCCCGCGGCCTCGGCCTTGGGCAGCAGCTCGCGGAAGCGCTTCTCGGTTGCCGCCGGGTTGCCGTAGTCCCACAGCTTGTCGAAGTCCGGGAGCTCGTCGGCGTGCGCCGTGGGCATAGGCGCCGCGAGGGCCACGATGAGAGCCGCGAGCAGCAGGACGACGCGAGGAAGAGCTGAATCCATGAGGCCTCCGCAGGGACGAGGATGGGTAGAGACTACCCAAGGACGTCCGTCGGCGCCGAGCCGGGTGCCGCTATAGGAGCTGGAGGAAGAACACCGTGGTGGCGGCCATGACGATGCTCATCCCGATGCCCGCTTTGGCGAAGTCGCTGGTGCGGTACCCGCCCGAGCCCATCACCATGAGATTGCACTGATGGGCGAAGGGCAGCATGAACGCGCAGCTCGTGCCGAAGGCGACGGCCAGCACGGTGGTGCGCACGTCGAGCCCCGACCCTGCGGCAACCTCGAGCGCGACCGGCGCCAGGATCACGGCTGCCGCACCGTTGTTGCTGGTCGTGCTCAGGACGGCGGAGACGATGAACAACGCAGCGATGACGCCCGTCGCGCCTAACAGCGGCTCGATCGTCAGCAGACCCTGCGCTGCGTCGGAGGCGACCTCGTGCTGCTCGAGAGCCATCCCCAGCGGGATCGTGCCGGCGATCAGGAACAGGATCCGGAAGTCCATGCACTCGCGGATTCCGGCCATGGAGACGCAGCGCGTCGCGCGCATGAGCACCGCCGCGCCGAGCGCGGTCACCGCGAGGGGCAGCAGCCCCAGGAGCGGCGGGATCAGCGCGAGCAGCAAGAGACCGATTGCCAGCGGCGCACGGCGCACGTCCTGCTCCTGAGCGCCCTCGAACAGGGCGATGAACCGCCCATCGCGACCGAGGCGCCTGATGTCGCGGCCCGCGCCCGACACGAGCAACGCATCACCCAGCTCCAGCGGGACATCGGCGAGGCCCGAGTCGCGGATCTCGTCTCGCCGCCAGATGGCGAGCACGCTCAGCGAGAACTCATTGCGGAACTTCAGGCTGCGCAGCGTCTCGCCGATGGCCTCGGAGCGCGGCGGGATCGTGACCTCGGCCAAGGAGACGCCCTGCTCGAGGATCTCGTCCATCGAGCCGACCTTGGCCATGCCGTACTGCACCCAGCACTCCTCGCTGAAGCGCCAGGCGTCTTCGTCAGCCCCTTCGAGGAAGAGCTCGTCACCGACCTCCAGCACCAGGTCGGGCGTCGGGTGAACCGTCCGCATGCGCGTTCCGCGCGGACGGCTCACCAGCACGACCTTCAGACCGTACTCATCGTCCAGGTCGGCTTCGCGTAGCGACTTGCGCGCGCATGTGGAGTCCTCGCCGAGACGCATGCGATGGAGCTTCGAAGGCAGGCCGTAGGCTTGCGCGAGTTCGTCGGGCACCTGCCGGCGACGCTCGCCGCCGGTTCGCAAGGGGAGCCAGCGCCGCCCGACGAAGGTCATGTACGCGATGCAGGCCATGGTCACCGGCACGCCGATCTTCGCGAAGTCCGCCATGGCGATGACCTCGCCGCGGACGCGCAGGCCCTCGGCGAGGATCAGGTTCGGCGTCGTGCCGATGATCGTGGTCGTGCCACCCACGATCGCGGCGAACGAGAGCGGCATCATCAGCCGGGACGGATGAAGCTCTGCGCGCCGTGCGAGGACGGCAACGGCGGGCAGGAAGACAGCCACCGTCGCGGCGTTCGACATGAACGCCGACAGGAACGCGACGGAGACCATGATCGAGAGGATGAGCACGGTCTCGCTACGCCCACCGACGCGCTGCAGCCCCTGCGCCATCAAGGAGGCGACCCCGCTCTCCTGCATGCCCTGACCAAGAACGAAGATCGCAGCGAGGGCGAGCACAGCCGGGTTGCCGAACCCGGCGAGTGCCTGATCCGCACTCTCGAGCGTTCCGGTCGCGGCCAACACGACGGGAATCGCGAGCGCGGTCATCCACAGCGGGATCGCCTCGCTGATGAACAGAATGACCGCGGCGACGAGCGTCGCGATGGCGACGATCTGGTGAATCGACATGGCTGCGCTCCTGGGGCGCGCACCCTACAAGTACGGTCCCGGGAACGGAACCGCCGACATGACGACCGGCCCGTGTCAGGGACGATTACCTGGCACGACTCGGCCGGTATACCGGCGGCTTCGTTCCTGGTTCGGTACGGCTTAGGCCACCTCCAGCTGCTGCAGCATCGTCAGGCTGTCGAGGATCTCCCAGTCGTGGACGATCTTGCCGTCGCGGTACCGGCTGATCACGACCCCGCGGATGTCGATGGCGCGGTTGGTGGCGGGGATGCCCATGAACTCGCCGCGCTGGGTGCCCTTCAACGTGAAGTCCAGGACCGTCGTGTCGTCGTTGGCGATGATCCGGTGGCTGGTCAGCACCATGTCCGGGAAGGCCGAACGCAAGCCCCGGAACATCGCGGTGAGCTCCTCACGTCCGCTCACCTCCTCGCCCGGGCTGCGGTAGAGGTAGTCCTCGTGGATGAGATCCGGGAGCACGGACTCGTCGCCGCCGTTGATGAACTCGGTGACGAAGCGCCGCAGCACGGCTTCATGCTCGGTCGCGGCACTTGACGGGGACGCCGTTGCCTGGTCCGTGGCAGCGCGGCGAGCGAACTCGGAGAAGTCGCGCGGCTTGCGTCCCAGCGCCCGCTCCACGCCGTCGCCCAGGTGCGCGTTGCGGCCGTCGAGCAGCGTCCCGAACAGGAAGTCCATGAGACCGACGACGTCCTCCGGCGCCCCTGAAGCCTCGAGGCCCGCGAGGAAGTCCGCGTGGGTGACCGGGACGAACGAGATGGGATGTCCCAACGCCCTCGACAGCTCGGTGGCGACGTCCTCCAGCGTCAGGCCGCGCGGGCCCGTGACGTCGTAGATCTCGCCATGATGACCAGGCTCGGTGAGAGCTGCGACGGCGACGTCGGACAGGTCATCCAGGTCCACGAAGGGCTCCGGCACGTGACCGGAAGGAAGCACGAACTCTCCCGCTTCCACCAGCTCGGCGAACCCGCCTTCCGTGAAGTTCTGGTTGAACCAGGCCGAGCGGACCACCGTCCACGTGAGCCCGCTCTCGCGGACGAGAGTCTCCTGACGCAGTCCCTCCTCTTCGCCACGCCCCGTGAGCAGCACGAGACGCTGCACGCCGGCTCGCTTGGCGTGCTCGATGAACGCGCCGATCCGGTCGGTCGCCTTCTCGAGGTCCAGATCCTGGGGGTAGGCGATGTAGACGGCGTCGATGCCGGCGAGAGCTCTGCCCCACGTGCTGGACTCGGTCCAGTCGAAGGCCGGTGAGGTCGACCGCGACCCTCTACGTACGTGGAAGCCTCCGGCATCCAGTCGGGACGCTACGCGACGACCTGTCTTCCCGCTCGCTGCCAGGACGAGCATCCGCGCGGGCGTCTCGTGTTCGATGTGGTTGTTCATGGCTCTGCATCTCCTTGCTGGGGTGTGCCACGAACCTAGATGTGCCTCCGCGGGGGTTCTCGGCCGCGTGCGCCAATGCTTGTGCCCAGCGCGCCAGGATCAGCCGGATGCACCCAGGCGATAGGAGCGCGGTGTCTCCCCGGTCCAGCGCTTGAACGCCCGGCCGAAGGAGCTCTGGTCGGAGAAGCCGGTCAGGAACGCGATCTCGACGAGCTCGCAGTCGGATGCTCGCAGCAGCTGCTTCGCCAGGGTGTGCTGCACCTCGGTGATCACGTCCTGGAAGTTGACGTCTTCCTCAGCCAGCCTGCGCTGCAGTGTGCGCCTGCTCATTGCGAGTCGGGTAGCGATCTCCGAGAGCGTCGGCGTCCCCTCGCTCAGCGCGTTCGAGATCTCGGACTTCACGCGCTGGATCAGCCCCCCCACCGAGGGCAGCTCGGCCAAGGCGCCGTCCAGATGCGTGTCGAAGAAGCGGGAGATCGAGTCGTCACCGAGTCGGTTCGGCTGCTCGAGCTGCACCGCGGACACCTCGAGCGCGTCCCGGTCCGCGTTGTAGTGCATCGGACAACCGAAGTGGGTGTCGAACGCAGTCGAATCGTCCGGGGCGTCTTGCGACAGATGAACCGCAACGGGAGTGAACGGTCGCTCATAGACTTCGCGGCTGATCGAGACGGCCGCAGCCAAGGCGAGCTCGTTCGTCAGCCTGAGCCCAGTACGATCGGGCGATCCCGGGATCACCTCGAAGAGCGACGTGTCGTCGCCGGGGAGCAGCCGGAAGTTCGAGGTGGTCGTGACGACGCGGCCGTAGCGCTCGACGCGCCGGTAGGAACTTCCGAGGTCGATCGCCGACTTGAACGCGAGTCCGAACGCGCCGTAGTCGTTGCAGCGCATGGAGGCCCCAACCCTCACGGGGATGGACCGGCCGTCCGGCGCTTCGCGGCGCAGATGCTCCAGCAGGTCGAAGAAGTCCGCGTCGCGCATCATCGGCTCGGACCCTGGCCGGGCCAGCAGATGGCGGAACGGACGGGCCACGTCCGTTCCGGCCAGGTCGAGCGCTTTGCGCGCAAACAGAACGGGGATCCACCCCACGCGTCGGCCTCCGGGTCTCGGAAGAGGATACGTGGGGCCGACCCTGCCGCTCTTCAGCTGGGACCCCAGGTCGCTCTACGACCGGGCTACAGCTCCTGCTTCGTCGGGCGCACGATCACCTCGTTGACGTCCACGTCACCGGGCTCGGCGATGGCGAAGCGGATAGCGCGGGCGATCGCGTCAGGCTCGATGGCGATGTCGAGGAAGGGCTGGACCCCCTCCTTCACCTCGGCCACGGCGATGTGATCGGCCAGCTCGGTCCGCACCGCGCCGGGCGAGATGTTCGTCACGCGGACGGCGCCGCCCGACTCCATGCGAATGCCCTCGCCGAAGGCGCGGACGGCGAACTTGGTCGCGCAGTAGACGGCGGCACCCGGGAACACGAGGTGACCGGCGACGGAGGAGACGTTCACGAAGTGGCCGTCGCCCTGCTCGAGCATGATCGGATGCGCCGCGGCCACGCCGTTGAGCACGCCCTTGATGTTGACGTCGACCATGCGGTTCCACTCGTCGGTGCGTCCCATGGCGACGGGTGAGAGCGGCATGACGCCCGCGTTGTTCACCCACACATCGAGCCGGCCGAACTTCTCGACGGTGGCCGACGCGAGCGCGTTCATCTGATCGGGGCTCGTCACGTCCGACTCGACGGCCAACGCCTCGCCGCCCGCGGCGTGGATCTTCTGTTCCAGCTCCTCGAGCCGATCCTTGCGACGGGCCGAGAGGACGACCTTCGCGCCGTCGGCCGCGAGGAGCTCGGCCGTCACGGCGCCGATGCCGCTGCTCGCCCCCGTGATGACGACGACCTTGTCCTTGACGTTCTGCATGGGATCTCCGGAGTGCGCTGCACTGAAGGCGCTCGAGTTGTTGTCGCTGAGGAGCTCGACGACGCTGGCGACTCGCCCCCCATCCGGGATTGGTAGCGGCCAGGTCAGGGTCCGTCCACACCCAGCGTCGGCGTCGTGCCCGCTTCGCGCGCTAGGTGACTAGCTACTCCCGCACTCGGCGCACGTCCCGTAGAGCGTGACCTCATGGGCCTCGACGACGAACCCCTTGGGCGCGAGGGACTCGATGCGGCCCTGCCCCGGACATCGCTCGACGTCGTAGACGCGGTCGCAATCGCGGCAGTGGAAGTGGTGGTGATGGCCCGTGTGCGCGGCCTCGTAGCGCCCACCCTTGCCGAAGCCGTCCAGACGCACGACCTCCCCGCCCTCCTCGAGGGCATTCAGGTGGCGGTACACGGTCGCGATGCCGAGCCCTTCCACGGCGCGCTCGGCCTCGGCGTGTACCTCCTGCGGTGTCAGCGGCCGGCCCGCTGCCAGGAGGGCGCTGCGGACCGCCTCACGCTGTCGACTCTTGCGCAACGGTGGGCTTCCTCACTCTCGATCGCATGGGGAGGGCCTTGACGGCCCTAATGATAAGTGACTATCGTTTATCACTTCAATCCCTGCTGCGGCGTCTCCGGCTCGCGGATCGTCGTCCCCGCCGAGCGGCCAGCCCGGCGTCGGGTCCGCGCGCTAGCAGCGTGTCCCGCACGTCAAGACCAGGCAAGAACGAAACCACCATGCACGCTGCTCCGCCCGTCTCGATAGCTCCGCCGTCGGCCCTCGCGGGCGATCGGGGCCGGCTGCTCGAGTGGACGGACGTAACGCACGGACCGCGCCTCCGCCGCCTGGCTCGGCGCTACCTCAGGAGCGACGACCTCGCAGAGGACTGCGTCCAGGAAGTCCTGCTGGCCCTCTATCAGACGGCGACCGTTCCGAACGCCGTCGAGGGCTGGCTCGTGAAGGCGCTCATCCACCGCGTCCTGCATGCGTTGCGTACGCAGCGACGGCGCGTGAAGCACGAGGACACCGCCGCGTCCCGGCGCACACCGCACACGCCTCCGCGGCCTGAGAGCAGCGCCGAGGAACGCGAGGTGATCGAGGTCGTGGAGGACGCGATCGCATCGCTGCCGACACCGCAGCGAGACGTCGTCACGCTCCGTCTGCACCACGACATGCCTTACCAGGAGATCGCCATGACGCTCTCCTTGCCGGTGGGCACCGTGCGGTCGCGGCTCGGCCGCGCGAGGCAGGCTCTTCTCCCGCTGCTCGTGACGCACCTGGCCGAGGGCTGCCCGATCTGCGAGGAGCTGCGGGACGCCGTCCTCGTTGCCTGACCGCCGTCAGCGCGGCAACGGGGGCGCCGCGGGCGGGTAGGACGGGTCGACGGAGCCTAGCTCCTTGGCAGGCTCGACCACGCCGAGCCCCTCGAGTCGCTGGCGCGGGAGGTCCCATCCGGGCTTGCCCGCGAGGGCGGTCTCGTAGTGCGTACGTGCGCCGGACTCGTCGCCGTTCGCCTCCGCCAGGACGCCCCTGTGGTAGGCGACGCGCCACGTCGGCGCACCGAGGCGTTCGGCCCCGTCGAGCGCCTCCACGGCCGCCGGGATGTCACCTGCCACGTAGTACGCGGCGGCCGCCGCCTCGCGCAGGCCGGCGTGGTCCGGACGCATGCGGATCTGGTCCGTGAGCAGCCGGGTCGCGAAGGGGGTGTTGCCGTCCTCGAGCGCGATGCGGGAGCGCAGCACGGCCGCTTCCGGATGGCTCGGCTCGAGGGCGAGCAGGTCGTCCAGGCGCTGCTCGGCCTCGCGCGGCTCACCGGCCTCGTAGGCAAGGACCGCGGTGAAGAGCAAGGTGGGCACGTGGCGGGGATAGTGGAACAGGAGCGCCTCGGCCTGCGCGCGGATCGCCGCCTTGGAGGGGACCTGTTCCTGCACCTCCTTGGGGTTGCGGGCGCTGATGTGATCCGGCGCGACCTCCCAGAGGGTGCGCAGCTGATGGATCCTCAGATCCGGATCGACCCGAGCCTCGCCGGGAGGAGTCGAGATCGACTGGCACCCGAGCAGCAGCAGGGCAGCTGCCACCGCGGCCATCGTGCGCCCAGAACGCAACGCTGCTTCGTTTCCCATCATGACCCTCCTTGCTGCAAGACCGAATCGGCGATCCGGATGAACTCGTAGAGCGCCGGCCCCAGCGTCCAGATGAAGATGCCGGGTAGGAAGCAGATCACCAGGGGAAAGACGAGCTTCACCGGCAAGGCCTGCGCCTGGGCGAGTGCTTCCCCCTGCCGGCGACGCCGGACCTCCTCCGCCTGGTGCTGCATGACATCGGCCAGGCCCGCGCCCACCTGCTCCGCGTGCACGAGCGCATTCACGAACATCGTCACCGATGTGACGTCGACACGTGCTGCCATGCGCTGCAGCGCGTCGATACGCGGGACACCGGCGAGCGCCTCGCGCTGGACGGCCTGGAACTCACGCGTCAGCGGGCGGTACGCGTCGCCGGACTCGACGACCCGCACGAGGGCTCCCTCGAAGCCGAGCCCGGCGCGCGCAAGCGTCGCGAAGACCTCGAGGTCGAGGGGGAGATCCGCTTCCACCTGCCGGACGAGGTCGCGCCGGCGACGGCGCACGTACAGCCAAGGCCCCAGCGAGACGATCACGACCACGACCCACGGGAGCGCGCCGATCAGCGGCATCAGCAGCTGCCCCGAGCCGCCGGGGATCTCCTCCAACCAACGCGCCCCGGTCTGATAGACCGCAGTGCGGGTCACGAGGTAGCCGCCCGCGACACCCAGCGCGACGAAAGCAAGGCACGCAGCGAAGAAGCGTGTGGTGGCATCGGGCGCGCGGAAGCCGGCGCGGAAGAGCCAGCGGGCGACGCCGCCGCGCCCCTCCATGCCGCGGCCGGTGTCCCCCTCGTCTCCGTAGAGACGCAGCTCCAGAGCGCGTCGACTCTCGAGGCGGACGAACCCCCACCACATACCGACCGCGAGGGCGAGCCAGACCGTACTGACCAGGAAGATCGTCACCCGCGCGCCCCTAGTACCGGATCCGACTCATGCGCGCGATCCACCCCGCGCCGAGCGCTTGGAGCACGGCGGCGGCGGCCACGAGACCCTGTCCCAGGCCGGTGCTCACGAACCCCGTCATGCCATCCGGATTCGCACGCCACATCAGCGCCGCGAGGATGTACGTGAGGGCGAGGATGCCGACCACGGAGTACCGCGCTTCGGTCGACTGCGCGCGGACGCGACGCCCCACCTCGGTGCGATCGCGAATGAAGCGGCCGGTCGTGGCGAGCGTCTGCGCGAGGCTGCCTCCGCCCTCCCAATGCACGGCCAGCGCGAAGTAGAAGAGCCGGTAGGCCTCGAGCCGGATGCCGCGAGCCGTGTCCCGGCACACGAACACGGGATCCTCTCCGAGTCGGATACGGGAGAGGAAGTGCATCAGCTGCGGACGCAGGGGCGCCTGGGCGATCTCCGCGGCATCACCCAGAGCGTCCGAGATGCCGACGCCGGCTCGGAGGGAGCTCACCGTGATGTCGATGGCCTCGGCGAGCTGCATCTCCAGCTTCTGCTGCCGCCGCTCGGCGAGCGTGCCCGCCAGCACGCCGACGAACACGAACGCCCCCACCCCAGCCGCAATCCCCACGGCACCCGGCACGCCGAAGAAGACCACAGGGCCCAAGCCCAGGACCAACGCCGCGACGAGGGGAAGCAGGCGCGGTTGCCAGGACGGAGCGGGTGCCGCCGTCTCCAGCTCGGCTGCCAGGGCGCCGGTTCCGCGATCGAGGCGCTCGAGCACACTCACACGGGTCTTCTCACGCCGCCAGGCGACGAACAGGAGGCCGGCAACGACGACGACCACGATCGCGATCGTCAGGGCATCAGGCACGGCCTGGTGCTCCGGGCGGGGCGCGGAAGATCTCGACCGGTACGGGCTCGCCACGCTCGCGCAGATCGTCCGCGAGACGCGGCACGACGCCCGTCGCCTGGAAGTCGCCCCCGACGCGGCGGCCGCTGCCCGCACTGCGCTTGAAGACGAAGATGTCGTTCGTGAGGATCGCGTCTCCTTCGAGTCCCACGATCTCCGAGACGCTCGCGACCCGGCGTACTCCGTCCTCGTAGCGCCGCACGTGCACGAGGACCTGGATGGCGCCCACCACCTGCTCCCGGATGGCTCGCGAAGGCAGCTCGAGCCCCGACATGAGCACCATCGTCTCCAGGCGACTCAGGGCATCGCGCGGACCGTTCGCGTGAATCGTGCTCAGACTGCCCTCGTGGCCCGTGTTCATGGCCTGGAGCATGTCCAGCGCCTCGCCGCCTCGCACCTCGCCGACGATGATGCGGTCGGGGCGCATGCGCAGGCTGTTGATCACCAGCTCCCGCTGACGCACGACGCCCTGCCCCTCGATGTTGGCGGGACGTGTCTCCAGACGCACCACGTGCGGCTGGTCGAGGATCAGCTCGGCCGCGTCCTCGATCGTGACGACCCGCTCGGACGCGGGAATCGACTCGGCGAGTGCCCCCAGCAGCGTGGACTTGCCTGCGCCCGTCCCGCCGGAGATCAGGACGTTCTTCTTCAGACGCACGGCGAGATCGAGATAGACGAGCATCTCCGGTGAGAACTCGCGCAGCGACAGGAGATCGTCCTGCGTGAGACGACGGTGGCCGAAGCGGCGAATGGAGAGCGTCGGGCCGTCGATGGAGATGGGAGGAAGCGTCGCGTTCACGCGGCTGCCGTCGGGCAGGCGGGCGTCGAGAAGCGGAGATGCGAGATCGATGCGCCGCCCGACGCGGGCTGCGATCCGCTCGATCACTCGCCGGATGTGATCGTCGTCGCGGAAGCGGACGTCGGTCGGCTCGAGACTGCCGAATCGCTCGATGTAGACCTGGGTGGGCCCGTTCACGAGGATGTCCGTGACCGCGGGATCGGCCATCAGGGGAGCAAGCGGGCCCAGGCCCACGACCTCGTCGGTCAGATCCTCCGACAGCCTCGTGCGCTCGCGTTCGTTGAGAGCAACGCCTTCGTCGAGCACGCGGTCCACGAAGGCGCGCACCGTCTCGCGGATCTGCTCCTCCGAGCCGGCCGTCTGCTCCCCGAGTTCTTCGAGGAGCCGGGTGAACAACGCGGACTTGATCTCGTGATAGCCCGACGGCGACGGGGATTCCGGCCGCTCTGCGCGCCTGGCCGGCGTCTCCCGGCCCACGACGCGCTGCGCTAGGCGGCGGGAGCCCGTCTGCGCCAGGGAGCGACGGAGGCGCTCGCGCAAGGGCTGGGCCGCACTGCGTTCGTCCTCCTGGCTCACGGCAGCTGCACCTCGGGCTCGCGCTCGGACTCGACGTCCGCCGTCGGAGCCTCGCGCATCGCCACAGGACGCCGTGCCTCGACGAAGTCCGCGATGCGCGCAATGCCCCGCCGGAACGACCGTCCGCGCGTCGCCAGGACGGTGGGCTGCCCGGTGCTCTGCGACGCGGGCACCCTCCGGTCGAACGCAACGACGGCCTCGACATCGAAACCCGTCCGTGCGGCGACATCAGCCGGGCCGGCCTGCCCCATGTAGGTGGGATGCGACTGGTTCAGCACCAGCGCAAGGCGGTTGCGATCGATCCCGACGCCGACCAGGGTCTCGAGGAGGTGCGCGGTGGACGTCACGACCGGCACGGCCGGACTGGTCACGATGACGGCGGTGTCGGAGAGATCGAGCGCCCCCAGCACGACAGCGTCGAGCAGCGGGAACGTGTCGACGACGACGTGGTCGTACGAACGGCGGGCCAGGGCGAGGATACGAGCCAGGGCGCGATCGTCGATCTCGGTGGCCGCTTCCAGGGTGGAGGGTGCGGCAAGCAGGTGGAGTCCGCTCGGGTGTCGTGCGGTGAGACGCTGGAGCAGCGTGGCGTCGAGACGGTCGAGCTCCCCCGCGGCGTCCCGCACGGTGTAGTCCGGCTCGAGGTCCAGCATGGGGGCACAGACGCCGAGCTGCAGGGACGCATCCACGAGGAGTACACGGTCGGGATGCCTCCGAGCGAGGAGGCAGGCCGTGTTCACGGCCAGCGTGGACTTCCCGACGCCACCCTTGTGGCTGAAGAACGTCGTGACGAGACCGGCAGCACCCGACGTCCGGTGGGGCGTACGGAAGAGGCGCTCCAGCAGCTGGCGGAGCTCCTGCGCGGAGATGGGCATCCGCAGGAAGTCGAGCACCTGCGCGCGCAGGGCCTGGATGATCAACCCGCTCTCCGCCTCCGGATCGGGGAAGGCATCGCGGCGATACGCAGCGATCACGCGCGCGCCGGGCGCCGTCTCCGCCATGTCGCGCGTCAGCGTGCGCACCTTCTCGATGTCGCTGTCCATCTGGAAGATCACGACATCGGGTTGACGCGTGCGCGCGGTCTCGACGGCCTCGCGCAGCGTGCTCGCGTGCACGGTCACGGCGCGCACGCCGGGCAGGGTCGCGAGGGCCGCCCCGACTTCCGACTCGAGAGCCCGGTCGTCGCTGACGAGCAGGATGTGGAATGTGCGATCGAGCGTCACGTGGCTCCCCCCCTCTAGCGCACCAGGGCCGGGGCCCGCAGACCCTCGGACAGGCCGCGCCCCGCGCTGAGCAGGGCGTCGACGACTCCGCTGTCGAGCCCGACGAGACCATCCACCATCACGGCCGACGCGTTCGTCGAGGCCACTCCACCGGGAAGGACCCGGACCACCAGTTCGTCGTCTTCGTGTGAAACGATGCTGACCTGTCCGAACCCCACGATGCGTGACGCAAGGCCGGGGTCGTAGATGGGCACGTAGAAGACGCTTCCGGTCGCGAGCGGCCCCGACGGCGGGGCGCCGGTGGTCACCGCCACCTCGCCGACGGCGCGCAATGTGGGGCACGCGATCGCGCGTCCGACGACCGTCGCCGCCTGGAGCAGGTCGCCGTCTTCATCCTCTTCGAGCGTGATCGCGTCCCCGGCGCTGCGTGCGTTCCACGCGGCGACCGTAAGCGCGAAGGGCGCGGCGCCGGCCCGCGTCGGCGAGCGGCAGTCGTCGGGCGCGCCTACGGCGAGCGCCGGACGCGCGGCCGCGATTGCGGTCGCTCGCATCGCGATACCGCGAGCCCGAGCGGCCGGGGCAAGGGTGCCGCCGCGTGCGAAGAGCCACGGCAGGGGGCGCCCGCGGCTGCTCACGCCGGGCACCGCATCGAGTCCGTCCGGATTGTCCGTCCGCCGAAGGCGCACGAGGAACGCGTCCGGGTCGCCGAGGTCCGGTGTGAAGTCGTCGCGGCTGTAGTCCGCCCGCTCGATCCGGAGCGGATCCGAGGGCGAGCCTGCCCCGTAGACGTAGCGGCCCGCGACCATGTCGCCGTGGGTGGCATTGACGAGGTTCGTCTGGGGGACGGGCCGATACACGCGCGGCTCGGGCAGCGAGATCTGGGCCCCGGCGTCGACGGCGCCGGTGCCGGGCCCGAGGACGACGTCGCCGCCGGCGCCGTGCTGGAACGGATCATCGGCCGTCGCCTCGAAGTCGTCATCGAACGTCGAGCGCACGAGACGCGCCGCGGCCTCGCGCCGCCCCACTTCACCTGCGGCGGTGGTCCAGAGCCCCTCGGCAGCTGCCCCTTCCACTGCGTTCTGCATGGCGCCTTGCGCCACGCGGGCCTGGCCGAGGTCGATCAGCAGACCGAGCACGCCGAAGGCCACCCAGAGGATCAGCGCAGCGAATGCGAGCCACATCGTGCGCCTACTTCCCCTTCGCCGGCTTCCGGGCGGCGGGCACGGGCACGACCTTGAGCTTCCCGTCCTCGAGCACCTCCATCATGCGGAAGTCCGAGGTCGGGCTCTTCTTGCCTCCCTCGCCGTTGGACTCGAGCAACCAGGGCGAGCGGTAGTCCGGCGTCACACTGTCCTGCGGATCATCGGGGTGGCCCGAGCGAGGCGTGGCCATGATCGTGGCGCCGATCGCCAGTGCCTCGGAAAGCGGGCCCAGCTCTTCGGGGGCGACGGCGATCACGACCTCCTGCACGGGCTTCGTGCGCGTCGTCATGCCGCGCGTGAGGCTCGCCGTGCTCACGGGGATCTGCCGCGTGGTCACGGGCGAGACGATCACGCCGTTCTGCACGAGAACGCGGATCTCCCCTTGCCGGCGCTGTGCCGCGAGGCGAGCCCGCAGCTCGAGCTCCGCGCCGGCGGCCCCCGCCTTGGAGAGCGCTCCCAGCTGATCGGGCTCGACCTCCACGGCCACGGAGGCCAACAGGTCGAAGCGGTCTCCGGGCCGGAGACCGACGAGGCCCTGGACGTTCTCGGCTTCGAAGCGGAGCGCCCGCTTGCCGGGCGGGATGCCCGCAACCAGGCCGGGTCGCGTGCCGCGCGGGAGGAAGTCACGCTCCGTGAACACGTAACCGGGCGCCTTCTCGTGGTCGAGCACACGGCCGACGATCTGGCGTGCGTCAGCCAGGATGCCCCGCCTCTCCACGACCTCGGCCGACAGGTCCACCGTGGCGACGCGGCCCGCAGCGCGGTCCCAGAGATCGTCACGCTGGATCGACTCGTAGGCGGCGATCGCACGCGCAGCGATCGGCACGCGTACGCGACCCGGGGCCGGCCCGCGCCGTTCTTCGGCGACGGCCTCTTCTTCCTTGGTCGCAAAGAACGGCAGGGTCACGACCTCGAGCGCGTGCAGCGTCAGGAGAACGCCGGCCGCGGCGACGAGCAGAAACAGCCCGAGTAGCAATCCGCTCGAGGAGCGAGCCGGACGACGAGCGGGATGGGCAGGAGTCATTCGAACACCTCGCGGCGCACCAGGGCCTGGACCGAGAGCAACTTGCGGAATGGGCGTACCTCGCGGCCGAATGCGAGCTGGCGCCCGAGGCCGTAGGGGCCTGCGTAGGGACCGGGCGTGCCGTCGTCGGGGCGGAGCGACACGCCGGCGGGCAGCGCCGCAGCCGAAACCCCCGCGGGATCGGCCTCAATCGGGTTGCCGATGTTGGGCGCGTCGAGGCCGTCGCCGCGGAACCCGGTGGTGGCCGCGGCCTGCCACGGGTAGTTGATCCTCAAGGCCACGAACCCGCGCTGCGGCACCGGGGAGGTCACGTCGAAGGGGCTCTCGCCCGGGAAGTCCGGGTTCGTGATCTCCTCGACGGCCGCAACCCAGGAGAGGGTCTCGACGCCGTCGGCAGCGCGCGCGTCGACGACGGGAATCAGCACGGTGAGGCCCGTGGGGCGCGATGGATCTTCGAGCAGCGCGCCGGGGTAGCGCAGGAGCCGTCGGCCGCCCGCCTCGTCGAAGATCATGGCCGGTCGGAGCATCTGGTTGAGCACCGGCCACGTCCCGATCCACTCGGCGAGGTCCAGGCCTCCGGGGATCGCATCGAGGTCGACGACCAGCAGGTCGTCGTTGTAGACCCGCGCCTTGACGAGGGGATCGGCGAGCGCGTCGTCGAACGTGTATCCGGCAGGCAGCGGCGTACGCGCAAGTTCCCTGGCGCCCGTGCTCACAGCGCCCTGGACGACCTGGGCCGTGAAGAACAGGCGCCCGAAGTCCAGGATGGCAGCCACGAGTACATAGAAAAGGAGCGCGGTGAGCGCGAACTCGATGAGGAGTACGCCGCGCTCACCGGCAGATGCAACTCGGCCGCGCCCGAGGGTGTGGGGCGCGGACCGATGCGAATGCGGGACGGAAGAGACGACTACTAGTCCTCCCCGACCTCGACGACGAGAAGCTCGAGCTCGTCTGCACCGATGCCGGTGTTGTTACCCAGACGGCCCGTCTCGGCTGCGTCGAAGATCGCCTGGGCATCGACGGCGAGGTTGCCGTCGGCGTCGGGGCCGGTCTCGATGATCTTGCCGGAGATGATCGGGGCGTTGTCGTCCGCGTGCACGCCGGGCAGGATCGTCGCGGCGGTGGCGATCATGTCGTTGGTCTTGTGGCCCAGGATCGACACGGCGGCGGCGCCGATGACGAGGATGGCCGCGAGCAGGAGGCCGTACTCGACCATGACGGTCCCGCGCTGGCGGCGGTTCTTGTTCTTGCGGTTGTTCATCGGATCTCCATGAGGGGTATTGGTTCTAGGTAGGTGCCGCTCGGGTGCGCGGAGTTCCCGGAAAACCCGCTGCGGCAACCGGCCGCTCTACTTTCCGAGTCCGCGGAGCGTCTCGCGGGCCGACGGGAAGGCCCAGACCTGGCTCCGCGTCGTCGGCTCCCGCACGATCACCGGGTGCACCATCACGATGAGCTGGATCTCGTCGCGGGAGCGGTCCCAGCCGCGGAACAGGGGCCCCGCGCCGGGGAGGTCGCGCAGTCCGGGCGTGGAGTTGTCGTTTGCGGACTTGTTCTTGGACAGGAGCCCGCCCACGAGGAGGGCCTGGCCGTCCTTGAGGCGCGCCGTGGTCCGCAGGGTCCGGGTCTCGAAGCTCGCGGTGGACTGGCGCGTGCCGGTGGTCTGGCGGATGGCGGCCGTGAGCTGCGCGTCCGGAAGGCTGATCTCCGGGATGACGTCCACCGTGATGTCTCCCCCACGGCCGACGAGCGGCCGGACGCTCAGCTGGATGCCGAAGCTGCGGAAGACGACGCTGTTCAGGACGCCACCGGAGGCGGCGGCCGTGGCGAACGCCTGGGGCACCGGGACCTCGCCACCGACCTGGAAGAAGGCGGGCTCGCCGGAGAGGACGGTCAGACTCGGGCGGGAGAGGCTGCGCGCGAGACCGCGTGCTTCCAGCAGGGTCAGCACCGCGTCGATGGCGACGGGCCCGCCGCTGAACTGGAACTGGTTGGAGGCCTGTCCGCCCAGGAACGAGAGCACGTTCTGGACCTCTGTCCCTCCGCTGCCCACGCGAGCGGCCTGCGCGCCCTGCACGCCGCCCGTGCCGCCCGCAGCGCGCGCGGGGTTCAAGGACGGCTGATCGAAGTCCGAGAAGAGCGTCGCGAAGTTGGCGTCGAAGGCCCGCAGGCGCGTGCAGTTCACCTCGTAGAGACGCGTGTCCACCCGCACCTGGGGCACGTCGCGCACGTGCAGGAGCGAGATCACCCGGCCTTCGCCTGCCTCGAGGATCTTGGCGCGTGCCACGTTGCGTCCGACGCGGTTGGCCAGTCCGCGCCCGCGACCGCTGCTGTTGCCGAGCCCGGCAGACGATTGGGCGAGCCCGCTGACCACCCCCACCTGGCTGTCTCCACCGCCGCCGCTCTCGAGGCGTCCCACCGCGCCCGACTCGTCAGCCACGACGCGGATGCGGTCCGCGCCCTGCTCCTTGCCGACGACGGTGCTCGCAGCAAGCGTGAGCGTGCGCGTCAACGCGACCTGGTTGGGGACCGTGCCCTCCAGCACGAAGATGTCGGCGGCATCATCGGGAAGCCTTCCCCGCACGATGCGACGGACGGTGACCTCGGGACCGGCGACGCTCGCGATCGCGTCGCGGATCCGGTCCTCGAGACGGCCGGGCAG
Organism: Planctomycetota bacterium; assembly: GCA_030065025.1. Lineage (GTDB taxonomy): Bacteria > Planctomycetota > PLA2 > PLA2 > JAEUHO01 > JAHEIK01. The sequence goes on from JASJDY010000033.1 coordinate 46,385, forward strand.
GTTGCGCAGTCGGATCAGGTTGATCACCGTCCCGGTGGGTCTCGACCGCTCATCCATGGGCGACACGCGACGCGTGTCCGGATCCCCGGCAGGTCCGGCCGGCGGCCCTCCCGGTTCGACGATCTGCACGCTCGCCGACGCGGCGCGTCGTCCCCGCCCGGCCTGCACGTACTGCTTGGCCAGCGCCTCGGCTGCTTCGGAGTGGCTCAGCTCGGGGACTACACCAAGGAGGATGACGGCGTCGCGATCGGGAGCGGCCTCCACGGTGATCGACGGATCGATGCGCCGAAGCGCTTCTTCGAGCACGCTGAGATCCCGCTGGACCCGGAACACGTAGTCGCGCACCTGGCCGTTCGTGAACCAGACGCTCAGGGTGGTTCGCCCCGGAGACAGGGCGAGCACGACCCCCTCCTTCGAGCTCAACGCGCGGTACTTGACGATGTCCGAGTTCGCGACGGCGACGCGCTGGATCTCGTCGTCGAACGTGAGACGCGCATGGCTCGAGACGAGCAGCGTGCGCTCCTCCGCCGCCTCGGCCATCGGGACCAGCAGGAACACGAGCAGGAACCACCCCGCACGCCAGGGGCTCCGCCAGTTGATCGGGTTCCGCATGGGGTCTCCTCCCGCCATCGGCCGGAGGCTATCCGAAAATGGCTTGAGGCGATAATGAGAAGCCACTATCACTCCTCCATGCAGCCCCCCTCCAGCCCCGGCCCCAGTGCCGATTCGACCACCACGCCGTCTCGACTGACCGCGGCGCTCGATCGCACAGGCGTCATCGCCTCGGTCGGCTGCGCGATCCACTGCATGATCGCGCCGCTGCTGATCCTGGTGGCGCCCACCCTCGGCGGGTTCTGGGTGCACCCGGTCACCCACCTCCTCATCGCGGCCTTGGTCCTGCCCGTGGCAAGCATGGCGCTCTGGCGCGGCTTCCGCGAGCACCGACGCCGCTGGATCGTCACCGTCGGTGGCATCGGCATGGCACTGGTGATCATCGGGGTGATCCTGCCCTGGACCACGCCCCCTGCGCACGCCGCGCCCGCAGAGTCCACGGAGTCCACCACGTGCCAGGCCTGTTGCCCGACGGTGCATCGCGACGAGGAGACCGGCGCGCTGGCGCTGCACATCCCGCCGGCGAGCGTGGTCACCCTGCTCGGCGGCCTTGCGCTCATCACGGCGCACATCGCGAACCTGCGCGCTACGTGCGGGGGATGCTCGCGCCACCGCAGGCGCGAGGAGTCGGCAGCGGAAGCGACTGCGACCGCCTAGTCTGAGCCCAGCTTCTCGAAGGCCAGCTCCAAGACGAGTGTCTTCCTACTCGATGGGTGCGAGGTACCCATCGATCGGGACCACGATGCGCATGCGCCCGGGTCGGCGCGGCGGGCGGTCAGCTGCGACTAGCCCTTCGCAGCCTTCTTCCTCTTGGCGGCCTTCTTCTTCTTCGCCTTCTTCCGCTTGGCAGCCTTCTTCTTCTTCTTCTTGGCTGCCTTCTTCTTGCCGGCGCCCTTCTTCTTCTTGGCGGCCTTCTTCTTCTTCGCCTTCTTCCGCTTGGCAGCCTTCTTCTTCTTCTTCTTGGCTGCCTTCTTCTTGCCGGCGCCCTTCTTCTTCT
>JASJDY010000106.1 GCA_030065025.1 Planctomycetota bacterium
CCGCTGGGCGCGGTCGTGGAGCGGGCGTTGGCCGAGTCGGGGCGGGGCCTCACCGCGATCCGGCGCCTCTGATCGTCGAACGGAGTTCGAAGAAGACGAACCGCAGAGGCCGCAGAGGACGCAGAGAGACGCCATGGGGTCGCACTGCCGTCTCCGCACGCCGTCCGTGAGTTCGGTATGGAAGAACCACGGAGGCACGGAGACACGGAGGAGCACCAGGAGTCTGTCGACGGGCTTCCCCTCCGTGCCTCCGTGGTTGGCTTCGAGCCACAAGGGGCCCCCGCACCTCACGCCTCTGCGGTCTCTGCGTCCTCTGCGGTTACTCCTCTTCGGGTCACCGTGAGCACGAAGGCGTGCTCAGCCGGAAGCCGCGCGCCGACGCCGGCACCTTCTTCAGCAGGCCGATCGCCCGGCCGCGCACCACCGAGCCGAAGCCGTGCCGCTCGCGGATGCGGTCGACGGCGTCGTCCAGGTGTCGCTCGCCGTCCACGCTCGCGAGCAGGTCGAGCTGACGCTCCTCCCGGCGCTCCAGGCCGTGCAGCGCCACGCCGACCAGCCGGATCTTCACTCGCCGCTGCCAGCACTGCGGCCACAGCGCACGCACGGCCGCGAGCACGTCCTCGTCGCACAGGTCCGTGGACGGCAGCCGCCGGCGCATCGCGGTGCTCTGGAAGTCCGCGTAGCGCAGGCGGACCGAGACCGAGCGCGCGCGCAGACCGCGCTCGCGCAGCGTGCTGCAGGCGCGCTGCGCGAGATACGAGAGCATGCCGTCCACCACGCGCGGGTCGTTCGTGTCGCGGGCGAGCGACGTCTCGCGCGAGATCGTCGGCCTCTTCGCCGTGCGCTCGCCGACCGTGTGGGCATCGAGCTCCGCGTCGAGGCCGCGCGCCCGGCGCGACAGCGTGATGCCCGTGCGGCCGAACGTGGCCTCGAGCACCTCCTCGGGGATCGCGCCGAGGTCGCCGATCGTGCGCACGTTGAAGCGCTCGAGCGCCTGGCGCGTGCGCCCGCCTGCGCCGGGCAGGAACCGGAGCGGCAGGTCCGCGAGGAAGGCCGCCTCCTCGCCGCGCCGCACCTCGAGCACGCCGCCGGGCTTGGCCATGGCGAGCGCGATGCGGGCGACGGCGCGCGTGCCGCCGATGCCGATCGAGACGTCGAGGCCGGTGGCTTCGCGCACGGCGGCGTGAACCGCCGCTGCCGCCGCGAGCCACGAGACGTGGTGGCGCTCGCAGCCGGCGAGGTCGAGCAGAGCCTCGTCGAGGGAGAGCGGCTCGACCTGCGGCGTGAAGCCCTCGAGCACCGCGAGCACGTCGTGTGACGCTCGGAGGTAGGCCTCGTGGTCGCCGTGGAGGAAAGCCGTGCGGTCCCGAGGGCACAGCCGCGCCGCCTGGGCGAGGGGCATGCCGGCGTGCACGCCATGGGCCCGGGCCTCGTAGGAGGCCGACGCGACGACACCGCGTTCGTGCGGCAGGCCGCCGACGATCACCGGCCGCCCCCGCAGGGACGGATCGCGGGCGCGCTCGACGCTCACGTAGAAGCAGTCGAGGTCGACGAGCATCAGGTCGCGCGGCCGGGCGCGCAGGCGTAGGGCGGTCGGGGCGGTCATGGACACCTAACGCGAATAATACAAAATACGAACACGGGGCTCCGACAGTTCCACCGTGGCACGGGCGGGAGCCTGGCAGAGCCCAACAAATGGACGCGCGGGCTCCGACCGCCCATACTCGGCCCTGGATGCGGAGGTGAGCATGCCCACGACGACGCAGGAACGACTCGAGTCGCTGCGGCTGATGATCGGCGACACGCGGATGTTCGCCATCCGCTGCCGCTTTCGGGGCCGGCGCATCACCGTCTACGCCAAGTACGAGATCCAGAACCTGACGGGCAGCATCAAGGACCGCATGGCGCTCCACATCCTGGAGGCCGCCTACCACCGCGGCGAAATCCAGCCAGGCGACCTGATCGCCGAAGCCACCAGCGGCAACACGGGCATCAGCTTCGCGGCCGTGGGGCGCGCGCTCGGCCACGACGTGCGCATCTACATGCCCGATTGGATGAGTCGCGAGCGCGTGCTCGTCATCCAGAGCCTCGGTGCCCGCATCGTGCCCATCTCGTCGGACGAGGGCGGCTTCCTCGGCAGCATCGAGCGCGTCGAGAACTACGCTCGCGGCCACGAGCATGTCTTCACCCCCCGGCAGTTCGAGAGTCCCTCCAACGTCGAGGCCCACGAGCTGACCACGGGGCCCGAGATCGTCGCTCAGCTGGCCGAAATCGGCCTCGAGCCCACGGGCTTCGTCGCGGGGGTCGGCACGGGCGGCACGGTCATGGGCGTAGGGCGCCATCTGCGCTCGCGCTTTCCCGACGTGCGCGTGCATCCCCTCGAGCCCGCGAACTCGCCGACGCTGCGCACAGGGACACGCGTCGGAAAGCACCGCATCCAGGGCATCAGCGACGAGTTCATCCCCGCCATCGTCAAGCTGGACGAGCTCGATGAGATCGTGGACACCTGGGACGGCGACGCCATCCTCATGGCGCAGACCCTGGCTCGGGAGCTCGGGCTCGGCGTCGGCATCAGCGCCGGCGCCAATGTCCTCGGCGCCCTCCAGGTCGCCCACGAGCAGGGCGACGGCGCGGTCGTCGCCACGATCCTCTGCGACAGCAACAAGAAGTACCTGTCCACCGACCTCTGCCAGGAGGAGCCGGTGCGCGACGGGTACCTGACCCCCGAGGTGGAGCTCCTCGGCTGCCAGGTGCTGCCGCCCGCGGGGCTCGCCTGGCCGGTTCCGTAACACGACCCGGTTCCCGATCGCTGATCACCGCGACTCTGCGTATCATTCTCAGTATGAACGTCCCGGTGCCCCTTCCCAGCGGCGCGCGTGTCCTCGACCCGGCCGACACGGGACCCACCCTCGCGGAGCTTCGACCCGGCGAGCGCTGCACCGTACGCAGCGTGAGCGGTGCGGGCACGCTACGCCGCCGCCTGCTCGAGATGGGCTTCGTCTCGGGCACGCCGCTGCGCGTCGTGCGTCTCGCGCCCTTGGGCGACCCGATGGAAGTCGAGCTGCATGGATACCACCTCTCCCTCCGACGCGCCGAAGCCGGGACCGTCCTCGTCCACCGCAGCGACTGACGGCGCGGACCGCCCCGTCGTCGCGCTCGCCGGGAATCCGAACTCCGGCAAGACCTCCGTCTTCAACGCGCTCACGGGACTCCGGCGCAAGGTGGGCAACTACCCGGGCGTGACCGTCGAGCGCGTGGAGGGCAGCCTCACGCTGGCCGATGGGCGCTCCGCACGCGTCGTCGACCTGCCCGGTTGCTACAGCCTCTATCCGCGTTCCGAGGACGAGCGCGTTGCACGCAACGTGCTGCTCGGCCTCGACGATCGCGTGCCGCGTCCCGACTGCGTCGTCGCGGTCGTCGACGCATCGAATCTCGAGCGCAACCTGTACTTCGCCACGCAGCTCTTCGAGACGGGCACCCCCGTCGTGATCGCGCTCAACATGGTCGACGTGGTCGAGCGCCGCGGGACGCCGATCGACGCCGCCAAGCTCGAAGCCGAGCTCGGTGTGCCGGTCGTGGCCGTCGTCGGACGCACGGGACAGGGCGTGGACGATCTCATCGCCGCGCTGCCCCGCGCTGCCGCGCCCGGGCGGCTGTGGAGCCTCTCGCTCGAGGGGGAAGAGGCGCTCGAGGGGCTCGCGAACGCCGTGCGCGCCACCGGCACCGTGCCCGACAGCGCGGCGGAGGGCGAGGCGCTGCGCCTGCTCACCGCCGCCGCGGACGACGATCCCTTCCTCGTAGAGGGCGGCGCGGAGCTGCGCGCCGCCGTCGACACCGCCCGCCGTGCGCTGGACGAGGCGGCCATCGACCGCGAGGCGGTCGAGGCCGAGTGCCGCTACGCCTACTGCGGCCGGCTGACGCGCTCCGTCCGCGCGGAAGATCCGCGGGAGCCGCCGCGCAGGTCGGAGCGTGCCGACCGGATCCTCACGCACCGCGTGTTCGGCCCCGTGATCTTCATCGGGGTCATGGGCGCGATCTTCTGGGCGGTCTACGCTGGTGCCGCGCCGTTCATGGACTTGATCGAGGCCGGCACGGGCTGGCTCGGTGAGCAGGTCATGGCCCTCGTGGGGGAGGGCGTCCTGGCGGACCTCCTCGTCGACGGCGTCGTCGCGGGCGTGGGCAACGTCATCATCTTCCTGCCACAGATCTGCCTGCTGTTCCTGTTCCTCACGATCCTCGAGGACCTCGGCTACCTGGCTCGCGCCGCCTTCCTCATCGATCGGCTCATGCGCGGCGCCGGGCTGTCCGGCAAGTCGTTCGTGCCGCTGATGTCGTCGTTCGCGTGCGCGATCCCCGGCGTGATGAGCGCGCGGACCATCGCGAACCGGCGCGAGCGCATGGTGACGATCCTCGTGGCGCCGCTGATGTCCTGCAGCGCGCGCCTGCCCGTCTACGCACTGCTCATCGCCGCCTTCATCCCCGTCGGCTATCAGGGACTCACGCTCCTCTCGATGTACCTGCTGTCGGTCGTCGCGGCGCTCGGCGTGGCCTGGATCCTGCGCAAGACGCTGTTCCGTGGGGAGGCCTCCACGTTCCTGCTGGAGCTGCCGTCCTACCGCATGCCGGTCGCGAAGCAGGTGGTGCGGACCGTCCTCGGCCGCGGCTGGGTGTTCGTGCGGCAGGCAGGCACGATCATCCTCGCGATCTCGATCATCCTCTGGTTCCTCGCCTACTTCCCCAAGGACGACGCGATCACGGCAGAGGCGCAGCAGCGCATCGAGGCCGGAGAGGACGAGGCCGAGGTCGCCGACTGGGAGGCGGGCGCGCAGCTGGAGCAGAGCTTCGCCGGCCGTCTCGGCCACGCGATCGAGCCGATCATCGAGCCGCTGGGCTACGACTGGAAGACGGGCGTGGGCCTCATCGCCTCGTTCGCCGCGCGCGAGGTCATGGTCTCCACGCTCGGCATCGTCTACAGCGTGGGTGAGGCCGACGAGGAGTCGGTGCCGCTGAGGCAGAAGCTGCGCGACGACAAGCGGCCGGACGGCTCGCCGGTACACACGCCGCTCACGTCCGTGTCGCTCATGGTGTTCTTCGTACTGGCATGTCAGTGCATGGCGACGGTGGCGGTGGTGAAGCGCGAGACGAACTCGTGGCGCTGGCCCATCTTCATGGTCGTGTACATGACCGTGCTCGCCTACGTCGCCAGCCTCCTCGTCTACCAGGGCGGTCTCCTGCTGGGGTTCGGCCCATGAACGCGCAGGAGTGGATCGTCGCCGCCATCGGCGCGCTGACCGTCGGCTACCTCGTTTGGCGCTCCGTGCGCCGACGGCTCGCCGGCACCTGCTGCGGCGAGCGCGAGTGCCCCGCCGCAAGCGCCGTCGCCCGTCGGCTGGCGGAGCACCGCGAGTCCTGAGCGTGCGCCTGCCGTTACGTCTGCAAAGCTCGCCTTACAGGTTGATCTGGAGCCGCGCCGGGCGTTACCGTTTCCCTCCGTCCAGGCAGAGGTCCATTTCTGAGCCTCTGCCGGCGACCGAGGGCCCCGCGCCGCAAAACGGTCCCGGTCTTGCGATGTCGGTCGCGTGTCCGTGAGGCCCCTCGGCCTCGGGAGGCGGGACTGGAGGACCACGCGCGGGGCTTCGGGGTCGTCGCCGGGCCGGGGGACCCTCGCGGCATCGGTGACGATGGCCGCTTCAGGGCGGTCCCCGCAGACGAAGAGGAGCAACGCATGAGCAGGAGCCACCTGACGGTCGCACTCGCGCTGGCCGCGGGGCTCTGCCTGTTCGGATGCGGTGGGGGTGGAGGCGGCGGTCCGCCCCAGCCCGAGTTCGACCAGGTGTTCCTCGAGGTCCTGCCCGACGTCGGGACGACCGCCGGCGGCACCGAGATCATGCTCAAGGGGCGCGGCTTCCTCGACCGGGTGCGACAGATCCGCGCCGTGCGCTTCGGCGTGATCCCGGCGGCGACGTGGGAGGTCCTGGACGACGAGACGATCCGGGTCGTGAGCCCGCCCGGCGCGCGGGGCGAGACGGTGATCAACCTCGTCGGCGACAACGCGCCGTCCGAGGACGGCATCCTGTTGACGCGCGGCTACACGTATCGCGCGCCCATCGTCTACGTGGCCGACGGCCCGGCCGCCGTCGATCCGCAGCTCTACGCGGTCGACCTCGACACCGGCACGCCCGCGCTCGTGGGCGTGATCGGCTTCGCCGTCGAGAGCATGGCCATGAACGGGGCCGGCGAGCTCTACGCGGTGGAAGCGGGCAGTCCCTACCGCCTGCTGCGGATCAGCCGCGCGACCGGCGCCGGTACCCCGGTCGCACTGGTGCGCGACGGCGGCAGCGGAGATCCCGTGGTCGTGCGCGACCTCACCTTCGTGGGCAATCGCCTGCTCGGGCGCACGGAGGCCAGCCGGCTCGTGGAGATCGACCTCGTCTTCGGCACGGCGAGCGAGATCGGGACGATTCCCGTCGCGGTGCCGGGGGGCGGCATGGCCACCGACGACGCCACGCGCGTGCTGCTCGCAGACGCCGCCCTCAGTGGGCAGCTCTACGAGCTGGATGTGGTCTCCGGCCTCATCGAGCCCGGACCGGTCCTCGATCGAGCGCTGTTCTTCCTGGACCTCGCCACCGTGGGGACCAGCGTCTATGCCCTCGACGCCGACCTGCCGGGCTCCGGCGGACCGGGCCTCGTGCGCATCGACCGTGAGACGGGGGCCGTCGAGGAGGTCACGCCCCTCCCGCCGAGCACCACGGCGCTCGCCCGGGACGTCTGATCGGGGGCCGGACCAGACCTGTTTCCGTGCCTGTACACCGGCGGACGATGCATTTGCGTCGCTCCATCCCCCCTGGGAGGATCGGAGGCTTCCGAGGGAGGACGTCTCCATGTCCAAGCGCTTCCTGCTACCGCTGTTCGTTGCCCTCCTGGGCGCCGTGTGGGTCGGCGGCTGCGGCAGCGGCGGCGACCAGTTCACGGGTGGCGCCCGCAGCGGCCCCGTGCGGTTCGCCCTGCCCTTCGTGCCCAGCACCTCGGGCGTGTCCGCGACCATCGGCATGAAGAACGTCACGACGGGCGATGCGCCCGTCTACATCACGGCGTACGACAGCGCCGGCAACCCCTACGGCGCCGTCAACCAGGCGTTCGTGGTGCCCGGCCAGGGCGAGCTGCGCGTGCCGCTGGCCCAGATCGCCGGGGGACCGACCAACGGCGGCTGGGTCTGTGTCGAGACCCGTGACGTCACCACGCCGCAGCCGGTCATCGGCGAGCCCACGCCCCTGCCCACGACCGGCTTCGTGTTCGCCTACCTCCACCGCGAGCTGCTCGGCGGCAACAACGAGGTCGACTCGACGCCCGGGCTCGCGGGCCGCGCGTCCGGCGTGACGCTGCCCATCACCCCCGACACGGGCCGCATCCAGCTCATCAATCACTCGTTCGACCAGAACGCCATCGCCGCGATCCCGCAGGCCGTGCTCTACCGGATCGAGACCTTCGACGAGTCGGGCAACCAGGCGGGCGCCGCGGTCACCCAGTTCGTGGCCGCCAACGGTACGTTCGACTGGCTGCCCGGCGTGACGACCGGGTACGTGCGTGTGGAGCCCATCGGCGCGCCCTTCCCGCCGCAGCGCCAGATCCGCTACGGCCTCGCTGCTCGGGAGAACGGCTTCCACATGCACGTGGAGAGCCGGTACACGGAGGCCACGCTCGGTCACTGGCCGGGTCTGCTCGACCTCGGTTTCGACGTGAACTTCGGGACGGACGAGGCCGGCAACGTGCACGACTTCGGCCTGCTCCTGAACAACCCGACGGGTTCCAGCGAGTCGCTCTCCCTGATCGCCGTCTACCGCAAGGGCGGCGCGCCGGTGCTCACGATCCCGCGCGGCTACGTGCTCGGCGCCGGCCGCACGGTCTACATGCGCACCACCACGCGAGACTCCATCGGCCTGCTGCAGGGCGAGGACAGCTGGTTCGACGACATCTTCGGCGACGTCTTCGCGACGCAGACCTTCGACGAGGTCACGCTGTACGTGCAGGCGCCGCGCTCGCTCGACGTCTCGGTGCGCCACTTCGACCCGTCGTTCAACGCCTTCTACCAGGTGCAGCGAGCGATCCCCCGCTCGAACCGCGCCTGCGTGTTCGACCTGCCCATCCAGGTCAGCCAGGCGGGCGGCACGCGCAACTACGTGTCCATTACCAACACGACGACCTCGCCGCTCACGGTCCCGATCCGCGGCTACACGCCGATGCTGGGCACGGAGTACATCCTCGACTCCATCGAGGTGCCCGCGCTCGCGACCATCGACTGGAGCCCGGACGGCCAGACGTTCCGCGAGGAACCCACCGACACGGTCGGGCCGCCTGTGTCCTTCATGCGCTTCGACTTCGCCCCGACGACCGGGGCGCTCTTCCGCGGGCGCACCGAGGGGCGCGATCCGAGCCGTCAGCTCGAGTTCATCACCCCCACGGCCATCCGCGACTGAGCCTCGGGGCAGCACCCCGGCTTGCGTGTCCGGCTACGGCCGGAATCGGATAGAACCGCGATCATGCGCATCCTGAGCGGCGTCAAAGCAACCGGCCGGCCGCACCTCGGAAACTACTTCGGGGCGATCCGGCAATTCATCGACCTCCAGTCGAAGGGTGAGGGGTTCTACTTCGTCGCCGATCTGCACGCGCTCGACCTCGTGCGCGAAGCCGACCAGATGCGCGAGTACGCGCTGGGCGTCGCCCTCGACTACATGGCCCTGGGTCTGGACCCCGAGCACTGCACGCTGTTCATGCAGTCCGAGGTGCCCGAGGTCAGCGAGCTCATGTGGATCCTGGGCACCGTCACGCCCATGGGCCAGCTGCAGCGGGCGCACGGCTACAAGGACGCCAGGGCGAAGGGCAAGGAGGTCGACTTCGGCCTGTTCGCCTATCCCGTCCTGATGGCCGCCGACATCCTGCTGTACCGCAGTGACGTGGTGCCGGTCGGCAAGGATCAGCTCCAGCATCTCGAGCTCGCGCGCGACCTCGCCGTGAAGTTCAACCTGACGTACTGCCCGGACTTCGATCCGCAGACGGGGGAGGGCGGTGCGCTGAAGCTGCCCGAGGCCTACATCATGGAGGACGTCGCCGTCGTGCCTGGCACCGACGGCCGCAAGATGTCGAAGAGCTACGACAACGCGATCCCGCTCTTCGCCTCCGACAAGCAGGTCAAGAAGTCGATCATGCGCGTCGTGACCGACTCGACGCCCGTCGAGGATCCGAAGGATCCCGGCAGCTGCAACGTGTACGCCCTGCTCGAGCTGTTCTGCAGCGAAGAGGAGCTGGCGGAAATCGCGGAGCGTTACCGTGCCGGCGGCACGGGCTACGGCGACTTCAAGAAGCAGCTGCTCGCGAAGTACCACGAGACCTTCGACGCGGCGCGCGCCCGGCGCGCGGAACTCGAACAGGATCTCGGTTACGTCCGCACCGTCCTCGATCGCGGCGCCGCGCGCGCGCGCGAGGTGGGGCGTCAGGTGCTGGATGACGTGCAGAGGGCGTGCGGGTTGCGGTGAACGGGCCCGCGCGGCCACGCTGATTCCCGCCTGCGTCTGCGCGCAGTCAGGCGGCCTCGCGCTCTCTCTCGCGTGCGCGCTCGGAACTCGGCCGCTGACCTGATTCGCCCGTAGGTCGAGCGCGAGCGAGATCGCGAGCGCGAGAAGAGCAGGCCGCTCGCAGGCTTCCTATCCGGTTGTCCCTTTCCCTTTCGCTCCAATGCCGTCACGATTCTCCGCTTAGGAGTCCTTTCATGTCCCCCCGACGAATCCTCGTCACCTCCGCTCTGCCCTACGCCAACGGCCACCTGCACATCGGCCACATGGTGGAGCACATCCAGACCGACATCTGGGCCCGCTTCCAGCGGCTGCGAGGCAACCGCTGCATCGCGATGTGCGCCGACGACACGCACGGCACGGCGACGATGATCCGCGCACGCCAGGAGGGGCGCCGCGAAGAGGACATCCTCACCGAGATGAACGCCGCGCATCAGCGCGACCTGCAGGCGTTCGACGTCGCGTACGACCACTACAGCAGCACACACACCGAGACGAACCGCGAGCTCTGCCACGAGATCTGGGCCGCCATCCGCAAGGCCGACCTCGTCGCCGAGCGCGAGGTCACCCAGCTCTACGACCCCGTCGAGGGGACGTTCCTCGCGGACCGTTTCGTCAAGGGCACGTGTCCGCGCTGCGGGTCCCCGGACCAGTACGGCGACAACTGCGACAACTGCGGTGCGACGTACACGCCGGCGGACCTGATCGATCCCGTGAGCGCCCTCTCGGGCGCGACGCCGGAGCCGCGCACCGCGCAACACCTGTTCATCCAGATCTCCAAGCTGCAGGAGTGGCTCGAGACGTGGACCCAGGAAGAAGGCAATCTCCAAGAGGAGGTCGCCAACTACCTGAAGGGCGCGTTCCTCGGCGAGCCGCTGTGGGACTGGGACATCTCCCGGCCCGCGCCGTACTTCGGCTTCGAGATCCCGGATGCGCCGGGCAACTACTGGTACGTCTGGTTCGACGCCCCGATCGGCTACATCGCGACCACGAAGGAGTGGTGCGCGGAGCACGGCGAGGACTTCGACAGCTGGTGGCGCTCGGACGACGTCGAGATCCGTCACTTCATCGGCAAGGACATCATCTACTTCCACTGTCTGTTCTGGCCGGCCATGGTCAAGACGGCGGGCTTCACGGTGCCGGATCGCGTGCAGATCCACGGCTTCCTCACCGTGAACGGCGAGAAGATGAGCAAGTCGAAGGGCACGTTCATCCGCGCCTCGACGTATGCCGAGCACCTCGACGCGCAGTACCTGCGCTACTACTACGCGAGCAAGCTCACCGACACGCTGGCGGATCTCGATCTCGTGATCGACGACTTCGTCGCCAAGGTGAACAGCGACCTCGTGGGCAAGGTCGTCAACCTCGCCAGCCGCACCGCCAAGTTCGCCAAGGCGAGCGGGCTCTCGGCGACCTACCCCGAGGACGGCGGTCTCTTCGCCGACGCGGCGAAGGAGGGCGAGGCGATCGCCGCCGACTACGAGAGCTGCAACTACCGCCGGGCGATGCAGCGCATCATGGCGCTTGCCGACCGCGCCAACGAGTACGTCGAAGAGCAGCAGCCCTGGGCGCTCAAGAAGCAGGAAGGCAAGGAACAGCAGCTGCAGGACGTCTGCACCGTCGCGCTCAACCTGTTCCGCCAGATCGTCGTCTACCTGACCCCGGTGCTGCCGCGCCTGAGCGAGAAGGTCGGCGCGCTCCTGAACACGCCGATCGAGGATTGGGCCGAGGCACAGACGCCGCTCACGGGCACGTCCGTCGCCAAGTTCAAGCACCTGCTCACGCGCGTCGACACCGACGAACTCGCCAAGATCATCGAGGAGAGCAAGGAGGAGGCGCCGGCCTCGGTGGACGCACTCGCCTCGACCGACGACGACGCTGCGCTCAAGGCCGAACCGTTGGCCGAGGAGTGCACGTTCGACGACTTCACGAAGGTCGACCTGCGCGTGGCGCGGGTGCTGAAGGCGGAGCACGTCGAGGGCGCCAAGAAGCTCCTGAAGCTCACGCTGGGCCTGGGCGGCGACGAGACTCGCACGGTCTTCGCGGGCATCAAGGCGGCCTACGAGCCTGAGGCGCTCGAGGGCCGACTGGTCGTGTGCGTGGCCAACCTGGCCCCGCGCAAGATGAAGTTCGGCCTGAGCGAGGGCATGGTGGTGGCCGCAGGTCCCGGTGGCAGCGACATCTTCGTGCTTTCGCCGGACGACGGGGCGGTTCCCGGCCAGCGCGTCCACTAGAATCTTCCGCTCGTCCGACCGGAGCCCACGCATGCGTTTGATCGCCCTCGCCGCCGTCATGCTCGCCCTGGCGCTCGCGCCGAGCGGCGTGAGCGCGGACGAGGAGCTGCCGTACCCGGCGGGTCGCAGCACGCAGACCATCGAAGGCCTCACGGTCGAGCTGGGCATTCCCCAGAAGCTCTCGAAGGAGAAGCCGGCTTCGCTCGCCGTGATCCTGCACGGGGCCGGCGGCTCGGCGACCGGCATGGCCGCCGCGCTACGCGAGTGGATCCCGCTGGGCTACGTCGTCTGTGCGCCGAAGTCCAAGGGGCAGATCTGGTCCAACTCGGACGTCGACGCCGTGAAGCGCATCATCGCGCACCTGCGCAAGGTGCTGCCGATCGACGCGACGAAGACGCACGTGCTCGGCTACAGCAACGGCGGGTGGAACCTGCCGCCGCTTGCGTTCGACGACGTCATCAAGCCCGTGAGCGCGACGTGGATCGCGTCTGGCTGTCGCGGCGCGTCGCCTCCGAAGTGGGCGCTGAAAGAGCTCGGCGTCATCGCGCTGGCCGGGGCGCAGGATGCCAACGCCGCCTCCGCACAGGAGACGGTGACGCTGCTGCGCAAGAAGGTCCGCCACGTCGAGGCGCGCTTCCAGCCGCAGCTCGGCCACCAGTGGCCGGACCAGCTCATGCCCTACCTGCGCTGGTGGATGGGCGCCATGGAAGGGCGCTTCGAGCCCGGCGTGGACATGAACCTCAAGTGGGGCAAGAGCATCGAGCGCGCCGTGCGCATGGTTTCCGGTGACAAGCGCGGCGGCGTTCTCGTGCTCGCGTACCACGCGGACGACAAGGACAAGCCGCTCGCGAAGATGATCACGAACGAGCTGCTGATGAACCCGCTCGTGCGCTACTACGCGGGGCAGCTCCAGGCCGTGAAGCTCGACTACGCCGAGCACAAGGAGGCACTCGAGGCCTTCGGCGTCACCGAGACGCCCGCGCTCGTGGTCCTGAAGAAGGACGGCACCCTCAAGAAGCTGCTGGCGGGCGCGAAGAACCTGAAGCTCCGCAAGGTGATGGCGGCGCTGAAGAGTGTCGTCCCCAATCGCAAGAAGCCCTGGTAGGCGCGGGCGACCATTCCGCCCTTCGGCTCGCTCCGCTCGCTCAGGGCTCAGGTCGCCCCTACGGCGGACCTTCATCTCCTGCGCGCTCGCGATCGCGCTCCCGCTCGAATGTCGGGCGTGCATCGGTCCGCGTCCGAGGGTCGAGCGCGTGTGCGAGCGAGAGCGCGACACGCACGCGTAAGCGGCCGCCCCTACCCAAACCGCCTCAACACCGCCACCACCACGCCCACCACCTCGACGTTCTTCGCCGGCGCCGTCCAGCGGCCGCGGCCGTTCGAGAGATGCAGCCGGTCGCCCTCGGGGTAGACCTTCCACAGCGTGCGAGCGCCGCCGTCGACGCGCAGGGCGGCCAGGTCGCCGAACTCGGGCGTGCGTTCCTTCACGACGACGACCCGGTCGCCGTCGCGGATGTCGAGCGCCTCGAGGGCATTGCCCGCGACGCGGACGGTGATCGTGTCGCCCTCCGGCGCGAAGGCGCCGGCGGCCTCATCCAGTAGCAGAGCAGCATTCGATACCACATCAAAACACTAACAAATGCCTCCGACCCAGGTTCGCGTTGCGCCGGCCGCGGGCTTCCCGGATAACCGGCGGTCCATGCCCAAAGCCCGATTCCTCGCCGTCTGCGCCCTGATCCTGATCCTGGGCGCCCCGCCTGCGGCCCAGGCCGACGAGAAGGCGCCCCAGCTGACGCTCCGGGACCTCTACGGCGGCGGCCGGCGATTCACCCAGGGGATCCCCCGCTGGTCCTGGCGG
>JASJDY010000107.1 GCA_030065025.1 Planctomycetota bacterium
CGACCAGAGCGAGTAACGTCGCCAGACCGAGTATGACGACCGGCCCCGGAATCCTGCGGCCGCCCTTCACTACTTCGAGACCTTCACCGCACAGTGCTTGAAGTGCTTCGGGGCGATCCCGTTGAAGCGATACCCCTCAAGGCTCTTCTGCGTCACCTTCCAGTTGATGCGGCGGAACTTGTAACGCCACACCGCGTCCTGAACCACGATGTCCTGCAGCTCGCGGAGCAGTTCCTCGCGCTCCTGGCCGGGTCCGACACCCCTCATCTCCTCGTAGACCTCGTCGAACTCCGAGTTGCTGTACCGGCACGCGTTTACGCTGGGCGGGCTCCGGCTGTAGAAGCACATCAGGAAGTTCTGTGCGTCCGGGTAGTCCCCGTGCCACGAGCTCGACCACATCTGCGCCTTGCCCGCCGTCACGTCCTTCTGGAGTTCCTTCCAGGGCTTCGCGATCGCCTCGATGCGCAGGCCTAGCTCGGCCAGCTGTTTCTTGAAGATCGCGAAGGCGTTACGCGAGCCCACGTCGGGCGTGATGTGCATCTTGAGCACCGGCACCCTCGACGTGTCGTCGACGCCCGCCTCCTCGAGTACCTCCTTCGCGACCGCGAGCGCTTCCTCGTGCGTCTCGCGTTCCCCGGGCAGTGCCGGGTTCACGAAGCCGCGCTTGTAGCCCGCCAGGTCCGGCAGGATCGGGCCGAAGACGCGCTCAGCGCCGTACGTGTACAGCCGCGTCAGCGCATACACGTCGTCGGTCGCGAGGCAGATCGCCGTGCGCAGCGCCCGGCCCTTCTCGCCCGCTGGATGGCCCAGCACGGGATCCTGCATGTTGAACGCGTCGTAGTGGATCTCGAGCCGCTCGTCCCGGTGCAGTGTCATGCCGCGCTCGACCAGGTGGGGGAGCAGTCTTCCCGTGCGCACGTCCACCGCCGTGGTGAAGGCATCGCGCGCGATTGCCGCACAGTCCGCTTCGTCGGCCAGCAGCGCGGCCCATGCGGCGCGTGGGTCCTTGTACGCCCGCACGATCACCGTGTCGTTGCGCGGCAGGCTGTGGGTGGTCCCGCCCTCCAGGGCAGGCACGCTCTCCTCACGCCGGTAGCGGGGGTTGTGCCGCAGCGTGAGCTTCTCCTTGCCTTCGAAGATCAAGAGGCGGTAGGGGCCCGTGCCCACGGCATGCCGGCCGAGGTTCGCGCCGTACCGCCGCACGGACTCGCGCGCGTAGATCGAGCACCAGTTGGACGCAAGCATCCACGGCAGCTCGGGGGTGGGCTCGAGCAGGTGGATGCGGAGCGTGTGGTCGTCCACGACCTCGAGACCGGCGACCTCCGTGTAGCCCTCGGTGGTCCGGTACGCCGAGCGCGTCGGGTTCTTGGACGGCTTCTTCGACGAAGCTGCGAAGCGGTCGAGGCCCTTGATCTTGCGCTCGAACATCCACGTGTAGGGGCTCGCCACGTTGGCGTCCATGAGGCGCTTCAGGCAGAAGACCACGTCCTGGGCCGTCACCTCGCGTCCGCGTGAGCCCTCGAAGCAGGCATCGTCCACGAAGTGCACACCCTTGCGCAGCTGGATCGTCTGCGTGAGTCCGTCCTCGCTGACCTCGGGGAAGTCCGCCGCGAGCGCCGGCTTGAGCCGGAAGGGCCTGGGGTGATGGGCGTGCTCGTAGAGCTGGTCGTAGAGGTTGCTCACGCAGACGCGCTCGGCCTCGGTGGAGGCCAGGACCGGATCCAGCGTGTTGATCTCGCCGGTCAGCGCGAAGCGGACAGTGCCGGAGGGGGGCGTATTCGGCCCCGCGATCGCCGCCGGAGCGAGCAATAGGAGGCTCACGAGAATGAAGCTCCGCATGCCCGGAGAATACGGCTTCTCGCTCGGAGCCGGACATCGGCTTCCGCGAACCTGTGCCCCCAACGGGACTCCCGGGCCCTTTTTGCGATCTAGCTCGTGGGCGCTACACTCCCGACCGCGTTGAAGGCGCCTCTGAGGCGCCGATGCGGGGACTGGGCGTATAGCTCAGCCGGCTAGAGCGCCGCCCTGATAAGGCGGAGGTCCCTGGTTCGAGTCCAGGTACGCCCACCATTCCCCGCTCTCTCTCGCGCCCTGGGGGCATAGCTCAGCTGGCTAGAGCACTGGCTTTGCAAGCCAGGGGTCAGGGGTTCGAATCCCCTTGCCTCCACCACCCCATTGCGAGCTGCGCTCGCATGGGGCCCCGCTGGGGGTGCGTGCACGAGCATGCGCGCTCGCCAGCTCGCGCGCGTGGTTCGATCGAGACCCCGCTCCCTGTCCTCTCGAGGTGTCCTCGATTGGAGGACACATCGGAGCACGTCGGGTCGCCGCTGGCGATGAGACGGCCATTTGCTGGGGTGTCGATGTAGGCGCCACGCATGCGCGCCGCTGGCGCACTTTTCGCAGCAGTGGGAGCAGGGCGAGGACCGTCCACGCAACGCTGCACGAGGAGACACCCATGCGCGCACTCTGGACCCTGGGGATCGCCGCCGCCGTCTGCCTGCTCGCGACGAGCGCGTCGGCCGGCACGATCTACGAGATCGACTACGCCACCTACGACGTCACCCTGACCGACACGAAGGGGGTCAAGACCGACCTCACAGAGTTCGGCTTCTGGACCGGCCCGAACATCCTCGTCGCCCAGCGCGGGGACGCGAAGGTCACCATCCCCTTCCGGCGCATCCGGTCCCTGACGATCGGCAAGTACCTGCCCGTGAAGGGCTACTCGCCGGCCACGGTGACGACCAAGAAGGGCAAGACCTACAAGCTCGAGATCGAGCGCTTCGAGGGGCAGCGCTACCTCGGCGGCAAGAGCGAGTTTGGCAGCCTCCGCATCCGCCTGATGCGCATCTCCAAGCTCGAGCTCAAGCGCCTCTCGCACACCGTCCCGGACGCTCCCCGGTCCTGACCCGGAACCGGGTCCGAGGCCCCGCCGGCGTTATCCTGTCGGCCTCATGCCCGAGCCGTATCCCCGCTACCTACTGCCGTTCGACACCTTCCGGCTGCCGCACCATCTGACGGACGTTCTCGTCATCGGTGCGGGCGTCGCGGGCTACAGCGCTGCCCTGGGAGCCGCCGAGGCCGGGCTGCGCGTCCAGGTGCTCACCAAGGACACCGAGCCCTCCGAGTGCAACACGTGGTGGGCCCAGGGCGGCGTCGCAGCCGTCATGGAGGGGGAGGACGACTCGCCCGAGCTCCACGCCGAGGACACCATCGCGGTAGGTCAGGGCCTCTGCGACGAGCCGCTCGTCCACGGCATCGCGACCGAAGCGCACGATCGCATCGAGGAGCTGATCGCCCTCGGCGCGCGTTTCGACGAAGACGAGATCAAGGGCAACGGCACAGCCAAGGGTCTCGAGGGCGGACACTCCCGCGCGCGCATCCTGCACGCCGGCGGCGATGCGACGGGCGCGGAGATCTGTAGGGCCCTGGGCGAGGCGGCGGACGCGCATCGCCGTGTGATCCGCTGGCAGGACGCCTTCGTCGTGGATCTGCTCACCGACGACGATGGTCGCTGCCGCGGCGCGCTCGTCTCCTCGCGCGGCCACCTGCGCGCCATCTGGGCGGGGGCGGTCGTGCTCGCCTCGGGCGGCTATGCGCAGATCTTCCGCGAGAGCACGAACTACTCCGGCGCGACCGGCGACGGCGCGGCCATCGCCTGGCGCGCCGGCGCCGAGCTGCAGGACCTCGAGTTCGTGCAGTTCCATCCCACCACGCTCTACCTCGCCGGCGTCCCGCGCCTCCTCATCACGGAGGCCGTCCGCGGCGAAGGGGCGCACGTCGTCGACCAGGACGGCAATCGCTTCCTGCTGGACGTCGACGAGCGCGCCGAGCTCGCGCCGCGCGACGTCATCTCGCGCGCCATCACGAAGCACCTCGAGCGTCCCGGCGTTGCCGGCGTCTTCCTCGAGATGACCCACCTCGACCACGAACGTCTCGCGCGCCGTTTCCCCGGCGTCGCACGTTCGTGCCGGCAGCACGGCCTCGACATCGCACACGACCGCATCCCGATCCGACCAGCCGCCCACTACAGCATCGGCGGCGTGCGCACCGACCAAATCGGCGCCACGCGCGTGCCCGGTCTCTATGCCGCCGGCGAGGTCTCCGCCTGCGGTCTGCACGGCGCGAACCGCCTCGCGAGCAACTCGCTCCTCGAGGGTCTCGTCATGGGCCGCCGCGCGGGTCGCGCTGCAGCCGCGCACGCTTCCGCGTGGGGGCCCGACCCGGTGCGCATGCACGGCGAGGGCACCGGCTCGGGTCGCGGCACGATCGACGTCGACGACCTGCGCACGTCGCTCAAGTCCATGATGTGGCGTGACGTCGGCATCCAGCGCAACGGCGGCAACCTGACGGGCGCCTCCGGCGCCATGAGCGCGTGGGAGGGCTTCGCCTGCCGCGTCGGCGACGACGCCTGGGAGCGTCTGAGCCTCATCAACATGCTGGGCGTCGCGCGTCTGCTCACCGAGTCGGCCTTCCTGCGCGAGGAGAGCCGCGGCACCCACTTCCGCCGCGACTTCCCCGAGCGCGACGACGAGGCCTGGCAGGTGCGGATCGTGCACCACCGCGACGAAGGCCTGAAGCGCGTCGCGGTGAACACGCCGCAGCCCGCCGCTCCGCAGGGTGCCCCCGGGATGGAACCCGCGTGAAGCTCGACACCGCACCGAAGATCCGCCGGGATCGCGGCCAGCGCGAACGAGCGATTCTCGTTGGCGTGCAGCTGCCGGGCGAGCCCACGTCCTACCGCGCTCCGCTCGAGGAGCTCTCCGATCTCGCCGACACCGCCGGCGCCGACACGCTCGATCGCATCGTGCAGCGGCGCGAGACGCCCGACCCGCGCACCTTCATGGGCAAGGGCAAGGCCGAGGAGGTGGGCCGGCGGCTCAAGGAGCTCGACGCCGACCTCGTGATCTTCGACCACGACCTGTCGCCATCGCAGGCGCGCAACCTCGAGAAGGTCGTCGGCGGCCGCGTGATCGACCGCACCGAGCTCATCCTCGACATCTTCGTGCGCCGCGCCAGCAGCGCGATGGCGCGCGCGCAGGTCGAGCTCGCCCAGATGGAGTACTCCCTGCCCCGGCTGAAGCGTCTCTGGACGCACCTCAACCGCGAGGTGGGCACGGCCAAGGCCGGCATCGGCGTGCGTGGCCCGGGTGAGAAGCAGATCGAGACCGACCGTCGCCTCGTGCGCAAGCGCATCCGCGACCTCAAGCGCAGCCTCGAGACGATGCAGGCGCACCGCGTGCGCCAGACGCGCGCGCGCGGACGCTACTTCACCGCGGCGCTCGTCGGCTACACGAACGCCGGCAAGAGCACGCTCCTACGCGCGCTCACCGGGGCCGACGTGCTGATCGAGGACCGTCTCTTCGCGACGCTCGACACCACCACACGCGCTTGGGAGATCTCGCCCGGCCGGCGCATCTTCCTGAGTGACACCGTGGGCTTCATCCGCGACCTGCCGCACCACCTCGTCAGCAGCTTCCTCGCGACGCTCGAGGAGGCGCGGTTCGCGGACCTCCTGATCCACGTCGTGGACGCGGCCGATCCCGACGTCCTCGACCACATCGACGTCGTCGACCGCACGCTCTACGAGATCGGCGCCGGCGGCGTCCCGCGCATCCATGTGCTCAACCAGGTCGACCGCGTGCAGGACACGCTGACCCTACGGCTGCTCGAGGAGCGGCTGCCCGAGGGCCTGAAGACGAGCGCCCTGGAGGGCACGGGCATCTCCGCCCTGCGCGACAAGGTCCACGAGTACGTGACGCGCCGCCACGTCGACGTCGTGATCGAGGGCGATCCGGGCAACGGCCGCCTGCTCTCGCAGCTGCGCGAGTGGGGCGAGGTGCGCGAGGTGACGTATCCCGACAGCGTCGTGCGCGTCGACGTGCGCATCGCGCCCCGCTACCTCGCACGCATCGAGAACGCGGGCGGGCGCGTCATCGAGGACGGCACCGCACCGGCCGACGACTGACCGCCGATTCCCATGCCGATGCCGATGCCGAATCCCGAAACGGACGGTGTCCGTATCCGGAATCGGCATCGGATCTCGGCATCGGCATGGGGAGGCACGGCGCGGCCGAAGCCGCGCCGCGTCACCTAGGCCGTGGCCGTCGCGGGCTTCTTCTCGCCCACGTCGCCGTCGCCGCTGAGCGCCCACGGCACGAACAGCACCAGGCCCGCGGCGAAGATGCCGACCCCGAAGAGCACGGCCCACACGAACCACAGCACGGCCGCGACCGGCGTCAGGATGATCAGCGCCACGTTCGTGAAGCACGCCGAGACGATCTTGCCGTTCGGCGCGTAGCCCTTCACCCGCTCCCACAGCCAGGGCAGGTAGAGGAGCAGCGGCGTCGAGATCGCGATCGTCGAGTACGTCCCGATGATCGAGCCGAGGATCAGCAGGAACGCGAAGCCCTCGAGCACGTTGCGCTGGCCGTAGTTGATGCCGAAGAGCGCGAAGCAGACGAGCAGGAAGGTCGCCGTCGTGCGGATCGTACGCGTCAGCATCTGGTTGATGGACAGGTTGATGAGCGGGGCGTCCACCGACGGCCGCTTGCCGCGGTTCTCGCGGATGCGGTCGAAGACGACCACCGTGTCGTTCACCGAGTAACCCACCAGCGTCAGGAACGCTGCCACCATGGCCAGGTTGATCTTCGCGTCGACGATGCCGAGCGAGTTCGCGACGGCCACGAGACCGAGCGTGATGGCGACGTCGTGGAACAGGCAGATCACCGCGGCGAAGCCCATCGCCCGGCTGTGGAAGCGCACGGCGATGTAGATGATGATGCCGATCAGCGAGAGGAACAGCGCGACGATCGCGTCGTTCTTCAGCCGCTCTGCCACGCTCGAACCGATGTGGTCCTCGCTGGGGAACGCCTTGCTCAGCTCGATGTCGTCGATCTGCGCCCGGGCGGTGGCATCGGCGATGTCGCGCTTGAGCCGGTTCTTGAAGTCGTCGCTGCCCAGGTACTGCTCGAGGCGCAGACGCACCTCCAGCGGATCGATGTCGCGCGGACGCGTCTCACCGCCGGCGGTCGTCGTCTTGAGCCAGACCTCGAACATGTCGAGACCCGGAACCGCAGCACCCTCGGTGCGACGCACGACGGCCTTGCGCTCGGCCTGCTTGTCAGCCGGCTTGTAGGGCACGTCGACGCCGTCCTCCATGACCCAGAAGGGCAGGTCGTCGCTGAGCGCGGCCTCGAGGGCCGCCGGCGTCACCGCGCCCGAAGGATCGCGTAGCGCGATCGTCATGTACGAGCCGCCGCTCAGCTCCTCGAGCGGATCCGGCGTCTCGGGCGCGTTCTCCGGCGCCACGTACTCGAACTTCTCCGGCCCGCGGATCATCCAGTCCGGCATGAGGCGGTCGCCGAGGACCTCGCGCACGTACTTGCTGAAGCCGGGCGCGAGCTTCCGCTCGTCATCCTCGCTGCCGGAGAAGAGGCGCTGGACCTTGATCTCGACGGCGCGCCCCGTCTCACCGGCGGCGAGCACCTGGGCGTCCGGGTAGGGCCCCATGACGACCTTCTCGGTGCGCGTGACCTTGCGCTTCGTCGTCTCGTCGAACTCGGTGATGTCGACCTCGACCTCCTTCGAGGTCGTGGCGAGCAGCTTGCCGACCTCGTCGGGCGTCGTCGCGCGGTTGAACTCGGCCTGGATCTTGTAGCCGCCCGTGAAGTCGATGTCGTACAGCGTGTACTTGTCGGTCACCGAGAAGATGAACAGGCCGGCCACGACGCCGATCACCGAGATCGGGGCGAACAGACGGCGCAACGAGAGCCAGCGGATCTTCGTCGGCTCGCCCGAGCCCCAAGCGCTCAGCTCCTTGATCCAGCCGTTCTTGAGCAGCCACTCGAAGACCGTCCGCGTCACGAAGATCGCGGTGAACATCGAGACCATGAGGCCGATGGCCAGCGTCACGGCGAAGCCGCGTACCGGACCGGAACCGAAGTTGTAGAGGAAGATGGCCGTGATGATCGACGTCACGTTGGCGTCGACGATGGCGCTCAGCGCGCGGTCGTAGCCCTCCGACATGGCGCGCCGGAGTGTTCGACCGCCGCGCCGTTCTTCACGGATGCGTTCGTTGATCAGGATGTTCGCGTCGACCGCCATACCGACCGTCAGCACGATGCCCGCGATACCCGGGAGCGTGAGCACGGCCTGGAAGAACGCCATGAAGCCGACGAGCATCACGAGGTTCAGCAGGAGTGCGATGTTCGCGATGATGCCGGACGACCGGTAGTAGAGGATCATGAACACGAGCACGAGGCCGAAGGCGATGATGACCGCCAGGATGCCGCGGTCGCGGCTCTGACCCGCGAGGGACGGTCCCATCACGTTCTGGGCTTCGAGCGTCGGCTGGATCTTCAGCGAGCCGGTCTGGAGCACCGTCGCGAGCGTCTCGGCCTCCTTCTCGAGCTCCGTGCGCGGCCCGCGGCCGAGCGAGATCTGCACGTTGGTCGTCAGCTTCGAGCGGATCGTGGGGGCGGAGTGGTACGCCTCGTTCAGGATGATCGCCATCGGCAGACGGACGTTCATCTCCGTCCACTGGCCGAAGACGTTCTGGAACTCGTTCTTCACGTCGAAGACCACGACCGGCTGGTTGAGCTGGTCCACCGACGTGACGGGGTTCTCCAGCATGCCGCCGTCGAAGATGAAGGGCTCCTTCGTCTCCTCGACGATGTGGAAGTGCAGCGGACTGGAGCCGTCCTCCTTCGCGTCCTTCACCAGGCGGTAGGGGGGCGTCGTCGGGATGTACTTCTCACCGCGTGCGAACGCCTTCTTCCAGACGTCGATCTCCTTCGTCTTGAACTCGGCGAAGGCCTCTTCCGTGCCCTTCCAGACGCCCTTGCGCGGAGGCGCCTCGTCGCCCTGGTCGAGCCGCTGCAGGTACTGGCTGTCCGGCAGCACCTCGATCATGAAGCGCAGGTCGCCGAGCTGGCTGACGACGGCGATGATGCCCTCGGACTGACCCGAGGCGCCGGCCGGCAGCGAGATCTCGAACTTGTTGTCGCCGTACTGCGTGAGATTCGTCTCGGCGAGACCGGTCGCGTTGATGCGCTCGTCGATGATCTTGAGCGTCTGCTCGACGATCTGTTCGTTCGGGACGTCACTGCGTACGCGCCCGCTCTTCTTGGCGCCCTCGATGTCGAGCGCGAAGCGCAGGGTCGTACCGCCCTTGAGGTCCTGACCGAGGTTGATGCCCGACTGGAAGAAGGCCCACACGAGCAGGCCGGCGACGAGCACGATCCCGATCGCCCGGCTGCGGATGTTCATCTGTTCCACGATTCGCTCCTTTCGGAGAACGCGGCGTGGCGTGCCGCTGGATTCTGCGCACTGGGAGGTGGTGCCGGAGGCCGCGCGCAGCTCCTCCGGAACGTCGGCTTGCCCAGGACGGCGGCTGCCTGAGGTCGTATGCCGCCGTCCCCCTCGTCAGAGCAGGAGCTGGTAGCCGTGCTCCGAGCTACCGGCGAGCGTGCTGGCCGGCGCGGGGATGGAAGCGTTACGCGCGCGCGCGAAGCGGGGCGCATCGCCGTCCCGGTCGCGCAGCGGCAGCAGCACGACCGGGGAGACGGAGCGGGCGTGGGCCGCGCTCGGGCCCTCGGCGTTGAGGTCGCGGACGATGGCGCTGAGCGCGCCGGCCGCGAGGTCACCGCTGCCCGCGCTGACGGCGACGTCGCCGCCGCCGACCGGGAAGAAGCCCAGCGCCAGGGGCTGCAGCGCGACCAGTGCGAGCACGAGGGCCGTGCCCAGCAGGACGGTGCGGCCGGGGGCGAGGCGTAGCGTCATCTACCCCTTGCCCGTCGCCGCCTTCTCGACCTCGGCCTTGGTCGGGTTGACCTGCCAGATGGCCGCGCGCGCGAAGCGGATGCGCACGTTGTTCTTGTCGTCGACCCGCAGCGTGACGGTCTCGTCGTCGAGGCCCACGACCGTGCCGTAGATGCCCGCGTTCGTGATGACCTTGTCGTGCTTCTCGATGTTGCGGACCTTCATCTCGCGTTCCTTGCGCTCCCTCGAGGAGGGTCGGATCACGAGGAACCAGAAGATCAGGAACACGATCGCGAGCGGGAACAGGAGGTCCATGAGGCCCCCGCCCTGGGGGGCGCCGTCGGCGGCAACGACCGTGGAGAGCAGGCTCTGGATGGGTTGCGCGAACATGGGGCTCCGTCCCGAACGAGCCTCGCATGGTAGGGAGCGCACCGCCCAGCCCGGCCGAATTCCTGCCCCCAGGCCCGATTTCAGGCCATGGTGGGCGGATGCGCATCCTCGCGGCGATCTCCGGTGGCGTTGACAGCGCCGTGGCCGCCGCCCGCCTCGTGCGGGCCGGCGCCGATGTCGTCGGAGCCCACCTCCGCACGGGCGTCGAGCGTGCCGGTGAGGCCGCCGGGGGAGCCCGGTCCTGCTGCGGCGCCGACGACGCCCGCGATGCGCGCGCCGTCGCGGCGAAGCTCGGCATCCCGTTCTACGTCGTCGACGTGCAGGACTCGTTCGCCGGCGTGATCGACGAGTTCATCACCGAGTACGCCGCCGGCCGGACCCCCATCCCCTGCGTGCGCTGCAACACCGACGTGAAGTTCGGACGCCTCCGCGAGATCGCCGCCGGCCTCGGGGCCGAAGCAGTCGCCACCGGCCACTACGCGCGCACCGAGCAGGGCGCGGACGGCCGCTGGCGGCTCCTGCGCTCGGCGGACGAGCGCAAGGACCAGACCTACATGCTGTTCCAGCTCGACCAGGAGCAGCTGGCCGCCTCCCGCTTCCCCCTCGGCGAGTCCGTCAAGGACGAGGTGCGCGAGGAGGCCCGAGCGCTGGGCTTCGACGTCGCCGACAAGCCCGACAGCCAGGAACTGTGCTTCGTACCGGCCACCGGCCACCGCTCCTTCCTCGGTGAGCGGGCTCCGGACCAGGTCGTCCCGGGCGTCTTCGTCGACGAGGACGGGCAGGAGGTTGGGCGGCACGACGGCGCGATCGGCTTCACGCGGGGCCAGCGGCGCGGGCTACCC
This sequence comes from Planctomycetota bacterium, assembly GCA_030065025.1. Lineage (GTDB taxonomy): Bacteria > Planctomycetota > PLA2 > PLA2 > JAEUHO01 > JAHEIK01. The sequence goes on from JASJDY010000107.1 coordinate 10,992, forward strand.
GCCGTCGGCGAACCCCGCTACGTGCGCCACGTTGAGCCCGCCACCGGCCGCGTCACGATCGCGGCGCGTCCGGCGCTCCTGCAGACCGAGGTGCACGTGAACGCCGTGAACTGGATCGACCGCCCGGCGCCGCCCGCGGGCACGCGCATCGCGGCCCAGGTGCGGCATCGGCACGCCACGCCGCTCAGGCCCGCGGAGGTCGAGGTCGGAGCCGGCGGCGACCTGCAGGTGCGCTACGCCGAGCCGGTCTTTGCCCTCACGCCCGGACAGGCCTTCGTCGCCTACGTGGGCGAGCGGGTGCTCTGCGGTGGCACGATCGACCGCGTGGGGGAGGACGAAGCCCGGCCCCAGGCGCAAAGCGCAAGAAGTGAGGATCTTGAGGATCCGGCGGAGACGAAGGAGGCTCCTAGGTCTTGAGCTTCTCCTTCAAGGCCTTGCCGGCGCGGAACGTGACTCCGACCGAGGCGGGGATCTGGATGCGCTCCTTGGTCTGCGGGTTCGTGCCCATGCGGGCCTTCCGCTCGGAGCGCCGGAACGTGCCGAAGCCGAGGATCGCAACGTCGCCGTCCTTGACGAGGCCCTCGGTCACGGAGTCCACGAAGGCGTTGAGGGCACGCTCGGCCTCGGCCTTGCTCGACCCAAGATTGCGCGACATCGCGTCGATCACTTCTGCCTTGTTCATCGTGTTCCTCCCAAGGCGAAACGGCCTCGCCCCGCGGTTCGATCGTAGCCACCGCGGGTGTCCGAGCAAACGGGAAAACTGAGTTGTATGGGGATAGAGGCCATTCGACGCTACGCGCTGCGCGCCCTGGTAGTGCTTCTCTGCGTCGCCGCATGGGCTGACCTGCGGCCCATCGCGGGGGCGGGTGAGCCCCTCCCGGTGGCGGTCGTCGACGTCTCCGCGAGCGTCGGTGACGCCCCTCCGGCACTGCCGAGCGGCGTCCGTGCACGCTCGCACTGGGTCCTCGTGGCCGACGGATGGCAGGAGGTCGTGGGCGGCGCCGAGGCCGTCCGCGTAGGTCGCGACGCGACCCGCATCGGCGCGGCGCTGCGGCACGTCGCCGAGACGCAGCCGGGTGCCGACGTCCTCCTCGTCACGGACGGCCGCGCCACGGACGGGGATGCCGAGGCCGGGGCGCGAGCCGTCGCGGCCGCCGGCGGGCGGGTCTTCACGGTGCCCCCCGAAGCGCTGCGAACGGACGTCGGGCTCCTCAGCGCGCGCCTGGTTGCCGCCGCCCCGCGAGCACGCGTACGGGCCGTGATCCACGCGTCCACGTCCGGCCGCTGTGAGGTGCGCCTCGTTCGCGCGGGCCGCAGCGTGGACCGCCACGCGATCGAGCTCGACCCCGGGCTGGTGCAGGCCGTCGAGCTCGAGGACGCCGCGCCCCCCGCCGAGGGCGCGACCTATCAAGTGGTGCTGGCCCCCAGCGCCGGAACGCCCGACGACGATCCGCGGGACAACCGCCTGGCCGTCGGCCTGAGGCCCGAGCGCCGCGTCGCCCTCGTGTGGGGCGTGCCCGAGGCCCGTGAGGAGATCGCGGGCGACGGACTCGTCGTCCGCGTGGCGCGTGACCCGGATCCGGCCCAGCTCCAGGGCGCCGACGCCGTCGTGCTGGCCAACCTGCCGTGGCGTGACGTCGGGCGTGACATCGCCCTCGCGCTCGAGCGCTTCGTGGTGGCCGGCGGACGCTTGCTGCTGCTCGGTGGTCCCGAGGCCTACGCGGCAGGCGGTTGGGCCGGCACCCCGCTCGAGACGAACCTCGCACCGTTGCGCGTGCCGCGAAAAGAGGGCACGGGGCTCGCGCTCATGCTCGCGGTGGATCGCAGCGGCTCGACGCAGGGGGCAACCATCGCGCAGCTCAAGAACGCCACGCGCCGCGCCCTGCAGGGCATCACGCCCGGCGAGCGCATGGCCGTGCTGCCCTTCGCAGGCCGTCCGGCAGACAAGCTGCTGGGGCCGGGCGTCGTCACGCCTGGCAAGGACGAGACCCTGCGCGCGGTGCTCGACGCGCTCGACGGGCTCGAGGCGCGCGGCGACACCGATCTGCCTCTGGCGATCCGCGAAGCCGCGCGCCGCGTGCACGCGATCGAGGCACGCGAACGTCGCGTGCTGCTGCTCACGGATGGCGATCCGAACAATCCGCCCGACGCCGACGCGCTGAAGGATACGAAGCTCTTCCTGCAAGAGCGCGACGTGCGCTTCGGCGCGTTCGTCGTGGGGGACGACGAGGCCGTGGCACGCCTGAGACGTCATCTCGCCGCCGCGCCCGAGGATGTCACCTCGCTGGAGGATGCCGCCGAGCTCGCCGGCCACCTGCTGCACCGCGTGGCGCGACTGCGTGCGCGCCGCGAGATCATCCCCGTGCGACCGACGAGACTCTCGGCGAGCGCGACGCCACCCTTCTCCCTCGACGGCTTCCTGCCGCGCTCCGTGCAACAGCTCGAGGTCGCGGTGGATCGCGGCGCGCGGACCCTGCTGCGTGCCCACTACGACGACGTCGAGCCGCGCGTCACACCGCTCGGCGCCGTGCGCACCGTCGGGGCGGGCGAGGTCGCAGCGCTGGCATGGGGGCCGGCCTTCGAGGAG
>JASJDY010000104.1 GCA_030065025.1 Planctomycetota bacterium
GTCGCCGGCGCCGAGGGCGTGCTCACCCGGTATGCCTCGCACCCCGAGGCGACGGTGCGCGCGTCGGCGCTGACCGCGGCCGGCGACCTGGGCGGTCCCGCACTCCGGCGGCTCCTGCTGAACTCGCTCCGCATGGCGGGGGGCGAAGATCCGGCGTGGATCGTGCGCAGCGCCGCCATCCTGGCGCTGGCGAAGATCGGGCGTGCGGAGGACCTCGCCGTCATCCAGCGTGCGTACAACGAGGGCGGCGGTCGCGCCCGCTGGCTCGCACGCGCGGCGGTCGCACGCGCCGTCGCGGCGCTCCACCCCGAGCCGCGGGCGACGCTCGAGCGGCTGCTCACGGACCAGGATCCGCGCGTCGCCGTCACCGCGGCGAAGGGACTCGCGGACGCCGGCCTCGAGGCCGTGCTGCTGCAGCACTTGCGCAACGAGAAGGCCCCGATCCGCGCGGCGGCCGTCAGCGGGGTGCAGCAAGCGAATCTGCGGCAGGCGACCGCGATGCTCCGCCGCATGGCGCGCCACGACGCGTCACGCGAGGTGCGCTGGGCTGCGGCGAAGGTGCTGTTCGCCTGGGAGGATCCCTACGGCGACACGCTGATGCTCGACGCGCTGCGCTCCAAGGAGCCCGCCATCTGGGCGGAGGCGGTCGCGCTGCTCGGGCGTAGGACCGGAGCGAGGCACGGGCGCGACGTCGAGGGGTGGCGGAAGGAGCTGCTGCGCTGGAGGAAGCGATGAGCGCGCCTTTCCCCCGCACCAGCCACGCCCTCCGTGCCGCCCTCGAAGCGTGGGGCTTCCGACCGCGCCGCCGGCACGGACAGAACTTCCTGACCGACGCCAACGCCGTCGACGCCATCGTCCGCGACGCCGAGGTCGGCTCGGGGGATCACGTCGTCGAGGTCGGCACCGGCCCCGGGCTCCTGACCCACGCCCTGTGCGAGGCCGGAGCGAGCGTCGTGTCGTTCGACATCGATCCTGACATCCAGGGCCTCGCCCGCTCGCTTCGTGCATGGCCCGAGCGCGTCACGTTCGAGACGATGGACGTGCTTGCCGGCAAGCACGCGCTGGCCGAGCGGTTCCGCGCGTGCTTCCAGGCGGAGCACGACGTGAAGCTCGTCAGCAACCTGCCGTACTCCGCCGCGACCCCGATCCTGATGGGGGTGCTGGCCCTGCCCCGTCCGCCCGCGCGGCTCGTCGTGATGGTCCAGGAGGAGGTGGGGGAGAAGCTGCTCGCCGGCCCCGGGACGCACATCTACGGTGCGCCGTCGGTGCACGTCGGCCTCAAAGCCACGGGGCGCATCCTGCGGCGCTTCGGCCCGCAGGTGTTCTGGCCGCGGCCCAAGGTGCGCTCCGTACTGCTCGAGCTGACGCCCGTCCTGCCGGCCCTGCTCGAGGAGGACGAGCACGTGCCGTTCGGCGCGTTCGTCACGGCGCTCTTCACGCGTCGCCGCAAGGTCATGAGCACCGCGCTGCGTGCGGCGTGCCCGGATCTGGGCGCCGACGACGCCCGTGCGGCGCTCCGTGCCCAGGGTCTGGATCCCAAGGTCCGCTGCGAGGCTCTGGCGCCCGAAACGTTGATGGAACTCTGGCGCTCTCTACGACGTTAGGTAGAGACGGTCCGCCCAAACGCCGTGTGCGGGGGAGTGGATCCGTATAATTCCGCGCGCTGCTGCCGAATGCAGGACCGTCCCAAAGGCCATGGGCCGCTGGCTCCGACGCGAGAGCCGAACCGGGGACCGGGAGTCCACCCCATTCCGGCACGTGACCGCAGCGCTCAGATAGGGGTGGACGCAGGTTGGCTCGAATTCCCGACCACATCATCGAGCAGGTCCGTGAGGCGCACGACATCGTCGAGATCGTGCGCCGCGCCGTCCCGCTGAAGCAGGCCGGCGCCGGCTTCAAGGGGCTCTGCCCCTTCCACGACGAGAAGACGCCCTCGTTCACCGTCCACCCCGGCCGCCAGACCTACAAGTGCTTCGGCTGCGGGAAGGGCGGCAACGTCTTCGGCTTCCTGATGGAGACGGCCGGCCTCAACTTCCCGGAGGCGGTTCGCCAGCTGGCCGAAGAGCGCGGCATCGAGGTGCCGCGGGACCGCGCCCCCGACCCCGAGGCCGACGAGCGCTTCGAGCGCATCCGCCAGGCACTCTCCGCCGCCCACCGCGTGTTCGTGCGCGCGCTCGCCTCGGACGCCGGCCGGGAGGCGCGCGACTACCTGGAGCGCCGCGGCTACGACGCCGAGGCCCGCAAGCGCTTCGGACTCGGCTACGCGCCGCCCTCCTGGGACCACCTCATCGGCGAGGCCGCCAAGGCCGGCGTCTCCGTCGAGGCGCTGGAGCACGCCGGACTCGTCGTGCCGCGCCGCGAGCGCGACGGGCACTACGACCGCTTCCGTCACCGGGTCATGTTCCCGATCGCCGATGCGCGTGGCCGCCTCGCGACCTTCGCCGGGCGCACGCTCGATCCCGACGACCCCGCCAAGTACATGAACGGCCCCGAGACGGACGTCTTCAAGAAGACGAACGTGCTCTACGCCCTGCACCGCGCGCGCGACGCCGTGCGCCGCAGCGGCGAGGCGCTGCTCATGGAGGGCTACACCGACGTCCTCATGTGCCACATGCACGGCTTCGAGAACGCCGTCGCCGGCATGGGTACGGCCTTCACGCAGCCGCAGGCGCGCCAGCTCGCGCGCATCGCGGAGCGCGTGATCCTGCTCTATGACGCCGACGACGCGGGCAGGCTCGCGGCCGAGCGCGCGCTCGAAGTGCTGCTGCAGGAAGGCCTCGAAGTGCGTGTCGCGCTGCTGCCCGAGGGCCGCGACGTCGACGAGATCCTCCTCGAGGAGGGCCCGGAGGCGCTGCACGCCGTGCTCGCCGAGTCGCGCGACCTCTTCGAGTTCAAGCTCGGCGTCCTCGCCGGGCGTCACGACCTCGGCACGCCCCGCGGTCGGGCGAAGGCGTCCGAGGAGCTCGTGGCCTCGATCACCAACGTGAAGAGTGCCATCGAGCGCGATCAGCTGCTGCGCATGGTGGCGGAGCGCCTCGGCGGCGGCCCCGACACGGAGGCCGTGCTGCGCCAGGAGATGGCACGGCGTCTCGGCGAGGTGCGCAGCCGCCGTGGGCGACCGGGTGCCGCGACACCGCCGCCGCCCGTGGTGCCGGACGAGCCCCCGCGGCTCGGCGAGCCGGAGGCTGCCCCGGCCCCGCGCGCGGACGATCCGTTCGCCCGCGTGGCGGCCTCGGCCCAGGAGCGCGACGAGCACGATCTGCTCGGCGCCGCGCTCGCACTTCCGGCCTTGCGCGACGCGATCTTCCGCGCCGTAGGCCCCGAGGAATTCACCGCTGCCGCTCGGCAGCGGCTGTACAACGCCTTGCTCTCTCTCTGGGAGCAGGGAGGAGAGATCCACCCCCAGGCAGTGCTCGCGCACTTCCAGGCCGACTCCGAGGTGACGGCAGTGATTGCCGGTCTCCCGGAGGACCCGACCCTGGAAGAGCGCGTAACCTCCTGGATTGCCTTCACGGAACAGCACCGGTTGCAGACCCACCATCAGCGCGAGATCGCGCGCTTGGCCCGCGGGGCCGGCGCGGCGATCGAAGGCGCTACGGAGGAGCTGGATCCGGACGGTTCCTGGTATGGCGATGTCGTGAGTTCGGGGCCCGCCCTCGACTCGCGTCGGGATGCGGAAGACGGCGGCCCGCACGACGGTGTGGGCGGCCCGGAGGCATGACTGCATGACTCGCAGAGTCGACCCGTTCGTTCCCCCGAGTCCCCTCGACGAGACCGAGCCCGAGATCGTCGCCCTCATCGACACGGGCAAGAAGCGCGGCTACCTCACCTACGAGGAGCTGAACACCGCAGAGCCGGAGCAGGCGCCGTGTCCCGCGATGATGGACCGCATCCTGCAGACGCTGGACCTCGAGCAGATCGAGGTGCTCGACGGCGACGACGCTCGTCGTCGTGAGCGCGCCCGCGCGCTCGCCCGCGGCGAGATGCCCGAGGACGACGGCACCGGCGGCAAGGGCAGCGCGCTCGACCTGCCGATCGCCACCGAGAAGATCGACGACCCCGTGCGCATGTACCTCACGCAGATGGGCGAGATCCCGCTGCTCACGCGCGACGAGGAGATCAGCCTCTCGAAGAAGATCGAGATCACCCGCAAGCGCTACCGGCACAAGGTGCTCGAGAGCGGCGCGGGCATCGACGCCGCCATCCGCATCCTGCGTGAGGTCAGCCGCGGCGACCTCGCGTTCGACCGCACGCTGCGCATCGGCACGGCCGACCCGGTCGACAAGGACGACCTGCAGCGGCGCATGCCCTTCAACCTGCGCACGATGGAGAAGATCGTCTTCGACATGCGCGCGGACATGGAGCGGCTCTGCCGCTCGCGCATCAGCCAGAAGGAGCGCACGCGCATCGAGACCGCGCTCCGTCTGCGCCGCCTGAAGGTGCTGAAGCTGCTCGAAGAGGTCGCGATCCAGACCAAGAAGATCCGGCCGATCCACGAGGAGTCCTTCGAGCTCGCCGAGGAGATCCGCGAGAACCGCCGCCGCATCCGCGACCTCAAGCGCCGCGGCGGCGACACGGAGGAGATCCAGGACGCCGAGGAGCGTCTCGGCGACATCGAGGTCTACGCCCTCGAGACGCTCGACGAGTTCCTGCAGCGCGCCGAGGACATCCGCCACCGCTTCGCCGAGTACGAGGAGGCCAAGCGCAAGCTGTCGAGCGGCAACCTGCGTCTCGTCGTCTCGATCGCGAAGAAGTACCGCAATCGCGGGCTCACCTTCCTGGACCTCATCCAGGAGGGCAACACCGGCCTCATGAAGGCGGTGGAGAAGTACGAGTACCGCCGCGGCTACAAGTTCTCGACGTACGCCACGTGGTGGATCCGTCAGGCCATCACGCGCTCGATCGCCGACCAGGCGCGCACCATCCGCATCCCGGTGCACATGATCGAGACGATGTCGAAGATCCGCAACGTCACCAAGAAGCTGATCCAGAAGATGGGCCGCGAGCCGACGATCGACGAGATCGCGAACGCGAGCGGGATCAGCGTCGAGGAGACGAAGCGGGTGATGAAGATCAGCAAGCACCCGATCAGCCTCGACCGTCCCATCGGCGACAGCGAGGACAGCTACTTCGGCGACTTCATCGAGGACGAGCAGGCCGAGAGCCCGGTCAACGCCGCGACGCACGAGATGCTGCGCGACAAGATCGACCAGGTGCTCCAGACCCTGACGTTCCGCGAGCGCGAGATCATCAAGCTCCGCTACGGCATCGGCGACGGCTACACGTACACGCTCGAGGAGGTCGGCAAGATCTTCAAGGTGACCCGTGAGCGCGTCCGCCAGATCGAGGCGAAGGCCGTTCGCAAGCTCCAGCACCCGGTCCGGGCTCGCAAGCTCGAGGGCTTCCTGGAGATCTAGGGCTCGAGTCGCGAGGTCTCCTTGCGAATCAGGCCCGTCAGCAGAGCGCCGACCCTGTCGGTCATCTGAAGCAGTGGCAGAGCCCGTTCTGCTGGGAGCAGGCCCACCCGCAAGGCGAGGCGGATGACGCTGTCGCACTCACCGCACTCGCCACGGGCAACGACGAACCGGGCCCTGCGATCCCGTGGTCCCGCACGATTGGCCGCTTCGGCGGTGTTGCGTGGCACGGCGGCAGAAGCTCGCAGCAGCTGGTCCTTCATGTCGGCATGACCCGGCGGGAAGTCCGCAACTGCCCGGTAGACGGTCGCCGCCAGCTCTTCGGCCGCGTGATAGGCGTCCAATCTCAGGTGGGCGAAGCCCGTATGCGGGTGCTGCAAGGCGGATCCTCCACCGCCAATCGCACGACGGCTCCGTGCGGTCACAGCCTTGGGAGTTCGCTGCCCCCGAAGGCGAGGGCAGTAGGCCCCGAGCGCATCCTCGCCGTGTGAAGGCGTCCTCGCCTTCGACTCGATGGCGAGGCGCGCAGCAGGAGGGGCGAGATCCTGCGAATCGGGAGCATCCTCGCCGTCGATTCGAGGGCGAGGCGGCAGTCGCCTGAGGGCGACGCCGGCCGCAGTTGAGCCATCGTCGCCTTCGGCTGCCAGGTCCGGGTGAGTCGGCTGCACGGACCGAGCACGTGAATTGGGGCGTCGGGACCACACGTTTCCCTAGACGCCACCACGGTGTTTGCTAAACCTGGGCCCCCCATGGAAGCCCCGGCGGTACAGCGTTGATGACGACCGAATGGAACGAGGTTCTGGAGCGCCTCCTCTCGCTTCAACAGCTCGATTCCAAGATCAGCCGCCTCGAGGCCGATCTTCAGCGCGCCCCAGGCGATCTGAAGAGCCGTGAGGCCGCTGTCGCCGCTGTTGACGCGAAGATCAAGACGCTGGCGGACCGCACGAAGGTCCTACGCGCCCAGATCCTCCTCCGCGAGAACGAGCTGAAGTCGCACACCGCGAAGATCAGCAAGCTGAAGACCCAGGCGAGCGAAGTCCGGACGAACAAGGAGTTCGTGGCCTTCCGCAGCGAGATCGCGAACAGCCAGGGCGACGTCGACCGCCTCGAAGGCGAGGTCCTCAAGATCCTCGAGGTGGTCGAGCAGGCGGACAAGAAGGTCGCCGAGCTGGAGGGCGAGCGCGCCCACGAGCTCGAGATGGTCGAGAAGGCGAAGGCCGAGATCCACGAGCGCCTGGCCGACCAGCGTGCCGAGCTCGAGGGCCTGCGCAAGGAGCGGCCCACGCGGCTCGAGGGCGTGCCGAAGGAGACGCTCGAGCTCTACCAGCGGGCGCACAAGGCCCGTGGTGGCCGCGCGATGTCCGCTCTCGAGGGCGCCTACTGCAGCGCGTGCGGCGAGATGCAGACCCGCAACGATGTGTACGCGGTCCAGAACCGCACGCGTCACGTGCTCTGCAAGGCTTGCAACCGCCTCCTCTATCAGCCCTGACGCAGCAGATGCTCGGCCGGGCTGCGGCGCCTCGGCCTCGCGTGGCATGACCACGCCACGGCCTCGTTGCCTTTGCGCGGCCTTCGCCCTGCTACGCCAGGGGGGCTCCTTGAAGATGTAGCGGCGACCAGGCCTGTAAGCCGGGTTCTGTCGAGGGGGCCATCGATCTAGATCCGCCGTTGCCGACGGACTCGAACGACCTACCCGGAAGTCCGAACGGGACGGGCCGTCCCGCGAGCCCCGAGGGGCTCTCCTTCCCTATTTGGTCTTTCTCCGGGAGGGGCTTGCCGTGCCACCGACGTCGCCGCCGGCGCGGTGGGCTCTTACCCCACCGTTTCACCCTTGCCTGTACCCCGAAGGGCCATCGGCGGTCTGCTCTCTGTTGCGCTTTCCCTAGGCTCGCGCCTGGTGGGCGTTACCCACCTCCACGCCCTGTGGAGCCCGGACTTTCCTCGAACGCCTCCGAAGAGACGCTCGCGGCCGCCCGGCCTGGTCGCCGGCCCGATTGTAACGGGCGTGCGAAGCCGAGGTTCGGTTCGCGCTCTCGCTCGCGTGCGCGCTCGAATTACGGGCGCAGACGGTTTGCGCTCGAGGGTCGAGCGCGAGCGAGATCGAGAGCGCGAACGCCAACCCGCGGCCCTAAGGCGTCTTACCGCGCTTCCAGCTCTTCTTCTTCTTGTTCTCGTTCCACCGCCCACGCGGCGTTCCGCCGCGCGGGGCCCGCTGGGCATTTTGGACGCCAGTGCGCCCTCGCCGGCTCGGGCGCTAGCTCGAACGCGAACCCGCGGCTCTAAGGCGTCTTACCGCGCTTCCAGCTCTTCTTCTTCTTGTTCTCGTTCCACCACTGGCGCCACTCCTTGGGCCTGGTCAATTGACGGCCCGTGAGGGACTGGAGGGCATGGCGCAGGGACTTGCCGTAGACCTTGTAGCGGGCCTGCGCCTCCTTCTTCATGATCTTGTCCTTGTGGTCCGTCTTGACCGACTCCTTGAGGTTCCACACGCTCGAGTACAGGTCGACCAGACGCTTCACCGCCGGCTTGCGCACCTTCAGCGGCGCCGTCGCATAGCCCGCCAAGGCATCCGCCGCCTCCGCCACGACCTCCGAGTCCTCGTCGAAGCGGATCAGGCTCGCCAAGGGCTCCACCGCGTCCGGATCGGCCACCACCGCCAGCGCGTGGGCGATTCGCCGGCGCGCGTCGAAGTCCCGGCGGAACGCCTTGTCCTCGAGCATCGCCGCCAGCGGCTTCGTGAAGGACTTGTCGTGCTCACGCTCGATCAGGTCGAACGCGCGGTCGCGCACCTCGGCGTCCGGATGGCGCACGGCCTCCATGGCCGCCCGCCCGGCCTCCTTGCCGCCCAGCGCGGCCAGCGCCTCCAGGTGCTTCAGCACCTCGGGCTTCTTCTTCATCGCGTAGGGGCTGCGCGAGGCCTTGCGGACCTTCGAGCGCAGGCCCTTGATCGCGTTCTTGCGGCCGGCCTCCTTCAAGGCCGGCTTCTTGGCCGCGGGATCGTCCTTGGCCAGGGCCTCGGGCGGCGCCGCGAAGAGGAGGGCGAGGAGGATCGCGGTCGCCGGCAGGCAGCGGAAGCGCGGACGAAGGGGGAAAACAGGCATGGACACGGTCATGCTAACGCCCGCCCGCGCCGGAGGTTGCGGGGCAGGTATGCTTTCCGCCCCCGAACCAAGGACCTGGAACCCCCGTGGACGACCCGCTGCTCAGCTTCCGGCAGCACTTCCCGACGCTCGAGAAGTGCACGTACCTCATCTCGAACTCCCTCGGCGCCATGCCCGTGCAGGCGCGCAGCGCCCTCGAGGAGTACGCCGACATCTGGACGGAGCGCGGCGTCCGCGCCTGGGCCGAGGCGTGGTGGGAGATGTCGGGCCTCATCGGCGACGAGATCGGCAGGCTCTTCAGCGCCGCGCCCGGCACGGTCTCGATGCACCAGAACGTGACCCTCGCCGAGGCGATCGTCGTCTCGTGCTTCGACTGGTCCGGCGAGCGCAACAAGGTCGTCTACACGGACATGAACTTCCCGTCCGTGCAGTACCTCTACGACGGCTATGCGCGGGCCCTCGGAGCCGAGATCGAGGTCGTGCCCTCGCCCGACGGCATCTCGGTGCCGACGGAGCTCCTGGTCGAAGCGATCGACGAGCGCACCCTGCTCGTACCGATCAGCCACGTGCTCTTCCGCAGCGCGTACATCCAGGACGCGAAGGCGATCTGCGAGCGTGCGGCCGAGGTCGGCGCGCACGTCGTCCTCGACGCCTACCAGTCCGTCGGCACCGTGCCCGTCGACGTCGCGGACCTCGACTGCGCGTTCCTCATCGGCGGCGTGCTCAAGTGGCTCTGCGGCGGACCCGGCGGCGCGTTCCTCTATGTGCGACCGGACCTCCTCGACGTGCTCGAGCCCAAGCTCACGGGCTGGATGGCCCATCCCGCACCGTTCGACTTCGCGTCCGCGCCGATCCAGTTCACCGACGGCGCGTACCGTTTCCAGAACGGCACGCCCAACGTGCCCGCGCTCTACGCCGGTCGCGAAGGCCCGCGCCTGGTCTACGAGGCCGACGTCCTCGCCGTCCGTGAGAAGAGCGTGCGCCAGACGCAGCGCATCGTGGACGCGGCTCTCGCCGAGGGCTGGACCGTGAACGCGCCGATGGATCCCGAGCGCCGCGGCGGCACCGTGGCCGTCGACATGCCGCACGCCTACGAGGTCAAGCACGAGCTGCTGCGCCGCGAGGTGATCGTCGACTACCGGCCCGGCGCCGGCATCCGCATCTCGCCGCACTTCTACAACTCCGACGAGGAGTGCGACCGGGCCATCGACGAGATCCGCGACATCCTCGCGACCGGCGCGTGGGAGCGCTTCGCCGGCCACCGCGAGACCGTGTCGTAGACGTGGCCCGCATCCACGACATCAGCCGCCCCGTCCGCGCCGGCATTCCCGTGTGGCCAGGCGACACGGCCTTCGACTTCAGCTTCGTCGCGCGCATCGCTGAAGGCTCGTCCGTCAATGTCGGTCGCATCGAGATGAGCGTGCACACGGGCTCGCACGTCGACGCACCGCTGCACTTCGACGACGAGGGCGCCGACGCGGCCTCCGTGCCGCTGGAGAAGTACGTCGGGCCCTGCGTGGTCGCCGATGTCCGACCTTCCGAGCGCGGCATCCGGCCCGAGGATCTGCCGCCCGAGCTGGATGAGGAGGCGCGCGCACACGGGCGCGTCCTGCTGCGCTCGTACGCGCGGCGCCCCGACGCCTTCGACGAACACATGGCCCACGCGACGCCGGAGCTGGCCGACTGGCTGGCGGAACGCGGCGTGCAGCTGCTCGGCGTGGATACCGATTCGATGGACGCGTTCGAGTCCAAGGAGCTGCCGGCCCACCGCCGGCTCAACCAGCACGGCATCGCGATCCTGGAAGGCATCGACCTGTCGGACGTGGAGCCGGGCCGCTACGAGCTCGTGGCGCTCCCGCTGCGGCTCGAGGGTGCCGACGGGAGTCCCGTGCGCGCGGTCCTGATCGAACGCGAGGAGAACCGAGATGAGTGAGAGCAAGGACAAGCCGGCCGCCCGCGAGGACCTCGAGGCGCGCCTGCGCAGACTCGTCGTGGCACTCGACTCCGTGGACCCCGCCGCGCCGCAGGACGCGATGGCCCACCTCACCCAGGACCATCCGTTCGACGGTCCCGAGGTCACGCAGATCTTCGAGCTCTGCCGGCAGGGCCTCGACGACGGCTGGCTCGCGCCGCACGACGCCGGGCCGCACGTCCGCTTCGGGCGTCTCGACAAGGACATGGGCGGCTACGCGGTGGACGCGGTGGTGATGGCAAACGCCGCCGGTCGCGGCCACACGCACACCCGTGGCGAGCTCAACATGTGCTTCCCGCTCGAGGGCGAGCCGCGCTTCGACGGTCACGAGCCCGGCTGGGTCGTCTTCGCCCCCGGCTCCCACCACATCCCCACGGTCGAGGGCGGCACGATGCTGTTCCTCTACTTCACGCCCGGCGGCGCCGTCGTCTGGGATCCGATCGTCGAGGGTGAGAGCGCGGCTGATTAGGGCGGGCGTTCGCCCTTCGACTCGCTTCGCTCGCTCAGGGCTCCGGCCGCCCCTACGAGACACTGGAGCGTCGTCTGGCGCCGCTAGGCTGCGCGATCGTGATCTCGCCGAATCCCCAGCCTGAAGATCCCGCTGCCGCCGCGCCGGAGGAGGCGTACACGGTCCTGCGGGAGACCTTCGGCTTCGACGCCTTCCGGGAAGGCCAGGAGGAGGTCGTCGCCGCCGTCCTCGAGGGGCGCGACGTCCTCTGCGTCATGCCGACCGGCGCCGGCAAGAGCCTCTGCTACCAGCTGCCTGCCGTCCTGCGCGAGGGCGTGACGCTCGTCGTCAGCCCGCTCATCTCGTTGATGCAGGACCAGGTCGAGTCGCTCAGGCGACACGGCGTTCCGGCGGCCGAGATCCACAGCATGGTGCCGCTCGAGGAGCAGGACCAGGCGCTCGACGACGCCGCCCGCGGTGACCTGAAGCTGCTCTTCGTGGCGCCGGAGCGCTTCCGCAACGCACGCTTCCGGCGCCGCATCCTCGGCGCAGGCGTCTCGCTCGTTGCGATCGACGAAGCCCACTGCATCAGCCAGTGGGGACACGACTTCCGGCCGGACTACCGGCGCCTCGGCGCAGCGCTCGAGGCGCTGGAGAGCCCGCAGGTGCTCGCGCTCACGGCCACCGCGCCACCGGAGGTCCAGGACGACGTCGTCGAGCAGCTGAACCTGCGTGAGCCGGCGCGCTTCGTGCGGGGCATCGTGCGGGCCAACCTCGCCTACGAGGTCGTGCGCGCCCGCGGCCGCGAGGCCAAGGACGCCGTGCTGCGCGGCCTGCTCGCCGACGGCGGGGCCACGCTCGTCTACTGCGCGACCCGCAAGGAGGTCGACCGCGTGCACGGCTGGCTGCGCGCGGAGAAGCACCCCGCTTTGCGCTACCACGCCGGTCTCGACGACGGGGAGCGCGCGCGGTCGCAGGAGGCGTTCCTGAGCGGCGAGGCCCAGCTCATGGTCGCGACGAACGCGTTCGGCATGGGCGTCGACCGCCCCGACATCCGCTGTGTCGTTCACTACGACATCCCGCGCAGCGTCGAGGCCTACGTGCAGGAGACCGGCCGCGCCGGACGCGACGGCGAGCCCGCCCGGTGCGTGCTCCTCTTCAACCCGGCCGACCTCCACATCCAGCGCTTCTTCCTCGAGTCGGCCAACCCGTCGCGGGAGGTCGTGACGGAGGTGTTCCGCGTGCTGCGCTCGATGGGGGAGGGCCGCCTCGAGCTCACGGCCGACGACATCGCCGCACGCATGCACGTGCAGGCCACCGGGCGCGCCGTCGGCAGCGCGCTCGCGGTGCTCGATCGCGCCTCGCTCGTGCGGCGCGGCGGGCGCAAGGAGAACCTCGCCCAGGTCACGGTGCTGCCGTCGGCGGGCGACCTCTTCACCGAGCAGCCGCTGCCGCCCGGGCTCGGTCGCCTCTTTGCCCACCTCATCGAGCGCTTCGGCGTGAACCGGGCGAGCGGCCTCGACGTGGTCGCGCTCGCCGAGGCCCGTGGCGTCACGCCCGAGACGATCCGCCGGGGCCTCACCCGCCTGCACGACCTCGCGCGCATCGAGTACGTGCCGCCGTTCCGCGGCCGGGCTACCGAGCTGAAGGGCGGGCTCGCCGAGGACGCGCTGGCCCACGTGGACTTCGAGCTGCTCGAGGCCAAGCGCCGCCGCGAGGAGGACCGCCTCGACGAGATGGTCGGCTTCACCGCCTCGCCGGGATGCCGCGTGCGCTACCTGCTGGCCTGCTTCGGCGTGGCGGACGGCGCCTCGTGCGGGGTCTGCGATCGCTGCGCAGGCCATGCGCACGCCGCCGCTGCGGAGCCTCCGGACGAGCGCACGCGCGAGACGGTCCGCGTGGTCCTGGAGGCGGTCCGCGCCTACGACAAGCGCTACGGCTTCCGCAAGCTGGCAGGCCATCTGGCCGGCTCCCGGGCCGAGGGCATCGCCTCGGGGCCGCTGTCGCGCGGGGACACCTACGGCCGGCTGAGCCACCTGGGCGTCAAGGGCGCGGAGCGCTGGCTACGGACAGCGTACGACGCCGGGCTGCTGCGCCTCGTGCCCCACAAGCTGGCCGGGGGCGGCCGCACGGTCCACCTCGTGGCGCTGGCGCCGAGTGGCCGGGGGGTGCTGAAGGGCGACCCGCTTCCCGCGTTGCCGTAGGGGTGCGGGTTCCTTGACCGACCTGGGGGCTCCGGTAATGTGTCGCGTTCGCTCGGCCCCTGGCCGGGCGACGCTCTTTGAGGAGTAGTTCAGCTGGTAGAACGCCTGACTCTGGATCAGGAAGTCGTAGGTTCGAGTCCTACCTCCTCAGCCACAACTCAATCTGGCCCCTTCGTCTAGCGGTCTAGGACACGGCCCTCTCAAGGCTGAAACACGGGTTCGAGTCCCGTAGGGGTCACCATCCACACGAAGCCCCGCGGCGCATTGCGCCGCGGGGTTTTTTCGTGTGGATGGGTGACCCCTGTAGGGGGCAGCTTCTTCTGGGGGGTCATCGACCCCCCAGGCCCCCCATTCTGAAGCGGGGGTGCGTGCGCCTCTTCTGCTTCTGAGCCTTCTTGACGCTTGATGCCGGAGGGCGGGCGACTAGACGTCGTCGCGTCTCGGCCACAGGTCGCGCTCTGTGTTCTCTGTGTCCTCTGTGGTTTGTTCCGGGCGGGCGTTCGCGCGACGGCTGCGCCGCCGCACTCCGGCCGCCCCTACAGCGGCTCGTCTCAGTCACGGGCTCTGGTCTCCGCGCCTCCGTGCCTCCGTGGTCCATTCTGATTCGAGACCTCTGCGGTCTCTGCGTCCTCTGCGGTTCCTTCTTCTTCCTTGGCGTTCTTGGCGGTTCCTCCCTGGTTCGTTGCGGGCGGGCGTTCGCCCTTCGACTCGCTGCGCTCGCTCAGGGCTCCGGCCGCCCCTACAGCGGCTCT
>JASJDY010000105.1 GCA_030065025.1 Planctomycetota bacterium
GTTGTATGCGACCACCGAGAACGGGGTGCTTGCGATCACCACGAAGGACATGAAGGTCGCACGCACGCACTCGGCGCCGGCCGCGGGCGTGCTGACGTGCGTCACGACGAGCGCGGACGGTCTCTGGATCTTCGCCGGGGACGCCAAGGGCGGCCTCTGGATGTGGGCCCGCGGTCAGGCGGCGGCGTTCCGACCGCGCGCGCAGGGCCACGAGGGGGCGCTCCACGGCCTCTGCGTCACACCCGACGAGACCGAGCTCGCGGCAGACAAGTAGGGGCAGCCTGAGGGAGGCCGTCGGCCGACCGGTTGGCTGCCCTGCGGCCGCCCCGAGGGGTCACTTCGCGACCAGCACGACGAGGCGGCCTCGAACGACCATCTCCTTGACGAGGTTCTTGCCCTCGACGTGGCGGGCGACGTTCTCCAGCGCCTTGGCGGCCGCCAGGATGGCCGCGTCGTCGCTGTCGGCGGCGATGACGAGCTTCCCGCGCACCTTGCCGTTGACCTGGACGGCGTACTCCTCCGTGTCGGTCTTCAGGGCGGACTCGTCGTGCGTCGGCCAGTCCGCGAGTGACACGAAGCCCTCGCGACCCGCCGCGTGCCACAGCTCCTCGGCGATGTGCGGCGCGAACGGACTCAGCATGCGCAGGAACGCGTCGACCATCTCCTCCGGCACGCTGTCCTGATCGCCCATGGCGTTCAGCAGCACCATCAGCTTGCTGATGGCCGTGTTGTAGCCCAGCGCGTCCATGTCCTGGGTGACGCCGTGGATGGCGGTGTGTAGCGCATGGCGCGCCTCGCCCTCGGCCGGGTCGGTCGTTCGGGGCTTCGGCTCGCGCCGATCGTCGCCGACGATCATGCGCCAGGCCTTGTTCAGGAAGCGGTAGACGCCCTGGATGCCGGAGCGGTCCCACAGCTTGTCGGCGTCGGGCGGCCCCATGAACAGCATGTAGAGCCGCAGCGTGTCCGCGCCGTACTCCTGGACGATGTCGTCCGGGTTGATGACGTTCTTCTTGGACTTGCTCATCTTCTCGACGACGGAGTACGCGGGCTCGCCGGTCGCCTTGACGAACGGCGCGCCGTCGCGGATCTCGACCTCGTCGATGCGCAGGTAGGGCGCGTTCTCGCTCGCGCGGTAGCTGGGACACAGGATCATGCCCTGGTTCACCAGGCGCTGGAACGGCTCCTTCGTGTGCACCAGGTCCAGGTCGTACAGCACCTTGTGCCAGAACCGGGCGTACAGCAGGTGCAGCACGGCGTGCTCGACGCCGCCGACGTAGACGTCCACGGGCAGCCAGGCCTGGTCCCGCTCCTTGGAGCAGAAGGCCTCGGTGTTGTGCGGATCGGCGAAGCGCAGGTAGTACCAGCACGAGCCGGCCCACTGGGGCATCGTGTTGGTCTCGCGCAGCGCAGGCGCGCCGTCGGACGGATCCGTCGTCCGCACCCACTCCTCGACAGCCGCCAGCGGGCTCTCACCCGTACCGGTCGGCTTGTAGCTGTCGACGTCCGGCAGCTCGACGGGCAGGCTGTCCGCCGACAGCGGCACCGTGGCGCCGTCATCGCGGTGCAGGATCGGGAAGGGCTCGCCCCAGTAGCGCTGACGCGAGAACAGCCAGTCGCGCAGGCGGTAGGTCACCCGGGCGGTGCCTACGCCCTGCTCCTCGAGCCAGCCGATCATCTTCGCCTTGGCGTCGGCGACGTTGAGACCGTTCAGGAACTCGCTGTTGATCGCGGGGCCCTCGCCCTCCCAGGCCTCGCCGTCGAAGCCCTCCGGAGGCTCGACGGTGCGGATGATCGGCAGGTCGAACGCCTTGGCGAACTCCCAGTCGCGCTGGTCGCCGCCCGGGACGGCCATGATCGCGCCCGTGCCGTAGCCCAGCAGGACGTAGTCCGCGATCCAGATCGGGACCTGGCCGCCGTTGACGGGGTTCGTCGCATACGCGCCCGTGAACACGCCCGACTTGGTCTTGACGTCGGCCATGCGCTCGCGCTCGGAGCGCCGCGAGGTCTCCTCGACGTACGCCTCGACGGCGGCGCGCTGCTCGTCGGTGGTGATCTTCGCGACCAGCTCGTGCTCCGGAGCCAAGACGCAGAAGGTCGCACCGAACAGCGTGTCCGGACGGGTTGTGAACACGGTGAACTCGTGCTCGTCGCCGATCGTGAAGACAACGTCCGCGCCCTCGGAGCGGCCGATCCACTCGCGCTGCATCTGCTTCAGGTGCTCGGGCCAGTCCAGGTCCTCGAGATCCTCGAGCAGCCGGTCGGCGTACTCGGTGATCTTCAGCAGCCACTGGCGCATCGGCTTGCGTACGACCGGGTGGCCGCCGCGCTCGCTCTTGCCGTCGATGACCTCTTCGTTGGCCAGGACGGTGCCCAGGGCCTCGCACCAGTTGACGGGGACCTCGGCCACGAACGCCAGGTCGCGCTCGTACAGCTTCAGGAAGATCCACTGCGTCCACTTGTAGTAGTCCGGATCGGTGGTGTTGATCTCGCGCGCCCAGTCGTACGACCAGCCCATGCGCTGCATCTGCGCCTTGAACACGCCGACGTTGCGCGCCACCGCGTCACGCGGATGCACCTGGTTGTCGATCGCGAACTGCTCGGCAGGCAGGCCAAAGGCGTCCCAGCCGCTCGGGTGCAGCACGTTGAAGCCGCGCTGCCGCGCGTAGCGCGCGAGCACGTCCGAGATCGTGTAGTTCTCCACGTGGCCGAGGTGCAGCCCGTCCCCGGAGGGATAGGGGAACATGTCCAGGACGTACTTCTTGGGGCGCGGATCGTCGTCGTCGACGCGGAAGGCACCTTCCACCTCCCAGCGCTCCTGCCAGCGTGTCTCGATGTCGTTGGGGGAATAGCCACGGGCCACGAGGGACTCCTTCCTCCGGGCAAGCGGGCGATCGTACCCGCGAAGCCCTGGACGTCCGCGTCCCGCCACGGGTTCCGTCGTGGGGACGGCGCGCGCTTCCGGTACCGTCTGCGCCATGGATCGGCTGGGGGCAGCACAGGAGCGGCGGTGGCAGCGGGCCCAGGCCCCGTCCGTGTTCGTGCTCGCCTTCGTCGTGCTCGCGCTCTTCGCGTGGGAGCGTGACCTGTTCGACGCCGACGAAGGCCGCTACGCGAGCGTGGCCGCCAACATGGCAGCGAGCGGCGACTGGGTGGTGCCGCACCTCAACGGCATGCCGTTCATGGACAAGCCGCCGCTCGTCTACTGGGTGCAGGCCGTGCCGACCGCGCTCTTCGGTCGGACCGAGCTGTTCGCGCGTCTGCCCACGCTCCTGGCCGGCGCCATCTGGGTCCTGATGATCTTCCTGCTGGCAAGCACGTGGACCGGCAGTCTCGGCAAGGCCTGGTGGGCGGCGCTGCTCGCGATGACGAGCATGGCGGGCATCGTCGGCTCACGCGTAGGCCCCCAGATGGACATGCCACTCGCCGCCGCGGTTGCGACGGCGCTCTACGCCGGATGGCTCGGCCTGACGCGCGGCGGCCGCGGACCGCAGCTCCTGCTCGGCCTGGCCGTCGGCTGCGGGCTGTTGATCAAGGGCCCCCTCGTTGCCGTCGTGCCGACCCTCGTGGCCGTGGGCTGGGTGATCGCCGGGGTGCCCTGGCGCTCTGCGCTGCGCTTGCTCTTCTCGCCGTGGGCCTGGGCCGTCGCGGTGCTCGTCGCCGCGCCCTGGTACGTGCTCGTGGAGCGGGCCCAGCCGGGCTGGATCGCCCACTTCATCACGTACGAGCACTTCGGCCGCTTCAGCACCGGCGATCACCGATCGTTCAACCCCTTCTGGTTCTACGTCCCGATCGTGATCCTCTACCTCGCGCCCTGGACTCCGCTGGGGTGGGGGGGCTACGAGCGCATCACGCGAGGCGGACGCTTCGGCCGGCCCCTGCTGGGCTTCTTCGCCTGCAGCCCGTGGGGCCCCTGCTCGTGGGACGCCGCGCTGCCGGGGCAGCTGGACGTCGGCGAGCGGCGGGTGCGTGCCGGGCGCATCGCCTGGGCCTGGTTCCTGGCGGCGTTCCTGCTCTACAGCATCTCCACGCGGAAGCTGCTGAACTACCTGCTGCCCGCGGCCGCGCCGCTCTTCGTGCTCATCGGGGCACGACTTCACGGCCTCGTGTGGACGCGCAGTTGGCAGCCGTGCGCCCTCGCGTTCCTGGCGGGACTGGGGCTGATCGTCGCCGGCGCGCTGGTGGCGGGCGGGCTGCTGTTCCCGTTTGCCACGGGGCGGCTGCCATCCGACCTCGAGGTCGAGCGCTTCGGACCGGCGGGACCCTGGCTGATGGCGGCGGGCGTGCTGATGCTCGCCGGCGTCGCCGTGTGGATGTGGCTGCGCCAGGATGCCCTGCGGGCACCGGCCCTCGTCCTGGCCGCAGCGTGCGGCTGGTGGTGCATGGATCTGGGACTCTCACGCATCGACGGCATCGGGTCGTCGCACCGCCTCGCGACGGCCCTGATCAACCAACTGCCCACGGACGCGGTCCAGGTCAGCCTCAAGCGCTATCCCCAGGGCAACGAGTTCTACGGGGGGCCGCGCCTGTGGATCGCGGGCGGAACGCCGGACGACTGGGCCCAACGGGAGATCGTGAACCCCTACGCGCGGCGTGCTTGGGAGGCGGCTGGCGGCGCCGCGCTGACGCCAGAGCCGTTCGGGCTCGAGGACACGAGGGGCGGTCTCCTCACGGGAGCCCAGTTCGAGGCCCTCTGGGCGAGCGACCGCGAGGTGCTCGTCATCTGCCGGTGGGGGGAGATCCAGCACCTGGGCGGCGAGATCGTGGCCGGACCCTTCGGCGGAGGCGGACGGACCGACCTCTTTCTCCTCCGGAACCGGCCTCAGAAGGCGGAGGAGGGCCGATGAACCGCAAATCCCTGGCATCTCGGGCCCGCCTCCCGTTTCCTGTAGCGCGATGACCGGACCCGCGCCCGCCCTGACCCTGCTGGTGCCCTGCTTCAACGAGGGGGCACACGTGGACCGCTTCGCGGCTGCGGCGGCCGCCTGGGCCGCACGTCATCCGGGGCTCGCGCTCGAGTTCCTGTTCGTCGACGACGGCAGCACGGACGACACACGGGCGCGCCTCGAGCGCGTCTCCCGGCAGCTGCCGGGCGGCCGTGTCCTCGCGCTGGACGCCAACGTCGGCAAGGGCGGCGCCCTTCAGGCGGGCGTGGCCCACGCGCGCGGGGAGACCGTGCTGTTCCTCGACGCCGACCTCGCGGTCGACCTCAGCCACGTCGAGCGTGCGCTGGAGCTCCGCGACCAGGGCGCGGACGTCGTCGTCGGGTGCCGGAACATTCCCGGCGCCAGCATCGAGCGTCGCCAGCGCTGGCCGCGGCGCTGGCTCGGTCGCGTGTACCGCCGCATGGCGCGCTTCTGGCTGGGCTTGCGTGTGGCCGACGTGACCTGCGGCTTCAAGGCGTTCCGTCGTGACGTGGCCCGCGAGCTCTTCGCCCGCGCGCACGCGCCGCGCTGGGGCTTCGACGCCGAGATCCTCTTCCTCGCCGAGCGGGCAGGCTGCGACGTGCGCCAGATGCCCGTGCGCTGGTATGACGGCGAGGTCTCCGCGGTACGGCTGCGCCGCGACGTCTGGGGTGCGCTGCGCGAGCTGGCCGGTGTGCGCTGGCGTCATCGCCGCAGCCGCCGCGAGCTGCCGCTGCCGACCACGCCCCAGCCGAGCCACGTGCCCGCCGGGACGCTCAGGGAGTAGCGTTGGCCCGTCCCTCCGTCGTCCTGGGCATCGTGGACGGTCTCCACGACGCGGGCGCGGCGCTCGTCGCCGACGGACGCATCATCGCCGCCGCGAACGAGGAGCGCTTCACGCGGGTCAAGCTGCAGGGCGGCATGCCGCGCCAGAGCGTCGAGGCCGTGCTCGCCACGGCCGGCATGGGGTACGAGGACATCGACGCGATCGCGGTGGGGGGCAAGGCCACGCCGACTCTCGCCACGCGCGTGGTGCGCCCGCTGCAGCGCCTCTACGGACCGTCGCTGGGCATCTGCTTCGACCGCCCGTGGCACCCCGTCGACCGGCTCGGCGACCTCGTGCGCTACCGCCTGTCGCTGACCCGCGGGCGCTCCGACCGCGGCCTGGGCAAGGCCGAGGGACGGCTGGCGAAGCCCGTCGTCCGGCGCGGGCTGCCCTCCCCGCTCCGTGAGCTGCCGCTGCACTTCGTGGATCACCACCTTGCGCACGCCGAGAGCGCGTGGCGCACCTCCGGAGACGGCCGGTGGCTCGTCGTGACCGCCGATGCGCACGGCGACGGCCGCAGCCTCACTGTGCACGTGGCGGAGCCCGGACAGCCGCTGCGCCTGATCCACGAGATCGGCGTGAAGCAGAGCGTGGGCGCCTTCTACTCGTACGTGACGAAGCGGCTGGGGTTCCGCCCCGGCCGGCACGAGGGCAAGGTGCTCGGTCTCTCGGCGCGGGGCGATCCCGCCGCGATCCCCATGCGCTTCCCCTTCCACTGGACGGACGGGCACCTGCAGTACGACGGCGCGTGGGGGCTGAAGGCGATGAAGGCCCTGCGCGTCCTCGAGGGACACCGCCGCGAGGATGTGGCGGCTTGGGTGCAGGCGGGCACCGTCAGCGTGCTCGTGCCGGCGATCCAGGCGTGGCTCCGGGAGCAGGACACGACGCGCCTGGCGTTGGCGGGCGGCGTCTTCGCCAACGTGTGCGTGAACGGCGAGCTCGCCGCCCTGCCGGAGATCGAGCGCCTGCACGTGTTCCCGCACATGGGCGATGGCGGACTCGCGGCCGGCGCGGCGCTGCACGTGCACGACGCGCCCGCACAGCCCCTGGGTACGGCGTTGCTCGGGCCGGAGCCGACAGACGCGGAGCTCGACGCCGCCGCCCAGGGCGCCGGCCTACCGTGTGAGCGATCCGAGGATCCGGACGGCGCCCTGGTCGACGCGGTGGCCGCGGGGCAGCCGGCCGTGCGCTACGAGGGACCGATGGAGTTCGGCCCGCGGGCCCTTGGGCACCGCAGCGTGCTCGCGCCCGTGGACGATCCCGGCATCACGGATCCGCTCAACGAGGCGCTGCGCCGCGAGGAGTTCATGCCCTTCGCACCGCTGCTGCGGCACGAGGACGGGGCGGGGGCCTTCGAGCACTACGGGGTGGCCGAGGCCGCGACGCGCTACATGACGGTCGCGCTGCCGGCCACGCCGGACTTCGCCGAGAGGTGCCCCGCCGCCGTGCACGTCGACGGGACGGCCCGGCCACAGACTGTCCGCGCAGATGAAGATCTCGCCCTCCACGCCCTCGTGGGGCGGCTGGCCGAGCGGACGGGCCGGCCGGCGGTGATCAACACCTCGTTCAACCTGCACGAGGAGCCGATCGTGAACACGCCGGACGAGGCGGTGCGCGCCTTCGTCCAGAGCGGCCTGCCGGTGATGCGGATGGGCCCGTACGTGCTGCGGAATCCGGGGAGTAGGTGGCGGGCGCAGGCTGACTGAGAGCGATTGCCTCGCGCTCGCGCTCTCACACGCGCTCGACCCACGCACGGAATCCGGAACTTCGACGTTTCGCGAGCGCGAGCGGGAGCGGGAGCGAGATCCGACCGGTAGACTCTCGCCCCGGGAAGCAGCGAGGGTCCGAGGCGCCGTGCAGGTCTTGACGTCCGACGAGTCACGGCCCTCGAAGGGCATCACGGCGCTGCTCATCGCCCTCGCGCTGGTGCCGTACTTCCTCAACCTCGGCACGCCCCCGCTCTGGGACGCCAACGAGCCCCTCTACGCCCAGCCGCCCAAGGAGGTGCTCGAGTGGGAGGAGGGCGACTTCCTCGCGCCCACCTGGAACGGGCGGCCCTACTTCGCGCATCCGCCGCTCTCCACCTGGATCACCGTTCCCTTCTACGCGGTGCTCGGATCAAACGAGTTCGCCCAGCGGCTGCCCATGGCGCTGGCCGCCGCGCTGACGATCCTCGCCACGTTCCGTCTCGGCTGTTCGCTGGGCGGACGCCGCATGGGGCTGTGGGCCGCGATCGTCCTCGCGGCGACGCCCAAGTTCTGGCTGTTCTCGCGCCAGCTCTCCGGCGACGTGTACATGGTCGCGCTGCTCACGTGGGCCTTCGCGCTGGCCGTGCCAAGTGTCGGCGGCGAGGTGTCCCGCTCCAGGCTCCGGTGGGCCAACGTGCTCGTCGGCCTCGGCTGGCTCGCGAAGGGGCCGGTCATCCTCGTGATCTACGGCGGTGCGCTGCTGTTCGCGTGGTTGCTCGGGCGCCCGCGCGGCGGCTGGGCCGAGCTGCGCCCCTGGCGTTCCCTGGCCTTCGTGATCCTGCTGGGCTGCCCGTGGTTCGTCTACATGGCGATCCGCTATCAGGATCTGGGCTTCCTCGGCCAGCACTTCGGCCACTACACCTTCGGCCGCATGCTCGGCGCCATCGGTGATCGCAGCTGGTTCTTCTATCTGCGCGTCATGGCGGGCGACGCGCAGCCGTGGATCACGATCCTGCCCATCTGTGCGTGGTTCGCGTGGCGCGCACGCGATCGGCGCGTGATCGCGCTGCTGCCCTGGACGACCATCCTGTGGACGGTCTTCTTCTTCATGCTCTCGGCGGGCAAGCGCAACGTCTACCTGATGCCCATCTACCCGTTGATGGCCGTCGCGATGGCGCCGCTGCTGGAGCGGATCTGGCACGCCACGCACCGCGCCGGGATGCGCGTGGCGGGGATCGGCGCGTTCGTGGGCTGCGTCGGCGGCGCGCTGATGCTCTATCTGCTCGCCGGAAACGAGCCGCGGCTGGAGCCCGAGATCTGGATCCCCACGGGCATGCTGGCGGCGTTCGCGATCCCGTTCCTGATCGCCGGCTGGCGTGGACGAGGGCGGTGGATCGCTGCGGGGGGCCTCGCACTCCTGCTGTGCACCCAGTCGGCCGTGGCGCTCAGCTTCCCGGCGCTGGCACGCTTCCGCCCCGTACCTGCCTTCGCGGCCCGCGTCGCCGCGGATCAGGACCCGGTGAAGCCCGAGCCGGTGATCATCTACCGCGTCGCGATCCACAGCATGAACTTCTATCTCGGCCGCGCGACGTCGGTCGCGCGAAGCGCGGAGGAGCTCCTCGAGCACATGGGCGAGCGTCGCGTCGCCTTCGTGCTCGTGCCGGAGCACCGCTACGACGCGCCCGCGAAGC
This sequence comes from Planctomycetota bacterium, assembly GCA_030065025.1. Classification (GTDB taxonomy): domain Bacteria; phylum Planctomycetota; class PLA2; order PLA2; family JAEUHO01; genus JAHEIK01. The sequence continues at coordinate 9,107 of JASJDY010000105.1, forward strand.
AGCTGGGCGCGCCGCGTACCGGGCTCAAGAACGAGCTGCGGGGTGCCACGATCGAGGAGCTCGACCGCCGCCCTGTGCTCACGTTCCGCTTCGACCGCTCGATCCTCGGTCGTGGCCCCACGACGCGGGACCTGCTGCTGCTGCGGATTACGCGCACGGAGTGAGCCGTTCGACCGGCGGCGAAGGGAGTCGCATGCGGACACGAATGGTCCAGATCCTCGCGCTGCTCGGCGTCGTCTGCATGCTCGGCGCACTGATCGTGGTCCTGCGCAGCGAGCCCTGGGCGTCGTGGACGCCGCGGAAGCTGCTCGACGCCGAGCTCGAGCTGCGCTCGGAGGGAGCGAGCTGGACGTTCACGACGGAGAGCCCCGGTCCTGTGATGATCGTGGTCGAGATGCCGGATCACTGCTCGCAGGACGGCCGCATCGACATCGCACCGCTGTACCTCGCACTCAGGCCGCAGCCGGTCTACGAGGTCGACAAGGAGCCGGAGCACACGTTCGTCGTGCCGCGCACCGGCCTGCCGTCGACGCGTGTGGAACTGGCGCGGGCGGGGCCCTACGTGATCCGCATGGACGCGATCCCGATGGCGATGGGCAACGAGGCCAACCCGCCGCGGGCGCGGGTGCGGGTGCTGCGGGCGCCGTAACGGGCGGCGCGAGCGCCCGTCATTCCCGCCGGAGCGCCTCGACCGGGTCCAGGTCCGCCGCGCGTGCTGCCGGGTACAGCCCGAAGACCAGGCCGACCAGCGCCGAGATGCCGAACGCGAGAACCAACGAGAACGGCGTCACGACGGTCTTCATGCCCGCGAAGTAGGTGACCACGGCCGGGATCGCGATGCCCAGACCCAGCCCGATCGCGCCACCGCCCACGGCGAGCAGCACCGTCTCTGCGAGGAACTGCCGCACGATGTGGCTGCGGCGCGCGCCGAGGGCGCGGCGCACGCCGATCTCGCGCGTCCGCTCGAGCACGGTGGCGAGCATGATGTTCATGATGCCGATGCCGCCCACGAGCAGCGAGATGGCGGCGATGCAGGCGAGCACGATCGTGAAGATGCGCTTGCTCTCCTTGGCTTGGCGGATGAGCTCCTGAGGCACCGTGATGCGGACGTCGCCCTTCTTCTCGTGGCGCAGGTTGATGAACGCGCGCAAGGCCGAGGCGACGCGGTCGATGGTCTCCTCGTCGCCGTTGGCGGCTTCGACCGTGATGCGGTGCAGCTCGATGTTCTCGCGCGAGAACGAACCCGTGGTGCGGGTGGTGGTCGTGTCGCTGTTGCGCTCGCGCATCGTCTCGAGCGGCACGAAGATGGCCATGTCGGACTCGCCGCCCTGCCCGGCGGTGCCGCCCGTGCCTTCGCCGCGCGGCGCGAGCACACCGACGACGGTGTAGTAGTGGCTGCCGGCCTTGACGTGCTGCCCGATCGGGTTGACGTTGCCGTAGAGCCGCCTTGCGATGGAGTCACCCAGCACACACACGGCGCGGCGGTTGTGGCCTTCGGCCGCGGTGATGAAGCGGCCGAGCGCGATGCGCAGGTTGGCCACCTCGGCGTACGCGGCCTCGGTGCCCATCAGCCGGGTCGTCACCTTGCGGCCGCCCACGCGCGCCTCCAGCGGGATGTCACGCCGCGGCACGGCGCGCGCGATCTCGGGCACGGTCGAGAGGATGCCCTCGAGATCCTTGCGGAGGAGCCCATACGCCGAGACGCGCTGGCTCTGCTGACCGGCATCCTCCTTCTGGGGCGGCTTGATGCTGGACAGCAGGATGTTGCGGCTGCCCAGGCGCCGGATCTGCTCCTGGGCCTCCTGGCTGGCGCCCTCGCCGATGGCGAGCATCGTCACGACCGAGCCGACGCCGCAGATGATGCCGAGCACCGTCAGCAGCGAGCGCAGCCGGTGGAGCCAGAGGCTCTTCCACGCCAGGGTGACCAGCCGCCGGATCGTCACGGGCGCTCCTCGATGCGTCGGATGCGGCCGTCGTGCATCACTACGGTGCGGTGCGCCCGCGCGGCGACCTTCGGGTCGTGCGTGACGACGACGAGCGTGCGACCCGAAGCGTTGAGCTCGTCGAGCAGTCCGAGGATCTCCTTGCCGGTCTTCGAGTCCAGGTTGCCCGTCGGCTCGTCGGCGAGCAGGATCGTGGGATCGTTGGCCAGGGAACGCGCGATGGCGACGCGCTGCTGCTGGCCGCCGGACAGCTCCGTGGGCCGGTGGTCGAGTCGCTCGCCGAGTCCCATGCGCTCGGCGAGCTCGGTTGCCCGGCGCCGTGCCTCGGACTGGGCCACATCCCCGTACTCCATCGGAACCTCGATGTTCTCGAGCACGGTCAGGTGGGGGATCAGGTTGTAGGCCTGGAACACGAAGCCGAGTCGGCGATTGCGCTCGCGGGAGAGCTCGTCGTCCTCGAGCTTGGAGACGTCGCGACCTCCGAGGAGGTAGCGGCCGCCCGTCGGCCGGTCGAGACAGCCGAGGATGTTGAGCATCGTGCTCTTGCCGGAACCCGATGCGCCCATGATCGCGGTGTACGACCCCTGCGTGAACGCCAGGTCCACGTGATCGAGTGCGCGCACCTCGACGGTGCCCATCTGGTAGACGCGTGAAGCGCTCTGGAGCTCGGCGACCGCAGTCATCTAGCCGCCTTCGGCGCCCCCGGCCTTGCGCGCCTTCATCTTCTCGCGCCAGGCCTTGCGCATCTTCTCCAGCTCGGCCTTGCTCCGCGGCCGCTTGCCGCGCATCGAGGAGGGCTGCCCGCCACGGCTTCCCTTGGCGCCCGGCTGCGTGCCGCTCGCCGCGGGCGGTCGGCCCTTGCCGGCGGTCGCGTTCGCGGGAGCAGAAGGTGTCTTGCCAGGCGCCTTCTTCTGCTTGCCCTTCCCCTTCCCATTGCCATTGCCGTTGCCGTTCTCGTTCGCGGGCGCCTCGCGCGGGGGATCGAGCAGCAGGCGGTCGCCCGCCTTCACGCCCGACTTGATCTCGACGTAGTAGTCGGAGGCGAGTCCGAGCACGACGTCGCGACGCTGGACCTCGCCGTCCTTCCAGACGAAGACGGCCGGCTGATCGGCCGTGCCGGTGACGGCCTGGACCGGAGCCGAGAGCACGTCATCGAGCGTCGTGATGAGGATCTCCACGTCGGCACTCATGCCGGGCTTGAGCGTGGGATGGCCGCCGAGCAGCTGCAGCTCGGTGTGATAGACCTTCAGATCCGGGTTCTCCCACCACGAGGCGGCATCCGGCATGCGGTTGACCTTGGATACGCGGGCCGGGATGCGGGAGCCGGGAAGAGCCTCCACCTCGACCGTGGCCTCGAGGCCCGTGCGCAGGTTGCGGATCGCGCTCTCGTGGACCTTCGTGATGACGCCGAGGCTGTTGGCATCCGGGATCTGGATGAGGGTCTGCCCCTGGCGCACCGAGGCGCCGATGTCGATGCGGTCGTCGCTGCCGCGGCGGCGACGCGAGCCGCTCGAGGCGTAGACCACGAGGCCCGGCACGGTGGCACGGATGGTCAGCGCGGCATACTGCTCGGTGAGCTCCGCGAGCCGCTCCCGCTTGACCACCAGCTGCCGCTCCTTGGCCTTGACGGCCGACGTCTTCTGGGCTTCGGCGGCCTTGGCCTTCTTCTCGACGCGCGAGCGGCTGTCCTCCGCCTCGACGACGCCGGAGATCAGCTTGGCGACCTCCTTGCGGAAGTCGTACTGCACGAACTGGTCGCGGGCCGTCCGGGCCCGCTGTCGCTCGATCTCTCGCTGCTCGAGGGCCAGCTGGTCGGCCTCGAGATCCTGGCGGCTGACGTAGCCCTTCTCCTCGAGCTTGATCGAGTTGCGCAGCTTCTCCTCGGCGCGGCGGTGCTGCTCGTCGGCGAGGTGGATGTCGCTCTTCAGGGTGCGGATGCGCTGCAGCGCCTCGCCCTCGAGCGCGTCGCTCTCGAGCAGGCTGCCGATGAGTCGTTGGAGGCGCGCCCCGTCGAGACCCGCCCCGGGGCCCTCGCCGCCCTCGGCGGGTGCAGCGCCGGCCGGCCCATCGACGACGGCGTGATAGGCGCTGAGCAGCTGCTCGGCGAACGCCTTGCCGACGTAGCGCTCGAGATCGAGCATGGCGAAGCGGACGTCGAGGTCCGCCTTGCGGCGGTCCGAGTCGTTCTGCTGCAGCTGGATCTCCAGCGCGGCCTTGGCGTTGAGGTGCTGATCCGAAGCAGAGGAGACATCGAGCTCCTGCTTCTCACGCTTCTCCTCGAGCGCCGCTGCGTTCAGCCGGACGAGGACGGTCTTCTTCGCGACGTCCTCCTCGGTGAGGACGGTGCCCTCCGGGACGATGAAGTCGATGGTGGTCCGTCCCTCGACCACATTCACGATCTTCTTGGCGTTGAGGGACTCGAGGTTGCCGGACTCGTTGACCGTCACCCGCAGCGGACCCCGCTCGAGCGGCGGCGTGAGCGGCACGTCCGCGGTCTCGCTGCCGGTGTCGCGCAGGAAGCCGTACCAGGCGCCGAAGAGCAGGAGAGCCAGGACCAGGACGGTCGTGAACAGGAACCGGGCTCCGCCGCGGATTCCGTGAGTGGGGGGGATCGACGTCATCAGGAGCCTACGGTAGTGGATCTTCGGGGGATCACCTGGGGGGGAGGAAGCCCGCCTGCGGGCTGCGGGGGCTGCGCCGCAGGCTCTGGGGCAGGTCGAGCGGCCGGCGTGGCCGACGGCTGCACGCCGGCCTTCCGGGGTTGGACGACGGGCGGGGGAGCCGTTGTTCCCGCTACATCGGCCGACGGCGCCGCGTCC
>JASJDY010000004.1 GCA_030065025.1 Planctomycetota bacterium
GCGCCCTCGCCTGGCCGTTCCTGATCGCGGCGCCGCCCTGCGCCTACGTCGGCGGACGCATCCAGCTGCCGATCGGACCTCTGGCCGCCGTACTGGGCGTCGTTCTCCTGATGTCGGCCGTACGGCTCGTGCTCCCCGCGCCGTCAGGTGCGAAGTCACCCCGTCCTCCCGCGCTTCCGATCGCGCTTGTGGCCGGCGCGGTGCTGGGGCTGCTTGCAGGGCTGACGGGAACGGGAGGAGGCATCTTCCTGACGCCACTCCTGCTGCTGGCCGGCTGGGCCACACCGAAGACGGCAGCTGCGGCTTCGATCGTCTTCATTGCAGGGAACTCGATCAGTGGCCTCGCGGGCTTCATCCATGGCGGGGGCAGCGTGCCCTGGCACGCGGGCTCGCTCTTCGCGGTGGCGCTCCTTGGCGGCTTCCTGGGCTCGAGACTCGGAAGCCTGCATCTGTCGCCCGCGACGATCCGCCGGCTGCTAGCGGCCGTCCTCTTCGTTGCCTCGGGGAAGCTCCTGTCGGTTGCCTTCACAGCCTGAGCACGACGGCGTCAGTCTTCCTGGGTCATCGCCTCGCGGGCCAGGCGCTCGGCCTCGGCAACGCGCTCGAACGGACTGAGTCCCTCGAGCCCCGCGGCATGCGCCTCGCGCAGGCGACGACGCCGGTGCAGCGCACGGAGTCGCGAAGCCAGGAACGACCCGGTGCCGTGCGAGCGGAACGTGCCATCGCTCCACGTCAGGCACTCCCCCTCGCCAAGACCCTCCGGCACCGTCTCCGGCGGCATGCGGTAGCTGCGGAACGTCAACCGACCGCGCTCGAAGCTCCTGCACACGGAGGTCAGCTTCACGTCCCCGTTCACATAGAAGCGGCTCACGAACACGGGCTCATCGGGCCGCAGAAACTCAGGTCCGAGGATCTCCTGGTGCGACGCGTAGGACGACGCACTCGGCAGCTCGTCGCCGTCGTACTCGTCAGACACCTGCGGCTCGCTCGTGCCGGGTGTCAGGGTATAGGTCGCAACGACCAGGTCCCAGTCGTCCGTGCCCGCAGGCGCATCCTGGACGACCAGATCCTCGAATCCCTCCGCGACAACAGTGAGGAGGTGGGTGGCTCCGGCATCCAACCCCGTGACCACGAAGGTCCCCGCTGCATTGGTACTGGTCTCGACGCGGCCCAACACGACGGTGGCGTCGGCCACGCCGGCTCCGTCGGCGTCGACGACACGTCCCATGAGGCGGGCACCGCTGTGCACAAGCGCGGCCGACTTGATCATCTCGAACAGCTCGCTCGTGGAGGGGCTGCTCGGGATGCGCCCTGCGGCGACGGCCTCGTCGAACAGGGACGTCAGGTCGTCGAGACTCTGCTCGAGCAACTGGCCCAGCTCGATCACCCGCGCTTCGACGAGGGCCTCGGCCCACTGCGGGTCCATCGGCTCGCAGAGCAGCAGCTGGGCCATGGAACGCCACCCCTGGACCTGCTTGCTGCTCGCGACACCCGCGACCACGCCGGAGACGTAGGACTCGGGTACGGCCAGCAGGTCGCAGACGTAGTCGATGTCGGCCGCACGCAGCAGCGTGCCGATGCCCTCGCCAATGCCCTCGAGGGCCTCGATCTCCAGCTTCGTGGTGTCCATCGGAACCTCCTAGACCATCCCGGCGTTGGACTCGTTGCAGGGCGGGCACTCGGAGTCGGCGTCCGACAGGGCCCGCGTCACTGCGTCGTTCTCGCAGGAGAGATCGGGATCCTCGGAGTCCCACAGGGACTGGAGAACCGCGCCGTCGTAGCTGATGGCGACCTCCAGGTTCAGCACCTGTCCGCCGCGACACAGCACCATCACGTCGTGCCTGACGGTCACACGACTCGGGTACTGGCCCTGCGGATACGGAGGATCGTGGGGCTCGTAGTCGACATCCATGGGACCGACGCCCAGCACGGTGTTCGTGTCGTGAATGCAGCGACCGGAGCCGTCCCCTTGGCCCAGGTGATCGACGATCGTGCACTCGCAGGCCTGATGCGGCCGCTGGGGTCGCTCGGGGTACGAGCCCTCCATCGTCTTGCACTGCTCACAGGTGCTGTGGCAGATCCACGAGTAGCGATCCATGGCACACCTCCCCAGTCGGGCCCCTTCCTAGCGGAGGCCGGCGCCCTAGGGCAACCCCCCAAAGGCAGCGAAGGTGACGAAGTAGGCAGCGCGTACTCGTGGTGGACCGCCTTGTGGATCGCGGCGAGACTCGGCCACTCCCCGGGAGGGAGCGCCCGCCGTGTTCAACGCATCTCGTATCTCCCGAGTCGCCCTGGTCGCGCTTGCCGCGTGTCTCGTGGTCGGCTGTGCGCGTGCCAGGTCGCGCCCCGAGCCTGGCAACGCCGGGTCCCTGGCGATCAGCGGCGTCGTGCGCGATCCGCAAGGCCGTCCCATCCCGGCTGTGTGGGTCGAGGTGGTGGGCCACCCCGATCCCACGTCCAGCCCGCCCGCATGGCGCACGGACGCGAACGGTCGCTTCGAGACCGACGTGCTTCCCCCGGGACCGAAAGAGCTGCTCCTCATGCCCGGCATCTACACGCCCGACCACCCGACGAAGGTGGTTGCGACGCGAGCGGGTGCACGCGATCTCGACATCGTCTTGGACCCTGGCCCCCGGGTGTTCCTGCGCATCGTCGACTACGTACCCGGGGAACGGACGCGCTGGGCGCGCGCAACGTGGAACGACGAGGGCCCCTACCGCGAGATTCGCTACGCCCCCATCGGCGACGATGGCCGGGTGTGCTTCGTCGCGATGCCCCTCGATCGCGAGATCGAGGTGTGGGCGGATGCCGAACCCGGCGTGCGTATCGTGCGGGCGCTGGGTCTCGTACCCGGCGAGTCCGAGCGGCGCATCGAGCATGAACCGACCTTGGAGATCGCCGGTCGGGTCCGCATCCCGAAAGCCCTGTTCGAGAGGCGCATCGGGGAGGCGAAAGGCGGGCCGCTTCGCGAGTACCTCCGGGTCAGCGTCTATGCGCACGCGTACGACCTCGAGATTGCCGAGACGCGCGTGGAGGACGACGGCACCTTCCGCGTGCCGGGCCTTCCGCCGGGTTCGTACCTCGTCCACGCACACGTCTACGGAGGCCTCTTCGGCGAAGGCGAGAAGCAGGTCGAGGCGGGAACGACCGACATCGTCCTCGAGCTCGACCAACGCGCGCACAAGAAGTAGAAGTACGGAGCCGCTCTACGGCACGGGACCGCTAGAGTCTCCACATGGAGCCTGCCGTCCGCGCGCGCTACACGTCCGAGGTCCAGGCCAAGGTTGCCGCAGCCGTCGGCGCGACGCCTGAGGCGCTCGGCACGCCGGGCGGCTTCGAGAGCTTTGTCCACGAGGTGGGCGTGCCAGGCAGCCGGCGCATCGTGAAGGCCACGTGGCACGAGCGCCGGACGCTCGAGCAGCTAGGCGCCGAGCACCACTTCCTCGGCGCCCTGGCCGACGCAGGAGCCCCGGTATGCCGACCGCTGCCGCTTGCGAGTGGCGAACTGGTGGCGTCGGTTCGAGCGGGCGACGGGCATTTCCACGTGATGTGCTACGAGCACGCCGAGGGGGAGTGCCTCACGCGGGACGCGTGGACCCCGGACCTGTTCAAGGCGTGGGGTGCGATGGTGGGCACGCTGCACCGGATCGCCGCGGCATACGTAGGGCCGCCCGCGCCCCTCTCCCGCCCGACGTGGCAACAGGAGTACACGGAGGTCGTCGGCATGCTCGGCGACGCGCGTGCGCGAAGCGCCCTCGAAGCCGTGCTCGCCGACGTGCGAGCTTTGCCGAGGACGCCGGGCAGCTTCGGCTCCATGCACGGCGACCTCCACCGGCACAACGTGCACTGGGCGGGCGGCCAACCGCGCGTGTTCGACTTCGACGACATGCTCGACTTCTGGTTCGCCTCGGACGTTGCGATCGTCCTGTACTACGCGGTGCTGCGTCCCATCTGGCACGCGGATGACAAGCAGGCGGACTACGACGCGGTCAAGGCGGCCGTACTCGAGGGCTACCGCCGGGAGCACGATCTGCCGCAAGCGGCGTGGGACACGCTGCCGCTCTTCCTGAAGCTCCGCGAGATCACCCTCCTCGCGGTGTGCGAGCGCAGCATCCCCGCGTCCGAGCGCCCGCCGGAGCTCGTCGCCGACATGGCGGGCTGGCGGTCGCGCACCCTCGAGGGCCGTCCACCGCACGACCTCGCGCTTCCCTGATCCGTTCGGAGCGCGGAACCGGGCGCCGCGAGAGCCCGGCCGGCTGAGAGCGCATGGCGAGGCTGTCCGATCGGCATCCGGGATGGAGCCCGCCCGACAGATGCGTGCCGGACGTGCGGTCGATGTGACCTCTCACCCACTTGATGCGAGATGAAAGGGCAAGCCGCACGCCATAAGCCATTGACGCACTAAGCCAATGGCGTACACTCCAACGACAGGACGCACCTCTGCAGATCGAGTGGGATCCAGCAAAGGACCTGGAGAACCAGCGCAAGCACGGCGTCTCGTTCCACGAGGCCGCCGCGCTGCTCCGCTCACAGCACGACGTCCTCGAGGTGTTCGACGCGGCCCACTCCGCACTCGAAGACCGGTTCATCGCCATTGGTCTGGCTGCGCGCGGGGTGCTCGTCGTCGTCTGGACCGAGCGCGATGATGACACGATCCGGATCGTCACTGCACGACGCGCCACGCAGCACGAGCAGTGGCTGTACCAGCGTTACCTGGAGCAAGGCCATGGCCGATGATGCACGTGAGCTGACCGAGGAGGACTTCGCAAGCGCGATCCCGGCACGGTTGCGCCGCCGCCTCGCCAAGGGGCGCTTCGAAGGAGGCCGTGACGTGGCGGCGCTGCGTCACTTCGTCCGCCTTACCCAGGTCCAGTTCGCGCAGGCCATGGGCATCAGCGTCCACACGCTCCGCAACTGGGAGCAGGATCGGCGGCGCCCAGAAGGACCGGCACTGGCGCTGCTACGCATCGCGGCGCGACATCCCCGGATCTTGCGAGAGAACCTCGAGCACGTCGCCTGAGCACGCCAAGAGCAGGGGGTACGGAGCCGCGTACGAACTTCGCCACTTCGAAGATCGACTTGCTCTTATCTGCCATCCTCTCATGCAACTGTCAGAGAGTTCGCAGCGCGATGGCTACATACGCGTCCCGACAGACTCGATCGTCGATGCAGTCGCTGCAGCCTTTGGGGCGTGCCGGCGCGCACTCCGATACGCGCCGCGGACCGGCGAAGTTTTCACGCGGCTCCGTACCCCAAGGAAGTGGCACGCTGCGAGGGAGTTAGGTGTGGGCCCGGCAGGACTCGAACCTGCGCCGGAACTCGCCTGCGGCGAGTCCGCCGCTGCTGCGTCGCCGTTTCCCTGGGTCGCAGGTTCGAGTCGGCCCCCGATGCGCTGAGACAAAGGACATGGCACGCATCAAGGGAGAGATGTATGGGCCCGGCAGGACTCGAACCTGCGACCAAAGGATTATGAGTCCCCTGCTCTAACCAACTGAGCTACAGGCCCCCGCGGGGCTCAGCCTACCCCCGCGCGAAGAGCGTGGCGATGGCGTTCGTGCGGTGCTCCATCCGCGTGTCGCGGCCACCCCAGATCGGCAGACGACGGCCCGTCGCCGAGAAGATGTCGTGCACCAGGAACGACGCGGCCTCCGCACCCCCACGCGCGGACGCGGCCAGGAGCTGGAGCGGGTAGGCCGCATTGCCGAACGTCGGCACGGCCCCCACCACGAGGGCGACCCACGGGGCGCGGCGGCCACGCACGAGCGAGCGGACGCAGCGCCACAGCGAGTAGAGCGTGCGACAGACCGGCGTCATGAAGACGAACAGCCCCGCGGCCAGCCACCCACTCTCGATGACGCCCGTCGCATACAGCGCGGGGACTGCGACATACCGCAGCAGATTCACCGGGAGCTTGAGCGCCAGGTGGATGCCGAAGTCGGCGACGTACTCCGCGGCGTCGCCTTCCCGCATCGACGCGCGGATCGCGCGCGCGTCGGCGCGTGTCAGGAAGCCGCGCTCGCGCCACACGACCGCGCGCCGGCGGACGTAGCGCGTCGCCCAGCGCTCCCGGACCTCCTGCGAGAAGAAGAAGCGCGCCCAGCGGGAGAGGGCCGCGGCCACCAGACGCGGCCGCAGGTGCATCAGCAGGTAGACGACCATTCGACCGGCGAAGCGCACACCGCGCACGATGCCACGGCGCGCCAGGCGGCCGATCCAACGAAGGGGGCGCTTGGTGTAGTAGGCCGCCTGCTCGTCCGTGATGCGTCCGGTCACGTGATGCGAGGCGACGCTGCGGCGATGGCGGCCGAGCGCCTTCCACGATCGCTGCGCGGCCTCGAGCGTGTCGACGTCGCGGCGCAGCTCACGGAGCGTGCCGGTTCCGGTTGCGGCCTCGATCGCGGTGGCGTGCTCGTCCAGGTACGCGCGCAGCCGCGGCACGTCGACGTCGTCGAAGAGCCAGCGGCCGTGCTTGATGCAGAGCGGCAGATATGTGCGTGCGAGGTGCCAAGGATTGAGCGGAAAGAGCGCGGGGACGCCGGACTCCGCGTCGATCCACGCCCAGCGCGCACGCGCGTCGTCCTTCGTCTCGCGCATGAAGTTCGCGGTGGCGACGGGATTGCCCTTGCCGGCCTGCCACAGCAGGCCGTCGAAGCCCGCCGCTTTGAGGTGCTTCTGCAGCGGGCGCAGCACCTCGCGCACGAGCTCGCGGTGCTCCTGGCGCGCTTCCCCACAGAGCGGGTGGCGCAACATGGCGTGGCGCCCCTCGATGAGCTCGGCCTTGAGCTCGAAGGCCTTCGCCTCCTCGACGAAGCGCACGCCACCTGTGTCGGGCAGGCGCACACGTCCGTCGAACCACCATGTGACCAGCGGCGTGAGGATCCGCCGGCGCAGCACGGCCACCTCGACGGCGTCTTGGTTCCACCGATACGGATTCACCGCGCCTGTGAGCACGGTCATGACCAGGGAGCTGGCTTTGTCCGGCACGAGCTGCTTGCACGCCCAGCGCCGGCCGTCGGCCGATCGCTCTTCGTAGACGGTGCCCGAGCGTCCGCGCCCGAGGCGCCTACGGCTGGAGCTTCCACCCGGCACAGAAGCGGTGGTGGTGGCGGACGGTTGCGTCACGAGTCCGTCCAGACTGCGTCAGGGACGGCTCGCGGACCAAACCGGAATCAGTGCGTGCGCTGCCGAGGCTAGGGAGGATCGGGTTCCCAACGGGAACCGAGACTAGCTGCCTCAGCCGCCGCAGCCGGTGATGGCCGCGATCACGCGCCAGAGGATGAATCCGCCGGCGCCGAGGAGGATCACGAAGCCGACGCCGGTCATGCCGCTCTTGGGGTTGGTGGGTTTGTCGCTCACGGGACTCCTATCGTCCGTCAACACGACGCGCGCAGCGGGTCAGGCGTTGCGGCAGCCCGCCCGCATGAGTCGAAAGTCCCGCCGGGGTGGTCTGCGCGCGTGAGCGGCGAATCGTCCACGTAGGACGACACGGCCGCGCCGGCGCTTACGAATGTCTGGTATGCGGACACACGAGGGACCTACGATCCCGATAAGAGAACTGAGGGACGGGGCAATCGAGCGACGGCCCTCAGCGCCCGGCGTGGAACGTGGAACGGCCGCGACCCGTCGGAGCAGTCGAGCTTGGAGACCGGCGGTTGCTCGATAGCGTAAAACTTTCCTTCTCATTCCACACATTTCCCCTTTTCTCCAGAAAGTTGCCGCCGGCCTCCTCTTCGTGCGCGACGCCCTGACGCCCAGGGCTTCCCTCCCCCTTCCGGGCCGCCCCCTGTCCGTCTGAGACGTCAGGCGAGTACGCTGTGCGGACCCATGCGCGCACGCCTCCTGCTCCTCTTCCCGGTCGTCGCTGCGGCCTTCGTGTTCCCCCTGCTGGCCGGCGACAACGCGGCGCGCGCCAAGGACGACGAGAGCCCGTACGTCCTGCGGCGCAAAGCCGGCAAGTGCTTGTGCCACACGGGCTTCGCCAGCTGGGAGTACCTGCGCTCCCCGCTGCGCAAGCCGAACGACCCGCCGGTCTGCGGCCTGATCAAGTCCGGCGGGAACTGCAGCAGCCGCGCACGTCCGCGAGGCACGAGTGGCACCTGCTGGGCCAGCCAGAAGAAGGAGTGCTTCTGGAAGCGCCACAGCTACTCGTACGGCATTCACTGCAGCGCCTGCTGGGCCGACGACGAGTGCTCGCCCTGCGACAAGCTGATCGGCAAGCCGAGCGAGAAGATCCAGGCGCTGCTCGACAAACAGATGAAGGTGGAGGCCGGGCCGAAGGAACGGCACATGGTCATCGCCATCAGCAAGCGCTTCTACGTGGTGACCGACATCCACCGGAAGCTGAAGGTCAAGACCGAGGGCGGCGCCCCGCGGCTCGCCACCTCGCACGAGGTCGCGCACCTCTTCCTCGAGCGTTGCGAGCGCGCCTACGCGGACTTCGTGCACTGGTTCGGCGGCGACTCCAAGCAGACCGGGCCGATGGGCGTGTACCTGATGGCCAAGCACTCGCGCGCCGAGGCCTACGCCGAGAAGTACCTCGGCAACAAGTCGACCGACATGCTCTACGGCGGCGGCACCACGCGCATCGGCAACGGCTTCGCGTTCAACGGCTTCGTCGGCTCGCTGCAGGAGCAGCGCAACGACCAGGATCTGCACGCCTACTGCCGGCACATGATCGGGCACATCCTCTTCAGCACGTGGAAGAAGGTGAACGGCAAGGAGAAGTACTGCCCGAAGTGGGCGTTCATCGGCGCCGCGCACTTCATGGAAAAGCTGCTCGATCCGCACAAGGACTACGCCACCTTCTGCAGCAACGAAACCACGGCGCCCTCGGGCTCCGGCAAGGACTGGCACAAGAAGGCGCGCTCGCTGGCCGGCCGCCGGATCGACCCGATCGAGACGTTCTTCTCGCGTAACTCCCTCGGTGCGTTCAAGTACCGCGACCACATCCGGGCGTGGTCGCTGATGGACATCTGCCTGCGCGAGGACCGCGACCGCTGGCTCGAGGTCCTGGCCGGTCTGCGCTACGGCGACGACGAGGGCGCCGCGCTACAGACCGGCATGAAGCTCACGCCCGACCAGTTCAACACCCGCTGGATCGAGCGCATGCGCGGCAAGCGCCAGACGATGGGCGAGACGAAGCGCGACCTGCGCACGGATCCCGACGAGCCCGGGCGCAAGGAGCGGGAGCAGATCCGGACCACCATGGAGCCGGAGATCCTCGCCGGTCGCATCCGCGGCGTGCACATCATCGACGACGTACGCCTCGCTAAGGCCGTCGTCGGCCGCCTGAACCACGAGTCCGACCTCGTCCGCGAGACGATCCAGCTCGTGCTCGCGCGCATCGAGAACGAGGAGGTGCTCGCGTATCTACGCGACGAAGCCCTCGTGGACTCCGACGCGATGGTGCGCGCGGGCGTCGCACGCGCGCTGGGCACGCTCAAGCACGCGCCGGCCCGCGAGGGCCTCGAGCGCCTGCTCAAGGACAAGTTCTGGCTCGCGCGCGCGAACGCCGCCTATGCGCTCCAGCAGATCGGCGACAAGGCCGCCCTGAAGGCGTTGATCCCCGCGCTCGTGGAGAAGCAGAACAAGTCGTGGATCGCCATCGCCGACGCCGTCGCCTCCTTCAAGACGAAGGACAAGGAAGCCACGCTGCTCACGGTGCCGCGGGTGGATCACCCCGCGTGGCAGATCCGTGTCACGGCGGTGCGCGCCCTGGCCGCGTACGGCACGGCCGAGTGCATGGACAAGCTCATCGCGCGCTTCGCGAGAGAGCGCGGCCGGCTCGAGCGCGAGCTGCGCACGGCCTTGAAGGCGGTGTCGGGCGACGACCTCGGCCCGCGCGCCTCGACGTGGGCGAAGTGGTGGGAGCAGCAGAAGGAACGCTACGGCGGCTTCGATCCCAACCCGCCGCCGAAGGCCAAGGACGCAGGTCGCTACGCGAAGCCGGAGAAGCGCCGACCGGACGACCCCCACTACTACGGCCGGCGCATCTGGTCGAAGAGCGTCGGCTTCGTGTTCGACACGAGCGGCTCGATGGAGAAGAACATCAAGATCTCCGCGGGCAACTCGACGAAGCTCGGCGACATCCCGACCTCGGGTACGCGCATGCAGGTCGCGAAGCAGGTGCTGGCCGACGCGATCCGGCGCCTCAAGTCGAAGACGCGCTTCAACCTCGTGTTCTTCTCGACCGAGGTGCGCCCGTGGAAGAACGCGTTGGTGCCTGCGAGCGAGGGCAACACGAACTCGGCCGCCGGCGCGATCATGGCGCAGCCCGCATCCGGTGAGACGAACATCCACGGCGCGCTGAAGGCGGCGCTGGGGCTGCACGAGAAGCCGACGCTGAGTGCGCGGCTGCAGAACATCCCGGACACGGTCTTCTTCCTGACGGACGGCTCGCCCACGCGTGGCGAGATCACGGCGGCGCCGGAGCTGCTGGGGTGGTTCGCGAACATCAACCGCTTCGCGAAGGTGCGGCTGCACGTGGTGGCCTTCGGCAACCTGGGCGTGGACATCGAGTTCCTGCAGCGCCTGGCAGCGGCCGGGGATGGGGACTTCATTCACGTTCCTGAAGAACGCTGATCGACCACCAGGGCACGCCGTGCCGGTGCCTCTGCCCGTGCCATTGCCCGATGACGGACACGGGCGGGCACCGGCAGAGGCAGAGGCACCGGCACGTTGCAGCTTGAGACGGAGCAACCGTCTCGCCCTCCCCCGCCGTATCATCCGCCGGATGTCCGCAGAAAACGACCCGAACGACCAGCCGCAGACCGTCGTCGGCGAGCACTACCGCCTCGTAGACAAGCTCGGCGAAGGCGCCTTCGGCGAGGTCTACAAGGCCCACCACGAGCTGCTCGACCAGGACTTCGCCGTCAAGCTCCTGAAGCCCGAGCTCTGCGAGGACGAAGAGGTCCGCGCTCGCTTCCTCGACGAAGCGCGCGCGCTCATCCGCTTCAGCCATCCGAACGTCGTGCAGATGCGCCACGTCGGCGAGCACGAAGGCCGGCTCTTCCTCGTCATGGACTTCGTGCAGGGCGTCGAGCTCAGTGACCTGATGCAGAAGGCGGGTCCGCTCTCGGAGGAGCGCGCGCTCGCCATCATCAAGCAGCTGCTCTCGGGTCTCGAGGCCGCGCACGCCGCGGGCATCGTGCACCGCGACCTCAAGCCCTCGAACATCCTCGTGCAGACGAAGGAAGACGGCACCGACCACGCGAAGATCCTCGACTTCGGTCTGAGCAAGTTCAGCGCGATCGACGCGCCCGGTGGCGCGCACCGCTCGATCACCGGCACCATCGTGGGCACGCTCGCCTACATGTCGCCCGAGCAGATCAAGGGCGAGAAGGACATCGACGGCCGCAGCGACCTGTTCGCCATCGGTCTGATCCTGCAGGAGATGCTGCAGGGGCATCATCCGTATCCCGGCGAGAGCGGCATCGTGGTCGCCGCCAAGCTGCTGCGCGATCCGATTCCGCCGATCGACGAGGACAAGCGCTCCAAGATCAGCCACAGCACGATGTCGGCTCTCGGTCGCGCCCTCGAGCGCGACCGCGACGCACGCTTCACGAGCGTCACCGCTTTCGCGCAGTCGCTCGAAGGCAAGGGCCCGCCGTCAGACACCTCGCGCGTCGCCACGATCCTCGAGGCGCAGGAGGAGCTCGCACGCCAGGAGGCCGAGGCGGCGAAGACCGTCGAGATGCCGGCGCAGGACGGCGGCAAGAAGAAGAGCCCGCTCCCGATCGTGATCGTGCTTCTCCTCGTTGCCGGCGGCGCGGGCTGGTTCCTCTTCGGCCAGGACAAGGGCGGCGACGACCCCGGCACGAAGACGGCCAAGGGCGGACCTGCGCCCAAGGACGAGCCGAAGACGGAGCCCAAGAAGGTCGCGCCTACGCCCGAGCCGAAGCGCGACGACCCGGAGCCGCCTCCGACGCCGAAGAAGGACGATCCGGCCAGCGAGCAGCCCGCTCCCAAGAAGGACGATCCCGCCACGAAGGAGCCTTCGAAGGACGAGCCTGTCGAGCCGCCGCCCGCGAAGGACGATCCGGCCAGCAAGGATCCTGCGACCAAGGATCCCGCCACGAAGGACGCCCCCACGCCGCCGGTGGAACCCAAGCAGGACGACCCGCCCCAGCCGGCGCCTGCGGCAGTGCTCCCGCCGGAGAAGGCCGTCGAGCGGGCCGGAGGACTCGTCGTGGCCGGCGACTGGGCCGGCGCCCGCAAGCTGTTCCGCATGGCGTCCGTCGAGGGCACGACGAACGAAGACGTCCTCACGTCGACCACGCAGCTGAAGGCCATGCGCGGCGCGGCCGAGACGTGGATGCACGAGGCCGACCAGGTCGCGCGCACGGGGCGGGTCGATGAGGCTCTTGGCCTGTATCAGGAAGCCATCACGTGGCTGGGCGCGCGTCACGCGGCCTACGAGCGCGTACCCCAGGCCGTGGAGCGAGCGCGCCTGCACCTGGGCTTCTCGCGCATGTACCAGGGCGAGGCACACGTGGAGCGCGCTCGCTGGCTACGCCTGCAGGGCAAGTCCGACGAGACCGAGATCAAGAAGGCCGAGGTCGCGTTCGAGTTCGCGCTGCAGCAGCTCGACAAGGACCGCGAGAACTACTGGGAGTTCCTCGTGCGTCGTGCGCGCCTGTACGCCCTGCAGCGTCGTCGCGACAAGATGATGGCCGACCTCCAGCACCCGACGATCAAAGCCAACGAGTCGCGCGCACTGGCCCACATGTGGGTGGCGCACGCCACGGGCGCGCGTCAGGTGGCGCAAGCCTGGGGTGATGCCAAGAACAGCGCCGAGGCGGAGGCCTGGTCGCGCAAGGCCGCGAAGGTCGCCGAAGACGGCGTGGGCTGGAAGGACGGCAACGACGCCGATCCCCTCACACGGCGACAGTGGCTGGCGATGGCCCGTGTGCTGTTCGTTCGCAGCCTCCTTCAGCCGGCGAGCGCCGATCCGACGCCGCTGCACGGCAAGATCGCGTACTGGCTGTCGAACGCAGCGAAGGCCAAGCCCGCGCCGTGGGTCGACGCGCAGGTCGCGCAGGCGCGTCTGCTGACGGGCCAGGCCATGGAGCGCTACCTGTACGGTCGACGGATCGGGCACGGTGGCAAGCAGGCCGAGGCTGCCAAGGCGTACGCGGACGGCGCAGCGAAGATCGCCGAGGCCCTGCGTCGGTGGAACGAGGTGGCGGCCAAGGGCGGCGAGAAGCTGGGCGGCCTGCCGCACGAGGTCCTGGCCGCGATCCAGACGGCGCAGGGCAAGGCCGCGGAGGCGCAGGCCTCGCGGACGGCCGCGGCGCAGGCGTATCGCGGGAATCCGGACGCGTAGGGGCGGCCCAAGGACGCGCGCAGCGCGGACGCAGGCCCGCCAGCCGAGTCTCCGGCAACCCAACGCCGGGCGTCTCGCCCGTAGGGGCGGCCCAAGGACGCGCGCAGCGCGGACGCAGGCCCGCCCGCCGAGTCTCCGGCAACCCAACGCCGGGCGTCTCGCCCGTAGGGGCGGCCCAAGGACGCGCGTAGCGCGGACGCAGGCCCGCCCGCCGAGTCTCCGGCAACCCAACGCCGGGCGTCTCGCCCATAGGGCGGCCCAAGGACGCGCGCAGCGCGGACGCAGGCCCGCCCGTGACGAGCGATATACGGCCCTCGACGGGCGGGCGTTCGCCGGCACCCCAAAGGGGTGCCGCCTCCGGCCGCCCCTACAGCCGCTTAGAAATGCCGCCCTCCCCTTGACGGACCCGCCAGCGTCTTCTACGAATGTAGTAGGACACCTGTCGTAGACCGTTGGGAGGGACACCCATGGCGCGAGCCCAGCCGCTCAGCGACCTGCAGATCGCCATCCTGCGCGTGCTCTGGGATCGCGGGGAAGCCACCGTCGCCCAGGTCCAGGCCGCCCTCCAAGCCGAGCGCGGCCTCGCCCACACGACCGTCGCCACCCTCCTCTCACGCCTCGCCGCACGCGGCGTCGTCGCTCGCCGCAGCGAAGGCCGCCAGCACGTCTACCGCGCGACCGTCGAGGAGCAGGACGTCAAACGCTCCATGGTCTCCGCGCTCACCGAACGCCTCTTCGCCGGCGATCCCTCCGCCCTCGTGCACCACCTGATCGACGAAGGCGAGATCGACGCCGACGAGCTCACGCGCCTGCGCAAGCTGCTCGCCAAGAAGCGAGCGAAGAAGGGAGGACGCCGTGCCCGCTGACGTCCTCGGACCGTGGCTGCTGACCTACCTGCTGCACAGCACGCTGCTGCTGGCGAGCACGTGGGCCGCCGTACGCCTGTGGCGCACCATGCCGGTAGCGCTTCAGGAGACGCTCTGGCGCACGGCACTCTTCGGCGGCCTGCTCACCGCGAGCCTCCAGGTCGCCATCGGCTGGGAGCCGTGGAGCGGGCACCTCACCGTGCCGTCGCTGAGTGAAGCGGAGGCTTCGCTCGTGCCCGCCGTCGAGCCTGCCATCACTGCCGTGGAACCGATCGTCGAGCCGCTGCCGCACATTGACACGCCGCTGCTCGCGACGCCTCCGACGACGACGGTATCCGCCCCGACACGCGCGCTGGAAGCAGGCACGGTCCTGGCCCTCACCTGGCTCGCCGTGCTCGTGCTCTTTGCGCTACGCGCCGTTCGTGCACGCCGCACCCTGCGCCGGCGACTCGCATCGCGCGTGCCCGTGCAAGGCGCAGCCCTCCGGGACGCACTGAATGCCTTGCTCGCGCGGTCACGCTTCAGGCGCCGCGTGCGCCTGACCGAGTCCGCCGACCTCGGCAGCCCGGTCGCGTTCGGGGTCCTCCGGCCCGAGATCGTGGTGCCGACGCGCGCAGTCGGTGAGCTGAGCGCCGGACAGCTCGAGGCCATGCTCGCTCACGAGCTCGCCCACCACGTGCGCCGCGATCCGCTCTGGTTCGCCGTCACGCGCGCGGTCACGACGCTGCTCTTCTTCCAGCCGCTGCACCTCGTCGCGCAGCGCCGCCTCAGGGAGACCAGCGAGCTGCTGTGCGACGCCTGGGCCGCGGACACGACCGGCCGCGGCGAGGCCCTGGCGGAGTGCCTGGCCGTCGTGGCTGGCTGGATGATCCGCCATGCCAAGCCGCTGGCCGTGCCCGCCATGGCGGCTCGCGGCCGCATGCTCGAGCGCCGCGTTGCTGTGCTGCTCGAAGGCACGGCCCCAAGCCGGCGCGCGCGGCTCCTCGCCGGCCTTGCCCTCGTGCCGCTCGCGCTGGTCATCCTGTTCGCGCCGGCCGTGGCAGCCCCCACAGCCGCCCTGCCCGAGCCCGACGCGGAGACGGCCCCCGCCCCGGACTCCGGCGACGAGCTGGCCGACCTCGACCGCGAACTGACTGCGCTGCGCGACGACCTCACGCGCCTCATGTCGCTCGTGCAGCAACTCCCCGATCCTCCCGACGCGCTACGCCATGGCGTATCGCGTCTGGCAGCCCGCCTGAAGACCCTGGAAGTACGACGCGTCGCCCTGCTCCGCGACGCGCAGGAGATGAAGCGATGAAGACCCCTGCCCTGTGGACCGCACTCGCCCTCGCGCTGCTGCTCGCCCTGCCCGCGACCGGCTACGCCGACGACGAGAAGCACCTCGACCTGACGTACCACCAGACGCCCGTGCGCAAGGCGATCACGGACATCGCCAACAAAGCGAAGGCCAACGTGATCATGCATCCGGACGTGAAGGGCGAGGTCACGCTCATGCTGCGCGGCGTCCCGTGGCGCGATGCGCTCGACGCCGTGGCCAAGGCGACGGGCAACGTCGTCAAGGAGGAGGACTTCGGCATCCTGCGCGTCCTGCCCGGCAAGAAGCGCGCCGGCGATCCGTTGGCGAGCATGATGGCCGAGCGCAGCGTGAAGGAGCTCGCGGCGGCGCGACTGCGGATGGCCGAGCTCGAGGCCAAGCTCGCGCGTGCGCGCGCCGACGGCGACGCAGGCCGCGCGGACGTGCAGCGCATCGAGGACGAGCTGGCGCGCCTGCGCCCGGGTCTCGACCGGGCCCGGCGCGCGCTGGAAGAGGCTGCAGCGCTGCGTGCGCGCGTGGCGGAACGCAAGCTCGCGAAGCCTTCGAAGCAGACGGTGACGGTCTACGACGTGGCCGACCTCGGCAAGGGCCCCAAGGCGGTCGAGCGCATCGCTGGGGAGCTGAAGCGGCATGGCCTGAAGGTCGAGCGCAACGGCAACCAGCTGATCATCGTCACGACACCGGAGGGGCACAAGCGCGTCCAGGCTCTCCTCGAGAGCAAGCGCCGGGACCAGCCGTACAACGTCGGCAAGCCCTACGTCACCACGAAGAAGGAGTCCGTTCGCTACCGCGTGAAGCTCGGTCCCGACGGCAAGGTCCTGAAGCGCGAGAAGGTCTACGAGACGCCGATCGACAAGCTGCCCCTGCCCGGCAACATCGAGGGCATGAAGCAGCGCAAGCGCATCGCCGACCTGACGGCGGCGATGAAGCTGCTCGAGTCAGCCGGCGACATGGAGGGGGCCGCCCGCCTGAAGAAGCACATCGTCGAGGCCAAGGCCAAGTACGCCGAGCTGGCCCGCCGCAAGGCCGAAGCCGATCGCCTGCGGAGCGCCCGCACCTACCACGGGCCGTACCAGAAGGACGGTGACCTGCGCGGCGCGGTGAAGGCGCTGCATGCCGACGTGCGTGCCCTGCGCGGCGAGGTGCGTGAGCTGTCAAGCCTGGTGAAGCGGCTGCTCGAGCAGCGCCGCCGCTGATCAGCGGCCGGCTCGGGGCGTGCGCTCGTCGGGTGGCATGTCGTAGGTCACCCGCGTCTTCGTCAAGACGTCCGAGAGCGTGCGCCCACGCGCAACGTAGAAGCTGACCACGCCCGCGAGGATGGCGAGGATCGCCACGACGTGCATGATGTCGCCGAGGAGCGGCAGGAAGAACGGGATCGCCGTCGCCCAGGCGAACACGCCGGGGAATCGCACGAAGTTCCGTGCGATGAGCGCGCGCCGCGATGGCTCGGCGCCCTCCGCGGTTCTCACGCGTAAGTGCAGGAACCACTTGCCCAGCGTCAGTCCGTAGCGCAGCTCGGGCAACACGGCGCTGCCGAGGAAGAAGTACGCGAGGAAGAGGACCTCGAACTCCTCGCTGAGCGGATTCCCGTCCGCGAGCCGGATGGCGAAGGCGACCACGCTCAGGGCGACCGCGGCAGCGAACCAGTCGATGACCGTGGCGACCGCGCGCGCCATGATCGGCGCCGGGTGCACGGCGCGCGGCCGGCAGCCCTCGAGCATCCGCACGACCTCGTGCATCGACTCCGGGCGATCCTCGGGCCTCTTCGCGCACATCTTGCGCAGGATGCGATCGAGCGAGTCGGGCAGGTCCGGCCGCGCCGCGACGATCGACGGCAGCGGCGTGTTGATCTGGTCGTGCAGCACGTCGCCGAGGCTGGGGCCGGGATACGGCGGCTTCCCGACGAGAAGGGCCCATGCCGTGAGGCCGAGGCAGTAGATGTCGGTGCGGGCGTCGACGCGGCGGCTGCGGCACTGCTCGGGACTCATGTACGTCGGCGTGCCGATCATCCCGTGCTCGTGACTGATGCTCACCTCGGCATCGATGGACTTGGACAGTCCGAAGTCGGTGATCTTGATCGTGCCGTCCTCGCGTACGAGGACGTTCGACGGCTTCACGTCGCGGTGAACGATGCCCGCCTCGTGCGCGGCCGCCAGTCCGGAGGCCGCTTGGACCAGCCAGTCGATCGCGTCGTGGAGATCCGGCGTGCCGTGCTCCTCGACGTACTCGTCGAGGCTCTGGCCGCGGACGAACTCCATCGCGAAGAAGCGGTAGCTGCCGTCGCCGCCGACGTAGTAGACGTGCGTCAGGTTGGGGTGGCTCACGCGCGCCGCCGCGCGGGCCTCCTGGAAAAAGCGGTCCACCCGCATGGTGGCCCCGGACACGGCGGGCCTGAGCACCTTGACGGCGACCTTGCGGTCGAGGCCCTCGTCGTGCGCGCGGTAGACGGTACCCATGGCGCCCTCCCCCACCGGCTCCTCGAGACGGTAGTGCGCGAGCATCGAGCCCGGCGGCAGGGTGGGTGTGGCGGTCTGGGGCACGAGTCGGGAGCATACCGCCGATGGGCCTGCAGGCGTGGCGGTGGTCGTGACCGTGGGCGTGAGGTGCGATCGGGCGTCGCCAGAATCCAGTAGGGGCGGCCGGAGCCCGCCCGAAGGGCCGTCGAACGCCCGCCCGTCAAGTGCAAGTGCATGTGCAGGTGCAAGTGCAGGTGCGCGTGGCCGTGGGCGTGGGCGTGGGCGTGGGCGTGGTGGAGGTACCATCCCCCCCGTGGATCCCAAGCTCCTCTCCCGTTACCAGAGCTCCTCCGGCGCCGCCGCCTACCGGCGGAAGTACGAGCGTTCCTGGATCCGCCGCCTCTCCAACCGGCGGGAGCTGTCCATCGTGGACAAGGCTCTCGAGCGCGCGGGCACCCACGGCCGGGT
This sequence comes from Planctomycetota bacterium, assembly GCA_030065025.1. Lineage (GTDB taxonomy): Bacteria > Planctomycetota > PLA2 > PLA2 > JAEUHO01 > JAHEIK01. The sequence continues at coordinate 18,430 of JASJDY010000004.1, forward strand.
CCTCGACTGCCCCTGCGGCGCGGGGCGCCTCACGCCGACGATCCTCCGGCACGCCGAGAAGGTGGTCTGCGCCGACATCAGCGCACCCATGGTGGCCGAGGCGCGCGAGGCCCTCGCCCCCTTCGAGCAGGCCGGTGTGGTCTCGTTCGCCGTGGCGCCCGCCAGCGAGCTGCCCATGGAGGACGACACCTTCGACACCGCCGTCTGCCACCGGCTCATCCATCACATGGCCGAAGCCGAGGAGCGCGCGGGCGTGCTCGCCGAGATGGCCCGCGTCGCCTCGCGGCGAGTCGTCATCTCGTTCAGCGACGACAGTACGTGGAAGGGTCGCAGCCAACGCCGGCGCGGCGTCCACCGGCGCCGCTCGGCGCTCATGCCCGACGATCTGATGGCCGAGGCCGCGCCTCACGGGCTGAAGCCCTTGGGCAAGCCCCTGCGACTGAACGGCTTCCACTCCCTCGTTGCGATTGCCGTCTTCGAGGTTGGACAGAGCACCTCGTGAGTGAGACCTGGTGGATCGCGCCCGACGCGCGGCAGCGCTTGGAGCGCCACGCTCCCCTCGACGTAGCCGCCTGGATGCAGCACGGGGACGATCGCGTCGTGCTCTCCACCGATCGGCAGTCGGCCGCCGTTCGCTGGCAGGGTGACGAGTCCCTGCTCGTGAAGTGGCGGGCGACGCTGCCCGGGCGCCGGCGCCGCACCTGGATGCGCGCCTCGCGCGAGCGCAAGGAAGCCCGCGCGCTACGCCGCGCGGCGACGCTCGGCATCGCCACGCCGCAGGTGCTGGGCGTGGCCGAGCGCCGTGAGCGGGGCTTCCTGCTCGGATCCGTCGTCGTGCGCCCCTATGACGAACAGGCTGAGAGCGCGGCGGACGCCGCGCGGCGGGATCCCAACCTCGTGCTCCTCCTGGCGGGCGCGTTGCGGGGGTGGCACGACGCGGGCTTCCGCCACGGTGACTGCTACCCCAAGAACATGCTCGTGGGCGGCGCTGCCGGAGAGCCGCGACCCATCGGATGTCCGATGGCGACCTTCGTCCGAGCCGGACCGCAGCTCGATCGCGCGCGTCTCAAGGATCTGGGGCAGTTCACGGCCGGCTGCGCAGCGCTGGAGCCGTGGGGCGATCCGTTCACCTTCCTCATGGCCTACGGCGAGGAGCCGGGGCTGCCGCCGTACGACGAGCTCATGGAGGCCGTCACGCCGTTCTACGAGCGGGTGATGGAGCGCAAGGCCGAGCGGGAGCGGACGCGACCCGAGCGCGAGCCGGATGGCCCGCCGCAGCCGAAGCCGTTGGGGGTTGGGGGCCCTCCGAAGGTGCGCGTTCGAGGTCTCGGAAGGCTGTAGGGGCGGGGAGGATTGGAAGGAGGGGCGCGCAGCTCCTCCTTGCCGCGCCGAAGGCGCGTCCAGTCCGCGCGGGAGCGCGGAATCGACCTCGTGAGGTTGCCCGCCCGTTCGAGTGCACGTGCAAGTGCAAGTGGAAGTGGAAGTGGAAGTGGAAGTGGAAGTGGAAGTGGAAGTGGAGGTGTGCAGGACGGTCAGTCGATCTGCACGATCCACCAGCGGCCGTCGATGGCCTGCATGCGGTACGTGTGCCCGCCATACGCCGGCAACGTCCTGAGCGACACCGAGCCGTCCGTGTTCGCCGTCTCCTCCGACGTCATGAACATCTGGAACAACAGGTCGTCGCAGTCCGCCTCCGTGCGGTTCTTGCTCATCTTCACGAACACGTCGATCCAGTCCTCGCGGATCTTCGCTTCCGGCGTGCCCTGCGCGTAGCGGCCCTGCGCGATCGCCTGCTTGACCATCGACGGCCAGTGGAACGCGTCCGCCAGCAGATCCCTGCGCGGGAGGTGGTAGCCGCGGCCGAACTTCACGAACGCCTGCCGCCAGCTCGTGGGGCTGCCGTCGACGGCGTCGTACCAGTCCGCGCGCCCAGTCGGACTACTCGCGGTCCTGGGTGCGAAGTCGACCTTGGGCATGAGGCCCCTGACCTCGAGCAGCCGGCGGTCGTCGGGCCGCAGCACGACCTCGAAGCTCCAGCCATCACGGCGCGCGCAACGCGCGACGAGGCCCTCCTTCACGCGCTCGACGTGCACATGCGTGTCCGAGCGACTCAACGTGAACGTACCGGTGCCAGCCTTGGGCTTCTGCGCGAAGCGCGGGTCCCAGCCGGGCAGCACGTAGTCGCTCAGGTGATCCGGCGCCTGACGCAGGAACAGCAGCACCGGCAGCACACCGGTGATCGCGCCTTCCGGGGCGCCGAGCAGCACGGGCTGCTGGGGGCCTTTCTTCGTGTGGGCGATCGTCTCGATGCCGCCGGGCTTGCGCCTGTATGTCACGTGGAACGTGCCCTCGGGGCGCTTGTCGATGCGTTCGCCCTTGAGCACGGTCAGGTCCTGCGCGAGGAAGCCCGAGACCTCGTGCTCGATGACCGCCTCCCCCACCTTGACCGTCTGGGACTCGAGCACACGCCATGCAGGCGCGCCGCCGACGCTGGCAGGCTCCGCGACGAGCATCACGGTGCCCACGGAGATGCCGGCGTGCTTCACCTCGCCGAGGAAGCGGAAGGGTCGCCGGGGGAGCCCGAGCTTCTTGCGCAGGCTGCGTGTGCGGTGGATCGCCAGCTCGATGGGCGTCGCGAGGCCCTGCATCTTGGGTTGGGCCAGCCCGCCGGCGGCGTGTCCCTCTTGCACGATCTGGATGCCCAGCCCGACGTACACGACGCCGAGCAACGCCCGCGTCTTCGGGTGGAACGCGAGCCGCAAGGTCTGCTTGCCGCGCGTGACACTGGCGATCCACGCCTCGACGAGTTCGTCGCCGTCGTTCCAATTCGCCAGGCCGTGGACCTCGACGCGCGCGTCGAGCGCGTACGGATCGCCGCCCGACGGGTCGGGGTCGAAGTCACGCAGCCGGTACACGGCCTTCGCGGCAGGGACGTGCCGGAGGAACGTGACGCTGCCGGCGAGCGTGGCGATGCCCTTCCGCGTCTCCACGTCGAGGCGGTTCTCGTAGTAGTCCGCCTCGTGCTCCATGGCGTAGCCGTCCTCTGCCGCCGTGAAGCGCGCGCGGAGGAAGCCGCGCGTGTTGCGTCGGTGGAAGCTGCCGGAGACGGCGCCCAAACGCCGATCGAGGACGGCCGTCTGGAGGACGGTGAAGTCCTGGGGCTTCAGCGGCTTGATCTCGTCGCGGACCACCCAGTGGCCCTCGCGCTCACCGTGCGGCCGAGCGCTCAGCGAGACGGTTCCGTACGGCCGACCGCCCCGCAGGACGTGTCCCCGGAACTCCCACGCGTGCTCCGCCGACGGCGCGGGCATCGTTTCGAGAATGGATTGAGTGGACTCACCGGCCTGGGCCGGGGTCCCCAGAAGCAGCACGACGAGGAGGAAGGCTGTAGGGGCGGCCGGAAGCGGCGCGCAGCGGCGCTGAACGCCCGCCCGTCCGAGTGCAGGTGCAAGTGCAGGTGCAGGTGTGTGCGCGCGCGACGCGCGCACCCCTACCCGTCCTTCTTCGGCTCGGCGTCAGGCTTCGCCGGCACCGGCGCAGGCTGCTTGCCGACGCCGGGCAGCGCCACGAGATGCCAGAAGCCGTAGGCCTGGCCCAGGCGCAGCTTCAGGCTGCGGAAGACCTCGGGGAAGAGCACCTCGACGTCGCCGCCTTCGAGCTTGCGCGTCTTGAGCTGCGGGCGGATCTGCGGCAGCACGGGCTTGATCATCTCCACCGGGTTCTTGGGCAGCGTCTTGCGCCACTGCGCGATGATGCTCTCCCGGAGGGAGTCCATCTTGGGGGGCTCCTGGCCCTCCGGCTGCTTGTGCGTCTCCATCACCGCCCTGTAGAAGCGCGGCCAGTAGATGAGGCTGTCGAGGAGGTCGACGTCGCCCGTGCCGAAGGCCAGTGCGGCGCGCAGCGCGGCCGTCACCGGATCGCGCGACGGCGCGGACCACATGTCGGCCTTCAGCACCTCGACGCGCTGCGGGCCTTCCTCGAAGCGCACGCCGACGATCTCCTTGCCCTCGGGCTTGAAGAGCAGCTCGAGCTTCTGTTCGCCCTTCTGGCCGGTGACGTAGAGCACCTTCTTGCCGTCCAGCTCACGCTCGCCGTGGACCTGGAGCGTCACCGGGTTCATCGCCGTCTCGCCCTTCATGCCGTTCTCGGCCTCGAAGATGAAGGTGGCGTAGGTGCCCGGCGCGTCGAGGGCGAAGCGCGCGAAGAGGATCGTGGCCGACAGCGTGGTGAGCGCCGTCTCCTTGTGCTCGAAGTTGCGGACCTTCTCCGTCGAGACCTCGCCCTGCTTCTCCACGGTCGTGCCGCGGTAGCCGGTGTCCGTCCGGGCCCAGCGAACCGCCGCATCGCCCGGCTTGTTCGAGCGGACGATCCCCTCGAGCGGCACGAGCGACTGGCTGAAGATCGCCTCGGCCAGCTCGATGCGCGGCTGGGCGGAGGCCTTGATCACGATCTGGTCGCCCACGCGCCAGCGGTCGCCCTTCTCGCCGGCGGGCGCGGCCATCAGCGTGGCATGGCCGAAGACCTTGCCGTTGACGCGCAGGATGCCGTCGAGGCGGAAGCCGTGCTCCGCGGAGGGCGCCGGCAGCGAGGCGACCTTGGCCTTGTAGGCGGCGGCGGGCGAGGCGGTGGCGGTCGGGTCCTCGGCCCACGCGGGGGTCAGCGGCAAGAGGCCGACGAGCACGAGCGGGAGAGCAGCAAGGCGCAGCGACATGGGGGTCTCCGGGGGTGCGGGGGCGCAGAGCATACCCCTGCGTGCGCAGCGCCGTGGGACTTTCGGCCACGCCTGTTGTGACCGCGCGCCGGCCCCGCCGAGAGAAGGGGCAAGGAAGAGAGTCCTTCCCTCCGGCGACGTTACCTGTAGGGTTCGCGCCGACCCCAGCCCCCCGACCTCGACCGGAGCAAGTCCTCAGGATCCATGGCCGCTCGCAAGAAGACCTCCGCCCGCAAGGCCAAGAACGGCAAGCAGCTCGTGATCGTCGAGTCGCCCGCCAAGGCGAAGACGATCGGGAAGTTCCTGGGCTCCGACTACGAGGTGCAGGCCTCGATCGGCCACGTCCGCGACCTGCCCTCGACGCGCAGCGAGCTCACGGACAAGCAGCGCGAGAACAAGTACAGCGCGCTGGGCGTGGACCTCGAGGACGACTTCCGGCCGATGTACGTCATCCCGCCGGGCAAGCGGGAGCAGATCCGCAACCTCAAGGCGGCCCTCAAGGACGCCCCGGCGCTGTGGCTGGCGACCGATGAGGACCGCGAGGGCGAGTCCATCTCGTGGCACCTGCTCGAGGTACTCAAGCCCAAGGTCCCCGTCCACCGGCTCGTCTTCCACGAGATCACGAACCGCGCCATCAAGCAGGCCCTGGATACCCCGCGCGAGATCGACGCCAACCTCGTACGGGCGCAGGAGAGCCGGCGCATCCTCGACCGCCTCTTCGGCTACGAGGTCTCGCCGGTCCTGTGGCGCAAGATCCGCCCCAAGCTCTCGGCCGGCCGCGTGCAGAGCGTCGCGCTGCGGCTGCTCGTCGAGCGCGAGATGGAGCGCATCGCGTTCGAGCCGAGCGAGTGGTGGGACATCGATGCCCTGTTCGCGACGCGCGGTGACGAGGCCGCGCCCTTCGAGGCGCTGCTGCGCCGCCTGGGCGACCAGCCCGTGGCCGCGAGCGGCGACTTCGACCGCACCACGGGCAAGCTCGCCAAAGACAACGTGCGCGTGCTCGGCGAGAAGGACGCCCACGCCCTGGCCGAGCGCCTCGCCGGCAAGACGGCCGTCGTCCAGGACGTCGAGGAGAAGGAGTTCAAGGAGCGCCCTGCGCCGCCCTTCACCACGAGCACGCTGCAGCAGGAGGCCGGCCGCAAGCTGCGCTACTCCTCGCGGCGCGCGATGAGCCTCGCCCAGCAGCTCTACGAGAACGGGCTCATCACCTACATGCGCACCGACTCCACCGCGCTGTCGACACAGGCGGTGGATGCGGCACGGGGTCTGATCGGGGAGCGCTACGGCGCCGCCTACCTGCCCGAGTCGCCGCGGACCTACAAGACGAAGGTCAAGAACGCCCAGGAGGCCCACGAGGCGATCCGCCCCGCCGGCTCGCGCTTCGCCTCGATCGACGAGGTGCGCGCCTCGCAAGGCGCCGATGCAGCCCGCCTCTACGAGCTCATCTGGAAGCGCACCGTCGCTTCGCAGATGACCGACGCCCGCGGCAAGCGCGTCGTGGTCCGCGTCGCCGTCGACGATGCCCTCTTCCGCGCGTCGGGCAAGACCATCGAGTTCCCCGGCTTCCGCCGCGCCTACGTCGAGGGCTCCGACGATCCCGCCGCCGAGCTGGCCGAGCAGGAGTCGCTGCTCCCGCCCCTGACGCCCGGCCAGGAGCTGGACGTCCGCCAGCTCGAGCCGAAGGGCCACACGACGCAGCCGCCCGCGCGCTATACCGAGGCCAGCATCGTCAAGGCGCTGGACCAGCGCGGCATCGGCCGTCCGAGCACGTGGGCGAGCATCATCCAGGTACTGCTCGACCGCGAGTACGCCTTCCGCAAGGGCGGGCGCACGCTGGTACCCAGCTTCACGGCCTTCGCCGTGGTGCGCATGCTCAAGGAGAGCTTCGGTCGCCTGCTGTCCTACGACTTCACGGCCAGCATGGAAGACGACCTCGACGCGATCTCGCGCGGCGAGATGGACCGCATCGAGTACCTCAAGCGCTTCTACAGCGGCAACGGCCACCCGGGCCTGCACCAGCTCGTGCAGAAGGGCCTCGACACGATCGACCCGCGCGAGGTCTGCAGCTTCCCGCTCGGCGAGGCGGGCGGCCGCACGATCGAGGTGCGCGTCGGCAAGTACGGCCTGTTTGTCTCCGACGGCGAGCAGAACGCGTCGCTGCGCGAGGACATCGTGCCCGACGAGCTCACCGCGGAAGCCGCGCTCGAGATGATCGAGGTGGCGGCGCGCGGTCCGCAAGCGCTCGGCAACTGTCCCGAAACGGGCAAGCCGGTCTATGCGAAGTCCGGTCGCTTCGGTCCCTATGTGCAGCTCGGCGATCCGGTCGAGGGCAGCAAGGAGAAGCCGAAGATGGTCAGCCTGCTCGAGGGCATGAGCCTCGAGACGATGGACCTCGCGACGGCCTTGCGCCTCCTCGAGCTGCCGCGCGACCTCGGCGAGCATCCCGAGGACGAAGAGAAGAAGCACGTCTTCGCGCACCTCGGACGCTACGGCCCCTACGTGAAGTGGGGCACGGAGTCGCGCTCGATCCCCGCCGAGATCAACCTGCTCGACATCGAGCTCGCCGCGGCCGTCGCGCTGCTCAAGGCACCGCGCCGGCGTCGCGGTCAGCGGGCGCCCGCCGCCCCGCTCAAGGAGCTCGGCGAGCACCCCGTCTCCGGTGAGCCGCTCAAGATCCTCGACGGCCGCTGGGGTCCCTACGTCACCGACGGCACCGTCAACGCGAGCCTGCCCAAGTCCGTCCCGCCCGATGAGCTGACCATCAACGAGGCGGTCGAGCTGCTCGCCCGCCGCGCCGAGCGGATGGCCGCCAAGAAGGGCGCACGGAGGAAGGGCGGCCGCAAGAAGGCCGCCAAGAAGAAGGCCGCGAAGAAGAAGACGGCTCGCAAGAAGGCGGCCAAGAAGAAGGCCGTCAAGAAGGCCGCCGCGAAGAAGAAGGCGGCCCCCAAGCCCTCCGACGAGGCCTCCAACTAGGCCTGTAGAGCGGGCCCGGCGGGGCACCCCGCCAGAGGCCCCCAGGCCGCCCTCAGCCCGGGTAAGGGGGGCTCCCGAGGGCTCCTCCATTTCTCCGCCGGGAGGCCCGCCGGAGCTACATTTTCGATCCGTCGACAACCGTGGAGCTACGGCAGATGAAGATCGAGACGATTGCTCAAGAGGGTTACGAGCGGGTTGCGAAGTGTGAGGATCCCGAGAGCGGCCTGCGGGCCGTCATCGCGGTGCACGACACGACCCTGGGTCCGGCGCTCGGCGGGCTGCGCATGTGGCCGTACGCGTCCTGGGACGACGCGATCTTCGACGTGCTGCGTCTGTCGAAGGGCATGACGTACAAGTCGGCCGTTGCCGACACGGGGCTCGGTGGCGGCAAGAGCGTCATCATCGCCAACCCGAAGACGGACAAGAGCGAGGAGCTCTTCACCGCGATGGGTCGCTTCGTCGACTCGTTCGAGGGCAAGTACATCACGGCCGAGGACGTCGGCACGAGCGTCGCGGACATGATCCACGTGCGCAAGGGCACGACGCGCGTCACGGGTCTTCCGCGCGACATGGGCTCGAGCGGTGATCCCTCGCCGTGGACCGCGCTCGGCACGTTCCTCGGCATCAAGGCCTGCCTCGAGGAGGTCTACGGGGACGGGAGCGTCAAGGACCGCACCGTCGCGATCCAGGGCTGCGGCCACGTCGCCATGTTCCTCGCGCGCCAGCTCGCCGAGGAGGGCGCGAAGCTCTACCTGGCGGACATCGCCTCGGAGAAGGCCACGTCCCTCGCCGAGGAGACCGGCGGCACGGTCGTCGACCCGGCCAAGATCCTCTCGATGGAGTGCGACGTCCTCTCGCCGAACGCGCTGGGTGCGGTCGTCAACGACGAGACGTTGCCTGACTTCCACACGAAGATCATCGCCGGCGCCGCCAACAACATCCTGCTGCGCGAGGAGCACGGCCAGCGCCTCAAGGAGGCCGGCATCCTCTACGCGCCGGACTACGTCATCAACGCGGGCGGCATCATCAACGTGTCGATCGAGGTCGAGGGCGAGTACGACGAGGATCGCGCGCGCGCCAAGGTGGAGAACATCTACACGGCGCTCAAGCGCGTCTTCGAGATCGCCAAGGAGCAGGACATCAGCACGAACGAGGCGTCGAACCACGTCGCCGAAGAGCGTCTGAAGGCTGGCCGGGAGAAGGCGGGGGTCTAGAGCACCACCCGGCCCGCGGACGGGAGGCGCCGAATGGGCGCCTCCCGTTCTTCGTTTTGGAGCACCGGTCCGTGACCGTGACCGTGCCCCTGACCGGGAACGACGGAACCGCGAACGCCTACCTCGCGCTCCCGCTCGCGTGCGCGCTCGCTCTTCGGGCGCAGAACGGGACTTCGACCGTGGGTCGAGCGCGAGCGAGATCGCGAGCGCGGGCCCGCCCCCTCTCCGGATCGGCCACGGTCACAGTCAAGGGCACGGTCACGGAGGGGCAGGCCCCTAGATGAACTCGTCCGCCGGGATCCTCTCGATCGGACACTCCGGCAAGCTCTCCAGCAGATAGCGTCCGTAGCCCTTCGTTACGATCCGCTTGTCCAGGATCGTCACCAGCCCCCGGTCGCTCGTGTGCCGGATCAGCCGGCCGAAGCCCTGCTTCAAGCGCAGCGCCGCCGTCGGCAGCGACAGATCGCGGAACGAGTCGCCGCCCTTCTCCTCCAAGCGCCGGCTGCGCGCGACCTGCAGCGGATGCGTCGGCACCTCGAACGGCAGTCGCGTGATCACGACGTGGCGCAGCGCCTCGCCCGGCACGTCCACGCCTTGCCAGAAGGACGCGACGCCGAAGAGCACGCCGTCGCCCTCGCGGAACGCGTCGAGCAGCTGCGGTCGCTCGAGGCTCTCCCCCTGCACGAGCACGCGCAGGCCAAGCGCCTCGAGCTCATGCCGCAACGCGTCGGCGGTGCGCCGCATCGCCGTGTACGACGTGAACAACACGAACGCCCCGCCACGTGAGCGCCGCACGGCGTCGAGCACCGCCTCGGGCAGCTCCGCCTCGTACGAGCTGCTCTCACGCGAAGGGTCCGGCAGCTCGGTGTGTACGACGAGCCGGGCCTGGCGCGGGTAGTCGAACGGGCTGCCGATCGCCGCCTCGTCGGCCTCGCCCAGGCCGAGCCGGCCACGGATGAAGTCGAAGGACGCCGGCCGCCCAGCCGCGAGCGTCGCGCTCGTGAGGATGACGGCGTGGTGCGCGTCGAACAGCACCTGATCGAGCAGCGGGCCCACCTCGATCGGTGCGCTGTAGAGCGCGAGCCCACCGCGCCCGGACACCTCGCCCCAGCGCACCTGGTCCTCGAGCTCGTCCCGGGCGAGTGCGGCGAGGGCGTCGGCGAGACCGCGGATGCCGCGTGCCCGGGAGCCGATCTCCAGCGACGTCTCGGCATCGGCGCCGCGCGCGGCCTTGAGCAGGACCGAGGCCAGCTCGGCGAGCCGCGGCGAGAGCTCGTCGGGCAGGTGCGCGCCGTCCGGCAGGGCGACGGTCTGCCCGCGCTCCGAGCCGAGCAACGCGCGGGTCTCCTCGAAGAAGACGCGGGCGGCGCCGCGCGCGGCGTCGACGGCGAGCCGGAGACGCGAGTCGGGATGGCCGGCGAGCAGGCCCCGGCGTCGGCGGGGGCTCCACAGCCGTCCGAGCTGCACCTGCACGCCGATGCCCGAGACGCGTAGGCCCAGGTGCTCGGCCGCGGTGTCCTCGAGGTCGTGCGCCTCGTCCACGACGATCGCGTCGAGCTCCGGCAGGAAGCCGCCGCCCGTGCGGCGCATGGCGAGGTCCGCCATGAGCACGTGGTGGTTCAGGACGAGCAGCTGCGCGCCCTGGGCACGCCGACGCGAGGCCTGGTAGTGGCACGGCTCGTAGTAGCGACAGGCGCGGCCGAGGCAGTTGCCCTGTTCGGCCTGCACGCTCTCCCACACCGACGGCAGCGGCTGGAAGCCGAGGTCCTGCCGGCTCCCCTCCTCGGTGGTCACGGACCACGTCCGGATGGCCTCGAGCTGCTCCCGAGCCTCGTCGTCGAAGAGGGATCCGCCGCCCTCGAGCGCGCGGTACATGCGCCGGAAACAGAGGTAGTTGCCGCGCCCCTTGACGAGCGCATACGTGAACTCGAACGGCAGCGCCTCGGCGAGCAGCGGCAGGTCGCGCCGGACGATCTGCTCCTGTAGCGCGATGGTGCTCGTCGCCACTGCGACGCAGGCGTCGTTCTCAACGGCCCAGCAGAGGGCGGGCACGAGGTAGGCGAACGACTTGCCCACGCCGGTGCCCGCCTCGAGCAAGGCATGACGCCCCGATGACAGGGCCTCACCGACGCGGCGCGCCATGTCCAGCTGCTGCGGGCGCGCCTCGAAGCCACCCGGCGCGCGATCGCGCGTCGCGAACGCACGCGCCACGGGGCCGTCTTCGGCAAGCAGTCGCTCCGCGTCGTCGGCGGTGCTGGAGTTGGAGATCAACGCGGGGCTCCCTGTCGCGATGCTTGTCGGCCGGCGGGCGGGACCGCTATCCTACGCCGTGGTCCCCATATCGGGGTTACGGGAGGATTCCGTGTCCATGACGCGAACGCTCTGGCTCTGTGCCCTCGTCCTCGTCGCCCTGCCGGCCTGCTCGCAGACCAGCTCCGAGGAGCGCGCCGACCTCCGCGCCGAAGAGTCCCTGGCCGTCCGCCTCGATCGCGGCGACTGGATGGTCAACAAGAGCACGCACATCTGGAAGGTCATGGCCCGTGGTGCGCCGAACCGCCCGCCGCAGCACATCGGCTACATCGAGAAGCGCCAGTACCGCCAGGCCCGCGGCGGCCCTGACTTCGAGATGTACAGCATCACGACGCGCAACCGCGACGAGCAGATCGGGCACATCGACCAGCTCGGCCGCGCGTACCGCTACGAGCCGCAGCGCAACGGGACGTTCGCGAGGGTCCCGATCGGCACGAACACGCTGGAGCTCAACGTCCAGGCGATCTTCGAGACGAGCGACAGCGTCGTGCTGCGCGAGACGAGCGAGCGCCGCATGGCCTTCGACGCACTCGACGCCAACGGTGACGGTCTTCTGCAGATGAGCGAGGCGAGCTCGTTCGGCGACCGGGTCACGGGCGCCGACACGAACGGCGACGGTGTCGTCGACTTCGAGGAGTTCGACGCGGTCGACGTTCTCTGATCCGACTGCGCAGCAGTCGGAGCTCCGTTTCCGTCTCCGTAACCGTCTCCGTTTCCGACGTGACACGGGCCCTGGTACCGATCCCGCCCCGCCGCACCGTGTCCGGTCCGCCGTCCTCGCGCTCCCGCTCGCGTGCGCGCTCGCTCATCGGGCGCAACTCGGACCGCGGTCGTGGGTCGAGCGCGAGCGCGACCTCGGAGCCTGCCTACGCCTCGTCGACGGGCGCCTCTTCTTCCACCGGCGCCGCGTGCTCGGTGCGGCCGGCGTCGGCCCACAGCAGCTCGAGGTCGTAGTGACCCCGAGCCTCGGGCTCGAAGACGTGCAGGACGACGTCCACGAAGTCGACGCAGATCCACGCGCCCGCGTCGTTCCCCGCCTTCGAGAGCGGCAGCACACGGTGCTCGCGCTTGAGCTGGGTCATCACGTGCTCGGCGATCGCCCGGTTCTGCCGCGGGCTGCGGCCGGTGCAGACCACCATCGAGTCCATGTACTCGACCAGCTCACGCACATCGAGCACCACCACGTCCTCCGCCTTGCGCTCGTGGCACAGCTCGACCACGCGCTGGAGCAGCTCCGAGCTGGTGAGCTCACGGTCGTCGGGGACGGTGCGGGAAGACATGGGGACTCCGGACGGCGCACCGCGTTGGCGGGCGCGAACGACGGAGCGTACGGCCGGAGCAGGGCGCGGGTGAAGCTTTGCCCGTCTCAGCCGCCCCGGCGCTGGAGGACGGCCCGCAGCGTCTGGACGACGCGGGAGCGGGGCACCAGCTTGTCGTAGGCCCCCACGGCCCGCCCCGCAGCCGCCCGGGAGGCGGGATCCGGGCCGGCGGCGGCGACCGCCTCCACCGCGTCGAGGCCGGCTGTCAGTACCGCTGCCAGGTCCGTGCCGTCGTCCAACCGGATCTCGCTCAGCAGCCCGCGGCGCAGCGTCAGGGCCTCCCGCCCGATGGCGACGGCCTCCGTGCGGGCCTCCTCGTCCTCGAGCAGGAGGCCGCGGGCCGCCACATCGGGAGCGAGGAGGGCTGCGCGCACGAGATGGTCGCGGCCGAGCCTGGGCAGCGTGCCGGCTCCCCGGAAGGCGGTCCGCAGGTGGCGCAGCGCGTGGCGACCGGGCTGCGGGATCTCTTCGCGCAGCAGCGCGGCGAAGCCGGGATCGGCAAGGGGCGCGTCGAGGACGAGGTTCGCCATGCGGGCGTGGAGCCCCGGCGCGTCGGGTCGCCGCTCGAGGGCCGCAGCGAGAAGCCCGCGGGCCTCCTGCCACCAGCCGAAGCGCTCGCGCAAGTCGGGGATCTGCGGCAGTAGCTCTTGCACGTAGGTCGCCGCGAGGAAGCCGGCGGCGGCCTCGTTGGCCGGATCGAGCTCGAGCACGGTGCGGTAGAGCCCGGCCGCCTCCTCGACGCGCCCGTCCCGCCGCCGCGACTCCGCGCGCAGGAAGAGCCCGTTGATCACCATGACGCGTAGGCCCCCCATTGAGCGACCGAGCGCCGCAGTCGCCGGCTCGGCCGGGGGCGGAACGCGCAGCAGCACGGCCACGGCCAGCAGCACGACGCCTCCGCCGAGGAAGAGCCCGCGCCTCATGCGTTCACCCCTCGCGAGAGTGCCGCGGGCGCCGGCACGCATGCGGGTACCGCCGTGATGGCCGTGTAGAGCAACGCGGGCAGCACGAGGCCCGCGGCGGCGACTCCGGGCGCCCGCAGGGCGCCGGCCTCGGCGACGAGGTGCAGCAACGGCGCCTCGGGCGCGATCCACGCCACCGTGCGTAACAGGTCGGGGGCGAAGGCGAGCCAGCCGCCGATGTGCAGGTCGGCCGCCATCCCGATCAGGCCGTGCTTCGTGGCGCCGAAGAGAAGGAGCAGGAACGCTGCAGCCGAGGCCGTCTGCCCGGTCGTCGCCCGCGAAACGAGCACGGCGATCGGCGCGACGGCGCCCGCGAGCAAGCCGAGCAGGAGGCCCGTCCAGACGATGGCGACCAGCGGCGAGCCGGCCGGCTCGAGGCGGCGTGCCTCGGCGAGCCTGAGCCGGATGCGTTGGGTCTCGAGCGCGAGCTCGATGGAGTTCGCACCCGCCGGCGGGACGAGCCGAAGCGGGCCGCGGGCCGAGGCCTCGAGCGTTCCGCGTTGGCCGGCCGCGCTCCAGGCGATGCGCACGCGATCCGGCGGCGCGCGCTGCAGGCGGTAGAGGGGCTTGACGTCGATCTCGAGCGTGCGACCCGCGCCGCCCGGCGGCAGCGCGACGGCTGTCGGCGCGGCGCCCGGCGCCAGCAGCGCCCGTTCGGGCAGCGCGATCGGCTCGTGCGTGTCGAGCGCGAGATCGCCGCGCGCGATGAGCGCGAGCCCGCCCACGGCGAGTCCGCCAAGCACCCCCATCACGACAGCGAGGGACCACGCGGCGAGCACGACGGCGAGCCGGCGTTTCCATCCGGGCGGCGCGAGCGAAGCGAGCCACGCCTCGCGTCCCGCGACGCGATCCTCCGGGAGCGCCGCGCCGGCGCCGACGGCGAAGCCGCTGACGAAGAAGGTGAGCACGAGCAGGCCGGCGAGCAGGAGCAGCCCGCCACCCGATGCATCGGGGAGGAGCAGCGTGGCCGCCAGCGCCAGCACGAACAGCACGGCCCCCGCCCGCGTCGCGCGGCCTCGCAATGTGGCGCGCAGGTGGCGGGAGGTCAGCGCGACGAGCTCAGCCATGGCTCGGCCTGCGCATCAGCCCGATCAGTGAGGGGGAGTCGTCGTCGGCGAGCAGGTCGTCGAGCGCACCCTCGAGCACCACCTCGCCCTCGGCGAGTACCAGCGCGCGGTCGCAGGCACGGGTGGCGGTGACGCGGTCGTGCGTGCTCAGGAGGATCGCGCCGCCGCGCTTGCGGTGGCGGTCGAGCAGCGAGAGCAGCTCCTCGCTGCCCAGCGGGTCGAGGCCGCTCGTGGGCTCGTCCAGCACGAGGAGGTCCGGCTCGTGCACCCACGCGGCGGCCATCGCGAGGCGGCGCGCCATGCCGCGCGAGTAGCCCGCAAGCCGCTGGCGCCACGCCTCGCGCGCGAGGCCGACGGCCTCGAGTGCTTCCTGCACGCGTCGCGCGCGCTCCGCGCGCCCGCGCACGCCCTGGAGGCGCGCGAACAGGTCGACGGTCTCGCGGCCGGTGAGCGCGCCGAAGCGCCGCGCCTCCTCGGGCACGTAGCCCGTGCGTGCTCGCGCGGCCCGGCGGCCGGCCGGGCCGCCGAAGGTCACGACGCTGCCGCCCGTCGGCCGCAGGGTGCCGAGGACGAGCTTGATGGTCGTGCTCTTGCCGCTGCCGTTGGGGCCGAGCAGACCGAGGCACTCTCCGCCACACAGCTCGAAGTCGATGCCTTTCAGCGCCTCGACGGCGCGCGGACCGCGACCGTAGGTCATGGCGAGACGGGTGGCCTGCACCACGACGGGAGACGGGGACGCGCTCACGCGCCTGATTCTACGGCCGGGCGTGACCACCCGTCGGCTCGCGCGAGGAGAGGGCATGCTTCGCATGACCCGACGAGAGAAGCGCGCCCGACGCGCCCTGGACGCCGGTCTCCTCGCTGCGCTCGCCATCGTGCTCGCCCTGCTGCTGATGGCCCGCTGTCACGGCAGGCCGCGCGGTCCGCCGGGCGCGCCGGACGGGCTGGCACGGCGCTACAGCGTGGACCTCGCGACCGCGCCCGCGTGGGAGCTCGAATTGGTGCCGGGCATCGGCCGGGCGCGGGCGCACGCGATTCTGTCGCTCCGCGAGCGCGACGACGGCCCCGGCCTCCGCACCCTCGACGACCTGACGGTCATCCGCGGCATCGGCTCCGCGCTCGTGCGCCGGCTGCGCTCGCCCGGACTGCCCGTGCGCTTGCTGCTGCATGGCCGTCCCGCCCCTAGTGTTGTGCACTAGACGTCCCTTTGCATGGGGAGGCGCTGCACCCTGGACTGGGGGCGATCAGGCCGCTTCGTCGTCCTCGAGTGGATAGACCACGGCCCGCCGCTCCGCGCTTGCGATGTCTCAGCGCTTCGCCCCGCGCTTTGGCGCGGGGGCCGGCGGCCATGGTCCTCCTCATCGGCCTTCCGCTCCCCAGCCAGGGCACCGACCGCGTGCGAGATGTGATTCGTCTCGGAACCGGCGACCCGCTGGATCGGCGCTGTTCCATGAACGCGAACTTGTGCGCCAAGACACTACGATGTCGCCGTGAGCGCCACCGACCTGCCCCCCACCGACGATGACGCCGTCCTCCACGCGGAGGCGACTCTGGACCTGCTGCGCATGGCGCTGGCCGAGGACCACGCCGTGGACGACGTGACCACCGCGGCCCTCGTGGATCCCGAGCGCACGGCGCTGGCCGAGATGATCGTGAAGGCCACCGGTGTCGTCTGCGGCCTGCCGCTCATCGCGCGGCTCTTCACGCTGCTTGACGAGCGCATGGAGGTGGAGCTGCTAGCGGACGACGGCGACACGATCGGGGCAGGCACGATGGTCGCGCGCGTGCGCGGGCCGGCGGGCGCGCTGCTGCGCGGCGAGCGCACGATCCTGAACGTCGTGCAGCGACTGAGCGGCGTGGCGACGCAGACGGCCGCGTACGTCGAGGCGGCGCTGGGCGGCGCGGGTCTGTACGACACCCGCAAGACGACGCCCGGCTGGCGCGACCTCGAGAAGTACGCCGTGCGCTGCGGGGGCGGACGCAACCATCGCCTGCACCTCGCCGACGCCGCGATGGTCAAGGAGAACCACCTCGTGGCGGCGTACGGCGAGCGCGGTCCGGAGGCGATCGCGCGTGCCGTGCGCACGCTGCTCGACGGCATCGATCCCGGCCTGGCGCTCTACGTCGAGGTCGAGGACGACGCGGAGCTCGAGGCAGCGCTGACCGCCGCTGGTCCTGACATCGGCCGGCTCGTGATCATGCTCGACGACTTCGAGATCGAGGGCATCCGCGGCGCCGTGCGGCGCGTTCGCGAGCTCGAGGGCCCGCGCCCCCAGCTCGAGGTGACGGGCGGCGTCACCTTGGAGCGCCTCGAGGGCCTGGCCGGAACGGGCGTCGCCCGCCTGTCCTCCGGCGCGCTGACGCACAGCGCCCCGGCGCTCGACATCAGCCTGAAAATCCGAAGCGCTACGTAGGGGCCACGGGAGGCCTGAGCTTGTCGAAGGCCGAGTCTTGGCCCGGCCCGTCCGCTGGTGGGACGCTCAACTCCGCCACCAACTCAGCTTCACGTCGCGGCTCAGGATGTCCGCCAGGATCTTGAAGTCGTACCGCGCCTCGCGGATGTCGTTGTTGTCGATCTCGAGGATGGGCTTCCAGAAGCGCGGGCGCAGGATGAACAGCAGCCCGCGCTGCAGCGTGCACTCGACGACCCAGCGGCGGCGCGTGCTCTGGTTGGCCATCTCGAGGCTCGTGAGCAGGCGCTCGACGTCGCGCAGGCCGTCCTGCGCGACGCGGAGGAAGACGAACGGGAACTCGTTCGTCTCGACACGCCCCGGCGAGGCTGCCGTCACGTGGAAGGTCGGCACCAGCTCCAGGGCCTTGACCAACGGATAGACGATCGGGCTGTACCCCAGCTCCTCCGCCTCGCGACGTTCATCGAGTCGCGCGATGGCCTGCGGGTTGCCCTGGAGGTGATCGCACAGACCGCAGCGCTCGAGCTCGACGCCCTCCAGGACCGCGATCTCGAGCTGGTGGCTGCCGCACTCCTCACAGACCGCCATCGGACACCTCCGAGGAGAGCGGCCACGTGCCGTCGAACACGTGCACGGCCGGGCCGGTCATGCGGACCCCGTCGGCCTCGTCCCACGCGATGCGCAGATCGCCGCCGCGCAGATGGACGGTGACATCGCGCTCGGCCCGCCCCGTCAGGGCGGCGGCGACGCCGACCGCGCACGCACCGGTGCCGCACGCGAGCGTCTCGCCCACGCCGCGCTCCCACGTGCGCTGCCTGAGCGCATCGGACGCGAGCACCTGCACGAACTCGACATTGGTACGGCGCGGGAAGGCGGCGTGCGTCTCGATCGCGGGACCGAGTTGCTCGAGCGCCACCGCGTCGACGTCCTCCACGAACACGACGGCGTGCGGATTGCCCATGCCCACAGCCGTGACGGCGACCGTGGTCCCGTCGACGTCGAGCGGCTCGTCGATGGCACGGCCGCTCGGACCTTCCATGGGCACGTCGGCGCGCTCGAGACGCGGCGCCCCCATCGCGATGGCGACCTCGTCGCTGTCCTCGCCTGATGCCACGAGCGACGCACCGAGGATCCCCGCCCCGGTCTCGATCGCGAGCTCCGTCGCGCGCTCCACGAGGCCGCGCTCGACGGCGAACGACACGAGGCAGCGGAGTCCGTTGCCGCACATCTCGGCCTCGCTGCCGTCGGGGTTGAACATGCGCATGCGCAGATCCGCGCGCTCGCTCGGCAGCGCCAGCAGCAGGCCGTCGCTGCCGACACCCCGCCGCCGATCGCAGACCTCACGAGCGAACGCCGCCGGATCCCCCACGTCGTGACGCAGCCCGTCCACGACGACGTAGTCGTTGGCGCAGCCGTGCATCTTGGCGAAGGGCAGGGTGGGCGAGGTCACACAGGCTCCGGGTTCGGACGTCTCGGGATGAGACGCGGGCCCCGCCAATCTCAGGGCAGACTCAGCAAAGGCCAGAAACGCCCTGGCGGCTCGGCCCACGCGCGGTACTCCGGGGGGAGAGATCCGGGCGATCTGGAGCGCCCGGCAGGCGGGATCCAGGCCTCCATGACTGTCCACGACGACCCCGACGAGCATCGCCAGGACGAGCGATCGGCTCCGGACGAGTCGCGCGGCGACGTCCTGCACGCCGGCCTCGACCCCGAGGCCCTCTTCGGCGGGGTGTCCTTCCTCGACGAGCAGCAGACCGTGCAGTGGCTGGGGCACCTCCAGCGGCTCGCCTCCACGGGTCTGCTGGCCGGCGGCATGGCCCACGACCTCGCCGGGCTGATGACGCCGCTGCTGGGCGAGTGCGAGCGCGCACTGCTCGACGAGGATCCGCGTCATCACCGCGAGTCGCTGGTGCGCATGCGTGAGCTGGCGCGGCGCGGCACCTCCTATGTGCGCGCGCTGCTCAACCTCGTCCGCCGCGACGAGCAGCACCGTGCGGCCGTGCCCGTGGAGTCGGTCGTCGAAGACACGCTCAGCCTGCTCGGCTCCACGAAGCGGCTGGCCGGCGTCAGCGTGACGCGACACCTCGACAACCATCACGTCGCGCTCGTCGACCGGGCGCGGCTGATGCAGGCCGTGCTCAACATCACGACGAACGCCGTGCGCGCAGCCGCCGCGGGTGGACGCGAGATCACCGTCGCCGTGCGCGGCTGGCGCGGCTGGGTGCTCGTCGAGGTCGAAGACAACGGGCCCGGCGTGCCGCCCGAGATCGCGGAGCGCATCTACGAGCCGTTCGTGCACGCCCCGACGGAGGGCGCGCGCGAGACGAGCGCGCCGCGCGGCCTGGGACGCAGGACCGGACTGGGCCTCTACATCACCAAGCGACTGGTCGAGGAGCAGGGCGGTCGCATCGAGTACGAGACGGAGTCGGGGGTGGGAACCATTTTCCGTCTCATGCTAGAACCGGCACCCGTGGATGAGCGGTCCGAGGCCGACGCTGGCGGCACACGGACACCGCAGGGGAAATGAGGGACAGACCCGGCATGACAGAAGAGAAGAAGGACATCATCGACGCCGAGCTCGTCGCGGACACACGCACGAGCGAACAGCAGCTGGGCTTCCGCAACGTCGGCGCGCGCGAGCGCCGCATGCTCTACCAGGCCGAAGACACGTACGTCGAGCTGCTGGTGCCGCAGGAAGGCCACGACACCTTGGAGGGCGGCTGGCTGTACGGCCAGTTCATCACCCCCACCGACGAGGCGGCCGCGCGCTTCGAGCCGCCCGTGTACGCCGTGCTCGTCGGCGAGCACGGCATGACGGGCGCCGCCAAGATGACGCCGGTCGGCGACTTCGCCGTGCCCTACCGCGAGCCGGGCAGCTTCGAGTTATTGCTGGAGCCGAAGAAGGGCCCGACCGTCCGCGTGACGTTCACGCAGTGAGGACCGAGGCCGGCGCTACGTGAACCACGCCACGCAGACCCTGGCCGACGACCTCGCCCGCACCGGGGAGCCGCACCGCCGCCGCCACCTGCTGCGTGCCACGGATTTCGAGAGCGTCGACCTGATCGAGCTCGTGCGCGCAGCGGCACGCCTGCGCAAGCAGGATCCCGAGGGGGCGCGCCGCGTCGCCACCGGCGCGCTGCTCGCGGCGCGCCAAGCCGCCAACCAGCAGGCGGAGCGCTCGGCGCTCAAGTGCATCGCGGATGTGCACCTCATCCTGGGCCAGCCGCGCATCGCCTCGCGCCGCTACGCCGCACTACGCGCGATGCTACCGCCGGCGCGGGCCGCGCGCGTGGGCCTCACCTACAGCCAGACGCTGTCGATGCTGGCGCGCTTCGACGAGGCGCTCGAGGTGATCCAGGAGAGCCGCCTGGGTGTGCCTCAGCGCGGCACGGCGAGCTTCCGCGCACGCCTCGACATCGCCGAGGGCCTCGTGCACCAGGCCCAGGGACGCAGCGCGGAGGCCCTTGCGCGCTACGAGCGCGGCCGCCGCGTGCTGGCCCGCAAGGGGGCCACGGAGGCGCTCTCGACCGTCGACATGAACCGCGCGACGGCGCTCACGAACATCGAGGAGTACGACAAAGCAGAGCGGCTCTACCGCCGGGTGCGCCGCGCGTACGAGGAGCGCGGCGTGCGCCCGATGGCCCTGCGCACGGCCTACAACCACGCCTACTTGCGCTTCGTACGCGGCCAGTTCCACGACGCGCTGCAGCGCTTCCGAAGGCTGCGCGATGAGTTCCAGACGCTGCCCGATCGCCGCCACGTCGCGATGTGCGACCTCGACGAGGCCGAGATCAG
>JASJDY010000136.1 GCA_030065025.1 Planctomycetota bacterium
GCCACGCTCGTCCTCGTGATCGTGGCCGCTGCGCACGTCGGCCTGTACCTGCTGCTCACGCAGGAGGCGCGGAGCGAGCTGCGCGCGATCGAGGGGCGGCACTCGGAGGCGGCGCTCCGTACGGCAAAGCGCCCCGACGCGCCGCCGCAGCCCGGCACGCCGGACTACGAGCGCTGGCGCGCGCAGGTCGAGCTCCACGAGGACGCCAAGGCGTGGGAGATCCACGAGCGCCACGTCGGGCTCCTGCGCGGCGGCTTCCTAGCGTCGTTCCTAGCCCAGGTCGGGATCACGGTGTGGATCCTGCTGAAGCTGCTCGCGAAGCAGCGACGGCTGAGCGGTTCACGACGCGCGCGTGACTGAGGCGCGTCGCGCGCCCGTCAGTTGCAGCCGTTGCTGCCCGTCTCGCGCTTGCGGCGCTTGCGCTCGGCGTCACGACGCTGCAGGCCTTCCTCGAGGTCCTTCGTGAGCTTGGCGATCGGTCCGCGCCAGTCCTTCTCCGTCGTGCCCTTCGGCGGCGGGAACGTGCGGCGGATCTGCAGGATGTAGCGCAGCACGTCGTCGCAGATCGGGTCCATGTCGAAGGCCTGCTCGAAGAACGGCAGGGCTTCGTACGGCTTGTTGAGGTTCTCGAAGAGCAGTACGGCCAGCCACTTCGGGCCGAGCGAGTCCTTGGGCGCGGCCTTCATATAGGCGCGGATCAGCGTCTCGGACTCCGTGTAGAGCTCGGCCGTCCGGCGGGGATCGCGCTGCTGCTCGGCCAGGTGCCGAAGGCAGTTGCCGAGACGCAGCTTCACCTGGCCCAGGTCGCGTTCCCAACCCGGGTAGGTGTGGCCCGCCTCGATCATCTGGATCACCTGCCGGTAGTCGGGCACGGCCTGGGCGAAGCGGCTCTGGTTCGCGTTGCAGATGGCCAGGCGGAAGCGCCAAAGGGGGTTCTTCGGCTGCGCCTTGGCGAGCCCTCCGTACACCTCGGTGGCTTCGATGTAGCGGTCGGCCTGCACCAGGGTGACGCCGATGTTCGCCAGCATCAGGAACTCGTAGTCCCGGTTGCCCAGCCGCTTCGCGATGCGCGCGCCGAGTCGGAACTGGGTGATCGCGTCGTCGTGGCGTTCCGCGCGGACCAGGTTGCGCCCGTGCTCGCCCACGGCCCGGTACCAGAGGTTGTCCCGCTCGGTCGGCCGTGCGCGCGGGTTCAAGCTGTACATGCGCGTCAGGCTGCGCAGCGCCCGCTCCGGGCGTTTGTCGCCCAGCAGCTGCACGAAGGCGATGAGGTAGTGGTAGTCGGGGTCGTTCATCCCGGCCGGAGCGATACGCGCCATGCGCTGCACCCACTGCGCGGCCGCGCGTCGATCGCCGGCCAGCGTGGCCGCCTGGCCGCCCAGCAGCGCCGCCTGGGTGTTGCCCGGCTCCTGGTTGAGCACGGTCGCGAAGATCCGCTCCGCCTCACGGGCGTCCCGCGCCGCGCGCTCCTTATCCCCGCGCGCGAGCCGGCCCTCGGCCCGGCGCAGCAGCTGGTACCCGCGCTGGACCAGGTTGCGGCCGACCTCCCGGGCATCCGCCCCACGGGCCCACGCAGGTGCCGGCAGGAGGGCCGTGACAGAGAGGAGACAGAGAATCGCGGCGAAACGGGTCATTCGGGATCTCGATCCGGAGCCCCGGGCATACCCGACGGCGGGCCCGATGGCGAGTCGTGGAGGCGCTTCCGGCAGAGCAACGCAGCGGGCGGCCGCGTGAGTCCGCGTGTAGCAGAATCGCACGGGTTGGCAGCGGCGCGCGGGAGCCGCCGGCGCGGTGGAGATCCAAGTCCTTGTCAAATATGGCCTTAGGAATGTGTAACGGTCGCTGCTGGTGGCATGGACCTTGCTCCTCCCCGGGCGTCTCATGCTGCATCCCCACCAGACCCGCACCTCCACGTCCATGGGCCGCCCTCCGGCTGCCGGCGTTCCGAGGCTGGGGGGGAGTTCGGCTGCCCGGGCGGTCGCCCGGGACGGCGACAGTGCGCGGATGTCCTCCAGTGCCCGATCCGCGGGCGTTTGGGGCCACCTCGCGGACAGCCGTGACCTCACGCACGAGCGGGAAGCGCACTCGCGTCGCAGGACCTCCGCCTCGGGAGGGGGGATGCTTGCGGCCGAGGGCGGCGCTTCCTATAACCCAAGCCGTCGAAACCCCAATTCCTTGGGGTCTTGGTGCCGTTCCGCAATCCCCGGGGGGCCGGTGGGAGGAGGAGCGGCGTCATCGCCGTTGAGAGGAGACACGCAATGACCCTGTCTTTGCGCACGTCCATCGCCCTGACGCTCATGGTCTGCGTCGGGATGTTCACCGGGTGCGGAGCCGCGGGAGGCTCCGACAGCTCCAAGCACATCCAGGAGCCGGTGGTCAGGAACTTCTCACCGTTCCTGTCGCCGATGGACTTCAACACGCTGCAGCAGAACCCGACGTTCACGGACTCGAAGCTGCAGGTATCCACGGATCCGCGCTTCCTGGGGAAGATCGTCATCTTCTTCCAGAGCGGCACGAACATCGATCCGGCGACCGTGTTCATCGGCGGGAACCCGTTCCTGGGTCCCGACCCGTCGTCGCTGAAGGTGCAGCGTGAGGTGCCGGGCGTCGGCAACGTGCTCATCCCCGTGCGGGTCGAGCTCGTCGACGCGACGGCCGACGGCACGACGTCGCTCAACGCGATCGTCTGCCAGCCGCTGCCGCCCTTCTCGACGAACCTGGGCGACATCGACTTCGACGGCAAGGAAGACTTCGAGACCAACATGCCCGACGGTCAGTACACCGTCGGCCTGTTCGACAACCTGAAGAACACGCAGGGCGTCGGTCTCCGCGACGGCCCCGTCTTCCACACGTTCACCGTCGGCGCCAGCGACACGATCCCGCCGCGCGTCGTCACGACCGATCCGGTCAACGGTCAGCAGAACGTCGGTGCCGGCGTCCCGCCGCCCGCCGGTCCTCCCGGGGTGCCGGAGGACAACATCGCGAGCGTCAGCACGAGCATCTTCGGCGACACCTCGCCCGACATCATCATCAGCTTCACCGAGGGCGTGACGAGCACGTCGATCAACGGCAACAACGTCAGCGTCGTCGACGCCGGTGCGTTCGTGCCCGGTGGCGGTCAGCCGCCGCCCCTGGCCCCCGCGCCGACCTACCCGAAGCTGAAGAGCGAGCAGGACAGCGACACGCTGCCCAGCAACGGTCACGAGGCCATCTGGCGCGTCGACCCGAGCACGGGCGGCTTCCCGTTCGGCACGCAGGTCCAGGTCACCGTGAACGGTCTCTACCTCGACGAGGCCGCGCAGCAGGGCAACCCGGACAACGACGGCGACGGTCTGCCGGATCCCGACAACCCGTCTCCGGTCCAGGACCTGGCCGGCAACGCGATGGAGCTGAACTTCGTGTTCCAGTTCGCGACGATCGCGCCGCCGGACCTGCCGCAGAACCCGTTCCCCGAGTACGCGGTCTGGTGGTCGAACAACTCCGGCGCTGTCGGCGTCATCGACACCATCAACCAGCAGGGCCGCGCCGATCAGTTCAACGGCACGAGCTTCCCGTTCGGCATCCCGCAGAACGTGGTGCCGGAGTTCTCGGACACGATCGCCACCTCGACGAACATCCCGAACTTCGACCCGAACGAGATCAACTTCGACGGTCGCACGAACGCCGGCACCTGCCACACGTGGATCTACGTCCAGTCCGCCAACACGGGCCAGGTCGCGATCCTCAACTCGCGTGACGGTGTCCCGGTTGCGCTGATCGACTCGCCGACGCCGGGCGGCATCGCCGTCCAGGTCGGTAACGGCTCGAACGACGTGCTGCTGGTGACGAACTCGGGCGCCAACACGTTCACGGGCTTCGATGTCGGCGGCCTCACGCCCGGCACGCGGTTCCTGAACGGCCCGATCTTCATCAAGAAGGTCCAGCCGACGGGCAACACGCCGCGCGCCATCTCGATCTCGATGTGGGCCGGCGGCGTCAGCGGCTGGAACCGCGGTGGTCCGAACGGTGGCCCGAGCGTTCCGGTGATCATGTACGCCGACTTCTCGGACGGCACCGTGAACACCATCACGCTGTCCGACGACGAGCCGGTGCGTCAGTTCGCTCTTGGCCCGTCCTCGTCGCCGAACGACATCGCGTTCACGCCGTGCTTCGGTCTGAACCCGATCATGTTCGCGGCCATCAGCCAGGGTGGTGAGCCCAAGAACGGCAAGGTGGCGTACTACATCGCCGGTCCGGGATGTGTGACGGGCACGCAGTCCAACGCGCGTCCGGACGCCATCGTGGGTGACCTCAGCTCGTTCGACGGCCCCGACGGCCTGGACGAGAACTTCCTGAGCGGCACGCCGGTGTTCTTCTCGGTCGCCGAGTCCGGCTCCGAGGCCAACGCCATCAGCACGCTGGGAATCGAGTCCGGCACGATCAACCTGCCGCGGGTGCTCAACCGCTTCATCAACGTCGGTGCCAACCCGACGAAGATCGCGCACCGCGCCTCGTGGAACAACCCGTGCATCGCGGTCGCCGGCTCCGGCAACTGCTTCCACGCGTTCACTCCGAGCTGTTGGTACAACGGCACCGAGCAGGATGTGCTGCTGACGACGAGCGTCGATCAGTCGATGGTGCCCACCAAGGACCTCTACATCTGCGCACGTGGTGCCTCGCAGGTCACGGTCGTCGACCTGACTTCGGGTGCGCCGAACTTCTACAGCCCGATCGAGATTCCGGGTGTGCGCTTCGTGGCTGGCCCCGGCACGCAGTAACGTGTCGGTGCAGTAGCCCGACCAAAGCTCAGAAGGGCGCGGCTCACGCCGCGCCCTTCTTCGCGTTTTGGGCGCGGATGCGATTTTGGGGGGCCACGATCATCCAGCTGCGTGTGGGCTCATGCAGCGTGTAGGGGCGGCCGGAGCCCTGAGCGAGACGTAGTCCCTGAGCGAGCGCAGCGAGTCGAAGGGGCGGAGCGAGGCGCTGTGCGGTTGGCCGCCCGATACGAATGCTCCAGCGACGTTCGTGGTGGGAAGACTCGCCTCGGTCAGCGTCCCCGCACCGTCGAACGCCCGCCCGGGTCGGTGGCGCCCCTTGACCGTGCACGGCCACGTTCACGGCGCGGGCCGTGGCTCGTTCGATCCGATCCTAATGATCGATCGCCGCCAGGATCGCCTCGACCTCGGCCGGCAGCTCCGGCAGGTCGTGCAGCACGTCCGCCACGAGGGCGTCGCCCGTCAGGCCGCGCGCCTCCGCCTCGAACGACGGCAGCAGACGGTGACGCAGCGCCGGCTTCAGCGCCCACGCCAGATCCTCAGGGATCACGTAGTGCCGACCATCGCGCAGCGCCGCCACGCGCGCCACACGGCAGATCGCCTCGCCGCCGCGCGGGCTCGCGCCCAGGCGCAGGTTGCGGCGCGCCGCGTCGGTGCCCTTCGGTCCCGTCGGATCCGTCGCGCGGATGACGCGCGCCACCTGCCGCAGCAGCGGCTCCGGGATCTCGACCGTGCGCACCTCCGCGATCAGCGCCTGCAGCTCGTCGATCGTGACGACCTCTTCCGGGACCGGCGCCTGCGCCAGGCTCGTGCGCTCGAACACGGTGACGAGCGCCTCCTCATCCGGCGCCGGCACGAGGATCTTCAGCAGGAACCGGTCGAGCTGCGCCTCCGGCAGGGGGAACGTGCCCTCCATCTCCACCGGGTTCTGTGTCGCCAGCACGGTGAAGGGCTCGGGCAGGTGGTGTCGCTCGGTGCCCGAAGACACCGTGCCCTCGGCCATCGCCTCGATGAGTGCCGACTGCGTCCGCGGCGTCGCGCGGTTGATCTCGTCCGCGAGGATCACGTTGCCGAACAGCGGGCCGCGACGGAACTCGAAGCGCCGCCCCTCCGCGCCGTCGACGATCACCTCCGTGCCGGTGATGTCGGCCGGTAGCAGGTCGGGCGTGAACTGGATGCGCGAGAAGCTGATGCCCGCCGCCGCAGCGAGGCTCTTCACCAGCAGCGTCTTCGCGACGCCGGGCGGGCCCTCGAGCAGGCCGTGGCCTCCGGCCAGCATGCAGGCCACCGCTTCGCGGATGACGCCCTCCTGACCGAGGACGGTTCCGCGGACGGCCTCCTCGATCGCGAGGATGCGCTTGGCGGCAGGGGCGGTCTCGCTCATGCGCGTCACCATACAGCCCACGTCAACGGGCGCGTAGCGTGAGGGTTCAGGGGGAGGTGCGCGCCATCGTCCGGGCGAACGGCGCCGCCTCGCGGACGTGGCCCAGGTCGCCCATCCAGGCCACCACGCGCTCCAGCCCCATGCCGAAGCCGGCCGTCGGGTTGGCCCCGTAGCGCCGGAGGTCCAGGTACCACTCGTACGGCTCCTTCGGGAGCCCCTCTTCCTCGATCTTGCGCTCGAGGTAGGCCAGGTCGGCCGAGCGCTCGCCGCCGCCGATGATCTCGCCGTAGCCCTCCGGCGCGATCATGTCGCAGCCGAGCACGACCTCCGGCTGCTCCGGGTCGGGCTTCATGTAGAAGGCCTTGATGGCCGTCGGGAAGCGGTGCACCAGCACCGGCTTCTCGAACATCGCCGAGACCGCGTCCTCCTGGGGCGCGCCGAAGTCCTCGCCCCACGGGATGCTCGCGTCCGTGCCCTCGAGTCGCTCGAGGGCCTCGGTGTAGCTGATGCGCGGATAGGGGGGCAGGCAACGCTCGAGTATCGCGCGGTCGCGCTCGAGCACGTCGAGCTCGGGGCCGCAGCGCTCGAGGACGCGCTCCACGACGCGTCCGATCATGCCCTCCATCACGTCCATGTCCTCGTCGAGGTCCGCGAACGCCATCTCCGGCTCGAGCATCCAGAACTCGGTGAGGTGTCGTCGCGTCTTCGACTTCTCGGCGCGGAACGTCGGGCCGAAGCAGTACACGTCGCCCAGCGCCTGGGCCGCCGCCTCCATGTGCAGCTGGCCCGTCTGCGACAGGTAGATCGTCTGGTCGAAGTACCCGACCGGGAAGAGCGTCGCGGTGCCCTCCGCCGCCGAGGAGTTGAAGATCGGCGCGTCGACGCACGTGAAGCCGCCCTCGTCCAGGTAGTCGCGGCACGCGCGGATCACCTCCGCACGGATGCGCATCGCCGCCCGCGGCCGGCTGCTCCGCAGCCACAGGTGTCGGTTGTCCATCAGGAAGCCGACGCCGTGCTCCTTCCGGCCGATGGGGAAGTCCTCGGCGGCAGCGGACATGACCTCGAACTCGGTGGCCGATACCTCGACGCCGCCGACCTGGCGGGCGTCCTCCTTGACCGTGCCGCGCACCACGACCGTGCTCTCGAACGGGACGTAGCGAGCGGCCTCGAGCTGCTCGTCGGGCACATTGCCCTTCTTCACCACGACCTGGACGCCGGCCGTGCCGTCGCTGACCTGGAGGAAGTGAAGCTTGGCCCCCGACGAGCGCCGCTGGCGCACCCAGCCGCAGAGGACGACCTCGGCGCCTACGTGCTCGGAGAGGCTGCGAATGCGGATGCGGTCTTGCATGGCCCTAGTTGTACGCCGCACGTCGCTCGGTGGGCGCATACTGCCCGCCATGTACGAAGCCATCCGGGGCACGCTGCTGCGACGGGAGCCGGCGGCCGCCGTCGTCGAGGCCGGCGGTCTCGCGTACCTGCTCCACATTCCGCTCTCGACCTACGAGACCCTGCCCGAGGCCGGCAGCGAGGTGACGCTGCGCCTGCACCTCGCCGTGCGCGACGACGACTGGCGGCTCTTCGGGTTCGGCAGTGACGGCGAGCGCGCGGTGTTCCGGGCGCTCCTACGCGTGAGTGGGGTCGGGCCCGTCATGGCGCTCAGCTTGCTGTCGGGCTTCCGGCCGAAGGAGTTCCGGGCCGCGGTCGCCGGCGGCGACGTGCGTGCACTCACCCGGGTGAAGGGCGTCGGCAAGAAGACCGCCGAGCGCATCGTCGTGGAGCTGCGCGACGTGTGGAAGGACGACGCCTCGGGTGTCTCGCCCGAGGGTGCGCCGACCGCGTCGGGTCCGGTCGAGGACGCGATCCGGGCGCTGCAGTCCCTAGGGCTCGACGGCGCCGAGGCGCGCAAGCGCGTCGTGAAGCACGCCGCGGACGATGCGGGTGCGGACGCGAGCGAGTTGATCCGGAAGGCGCTCAGGGGGTAGGGGGCCGTTGGTGGCTCGCGGGCGGGCGTTCGCCACCTCGCTCCGCTCGGCGTCTCCGGCCGCCCCTACAAGTCGTCCCCTACGGGGTCACTTCCGCTTCAGGGCGACGCCGAGGCCTTCGAGCTTGCGGCGCACCTCGTTGAGCGAGGTCTGGCCGAAGTTCTTCGAGGCCAGCAGCTCGGCCTCCGTGTGCTGGACGAGGTCGCCGACCGTGCGGATCTCGAGGTTGTCCATGCAGCGCCGGGCGCGGATGGAGAGATCGAGCTGCTCGATCGCCACCTCGAGCGGATCGCCGCTGCCGCCGCCGAGCGGAGCGCTGGCGCCCATCGGCGCGGCCGGGGCACCGCCCATCGGAGCGCCGCTCGCGGCCGGAGGCGCGCCGAAGAGCGCGTCGAGCTGGGCCTCGGCCTGCTGACGCGGCGCGGCGTAGAGCGGCGCGTCGTCCTGCTGGCTCATGCCCAGGCGCAGGCCCTTCTGCGCGAGGATGTCCTTGATCTCCTGCAGCGAGGTCTCGCCGAAGTTCTTGTACGCGAGCAGCTCGGGCTCGGTCTTGCGCACGAGGTCGCCGAGTGTCGCGATGTTCATCTTCGCGAGGCAGTTGCGCGAGCGGACCGACAGCTCGAACTCGGTGATCGGCGTGCGCAGCACCTGCGCCCGGCGATCCTCGCGGCGCTCGTGGTCCTCGTCGTAGTACA
Source organism: Planctomycetota bacterium (assembly GCA_030065025.1). GTDB lineage: Bacteria > Planctomycetota > PLA2 > PLA2 > JAEUHO01 > JAHEIK01. The sequence goes on from JASJDY010000136.1 coordinate 8,816, forward strand.
TGTTCTGCGACGCGATCACGTCCTTGAGACCGATGCGCGCCCGCACGTTCGTGGGGTCGGCATCGAGCACGCGCCGGTAGCAGCTCTCCGCCTCCTGGAAGCGGTCGTGGTCTTCGTAGAGCAGCGCGAGGTTCTGCAGCGCGTTCGCGTGCGCCGGGTTGAGCTGGATGCAGCGGCCGTACAGCTCGATGGCCTTCTCGTCGTCGCCCTGCGTGTCGTAGCGATGGGCGAGGCGGAACATCGCGCGTGCGTGGGCGGGATCCTTCTCGATCGCCTCCTCGTACTTGCGGCGGGCCTCTTCGTACTCGCCGTCCGACTCGAGAGCGATGCCCTCGGAGTACAGCGCGTCGGCGCCGTCGGGCAGCTTGGCGGCGGCCTTCTGCGCCATGGCCGTGTCGCCCGAGAGCGCCGCGGCGGTGGCGAGGTTCGTGAGGAAGTGCGAGCCCTCCATGTCGGTGCCGACGAGGCCGATGAACGACGCGGCGGCCTTCGAGGGATCGCCCGTCTCGAGGGCGGCGAGCCCGCGGACGAGCACGCCCTGCTGGCTCTGATCGTCGCCGAGCGCGTCCAGCGCGGCGTCGGGACGGCTCAGGAGGTACAGCATCGTGGCCTGACGCAGGCCGTTCTCGCCGCCCGCGCGCAGGGCGTCCTCGATGGCGCGCCGGAACTCCGGGGCGTCGTGCACAGCGGCCTTGGCATCGCGGAGCTGATCGGCGTTGAAGGAGAGGGCGTCGAGGAAGTGCGACGCATCGGGGGCGCTGGTGCTCGAGGGCATCGAGGGCTCCATTGGGCAGACCGACGGCGGAACCGCGCATAATACGCGCCAGCGAGGAAGGGCAAAGCCGATCCAAGGGGGTAGGTCGCCACTACATTCGGCTCTCGCGACCCCGAGGAGTGCTCATGGACCAGTTCGTCATCGAGGGCGGGGTGCCGCTGCGCGGAGAGGTGCGGGTCTCGGGCGCCAAGAACGCGGCCCTGCCGATCCTGGCCGCCTCGATCCTCGCCGACGGGCCCTGCCGCTTCGAGGGCGTCCCCGAGCTGCGGGACATCCGCACGATGCTGGCCATTCTGGGGGAGCTGGGGGTCGAGGCCCACCGCGAGGAGGACGGCGCGATCGTCACCCGGGTCGCCGACCCGAGCCGGGTCCGCGCCCCCTACGAACTGGTCAAGACCATGCGGGCGTCCATTTCCGTTCTGGGCCCGCTTCTCGGCCGCCGCCGCCGGGCCGAGGTGAGCTTCCCCGGCGGCTGCGTCATCGGGCCGCGCCCGGTCGACCTCCACCTGACGGGCCTCGAGGGGCTCGGCGCCCGCGTCGAGGTGGGGGGCGGTTACATCACCGCGGACGGTGGCGACCTGCGCGGTGGGGGCGAGCTCTACCTCGGCGGCCCCTACGGCCCGACGGTCACGGGCACCGCCAACGTGCTCAGCGCCGCGACGCTCGCGCCCGGCACGACCGTGATCCAGAGCGCAGCCTGCGAGCCCGAGATCGTCGACCTGGCCCGCTTCCTGGTCGCCATGGGCGCGCGCATCGACGGCATCGGCAGCCCGACCCTCGTGGTGCGGGGCGTCGAGCGGCTCCGGGGCACCACCTGGCGCGTCATCCCCGACCGCATCGAGGCCGGCACCCTCCTGTGCGCCGGCGCGATGACCGGCGGGGACGTCACCGTGCGCGGGACCGACCCCGCGTCCATGACGGCGCCGCTGGCCCTGCTCGCCCGCATGGGAGTCGACGTCACGCGGGTTGGGGAGGACGGCCTCCGGGTGCGCGCGTCGGGCCGCCCGCGGCCGGTCGACGTCGTGACGCTGCCGTACCCGGGCTTCCCGACCGACCTCCAGGCCCAGTTCATGAGCCTGCTCTGCGTGGCGGACGGGAACTCGTTCGTCACCGAGAAGATCTACCCGGAGCGCTTCATCCACGTCGCGGAGCTCACGCGCATGGGCGCCCGCATCCGCAAGGAGGGGCCGACGGCCATCGTCCAGGGCGTCGAGCGGCTCTCGGGCGCGCCCGTGATGGCCTCGGACCTGCGCGCCTCGGCCGCCCTGGTCGTGGCCGGCCTCGCCGCCGAGGGCACGACGACCGTCGAGCGCGTCTACCACATCGACCGCGGCTACGAGCGCATCGAGGAGAAGCTGGGCGCCCTGGGGGCCCGGATCCAGCGCCGGAACCCGGCCCGGGAAGCCGTCGGGGCCGACTGAGCGCGGCCTCGGAGCGGGCCCGCGGTTGTCCGCCTCCGTCTCCGCCATTTGTCCAGCCCCGCCGCGCGGTCGTGTTCAATGCGCTGTTCCGCCTGGCGCCGGCCCGTTGCCGGTGACGGGCCCCTGCCGTCTCGACCCCCGCCCGGGAACCCCTCGCGTGTTCGAAGCCCTCGCCCAACGCTTCTCGACGATCTTCTCCGGCCTCGGCCGGGGTGGTCAGCTCACCGAGAAGAACATCGAGGAGGGCATCCGCGAGGTCCGCAAGGCGCTACTCGAGGCCGACGTCAGCCTCAAGGTGGTGCGGGCCTTCGTCGAGCGCGTGCGCGAGAAGGCCGTCGGCATCGAGACGATCCGCGGCGTCAAGCCGCACGAGCAGTTCGTCAAGGTCGTCCAGGACGAGATCACCGCGCTGCTCGGCGGCGAGGAGACGCGGATCGCGTGGAACGACCGCGGCCCGACCGTGATCATGATGGTCGGTCTCCAGGGAACGGGCAAGACGACCACGACGGCGAAGCTCGCGCGCATGCTCAAGAAGCGCGAAGGCAAGACGCCGTTGCTGGTAGCCGCCGACGTGCAGCGTCCGGCGGCGATCGAGCAGCTCAAGGTGCTCGGCCGCCAGGTGGACGTGCCCGTGTACGCCGAGGACGGCGGCCGGCCGCCGAAGATCTGCCGCCGCGGCATCAAGAAGGCGCGCGAGCTCGGCTGCGACGTGGTCATCCTCGACACCGCCGGCCGGCTGCACATCGACGACCAGCTCATGTACGAGCTGGAGGACATCCGCGACAAGGTCGATCCCCAGGAGATCTGGCTCGTCGTGGACGCGATGCTCGGCCAGGACGCCGTGACGAGCGCGGCCGAGTTCGACCAGCGACTGAACGTGTCGGGCATCGTGCTGACGAAGACCGACGGCGACGCGCGCGGTGGCGCGGCCCTTGCCGTGCGCGAGGTCACCGGCAAGCCGATCCGCTATGCCGGTATCGGCGAGAAGATCGACCAGATCGAGAAGTTCGTCCCGGAGCGCATGGCGAAGCGCATCCTCGGGATGGGCGACGTCGTCGGGCTCGTCGAGCAGGCCCAGGAGGTCGTCGACCAGGAGAAGGCCCAGGAGGCGGCCGAGCGGCTCTTCATGGCGAGGTTCACCCTCGACGACATGAAGGACCAGTTCGAGAGCCTCATGAAGATGGGCGACATGCGCAGCCTCATGGCGAAGCTGCCCGGGGGCGCGTCCCTGACCGACGAGCAGATGCGCCAGATGCCGCAGAACGACGACATGCGCCGCATGGTGGCCGTCATCCAGTCCATGACGCGCGACGAGCGCGTGGACCCGGGCATCATCCACATGCAGCGCCGCCACCGCATCGCGCGGGGCTCGGGCACCTCGGTGAACACCGTCGGCGAGGTGATCAAGGCCCACCGCGAGATGAACAAGCAGGTCAAGCAACTCAAGAATCAGGGCCTCATGGGTCGCATGGCCGACAAGGCCATGAGCCGCAAGAAGGCCAAGCGCTTGAAGAAGCACAAGCGCGAGGGCACGGACATCAAGAAGTGGTTCAACCGCTGAGCGCCGCAGCAGGCGTCTCCGCGTTGGACTCTCGGAGTAGGAACAGAACATGGCAATCGTGATTCGCCTGTCCCGTCAGGGGCGCAGGAACCGGCCGCACTACCGCGTGGGGGTCTTCGACCGCCGCACGCGTCGTGACGGGCCGCCCATCGAGCAGCTGGGCCACTACGACCCGCTCATCGAGGACGACGAGAAGAAGGTGACGCTCAACGAGGAGCGCATCCGCTACTGGCTCGGCGAGGGCGCCGACGTCTCGGAGACCGTCCGCAGCTTCCTGAAGAAGCGCGGGATCCAGATCCCCACGCGTACGAAGAAGAAGCGCAAGAAGAAGGCGCAGTAGCGCGTCGGCCGGTCGGCCGCGGAGCACGCGGTCGACACGCGCCGTAGGCGCTGTGCGTGGGGGCCCCGAGCCCCCGGTCCGCAACCCTTCACCGCACGAGACTTCCCATGGCAGCCAAAGGCAAGAAGCCCACGATCGCCGAGGTGCTGAACCTGCTCGAGAAGCAGTTCGGACCGCCGCCCAGCTCCGAGCGCGACGACGATCCCCTGCTCGATCACCTGCTCGTGGCGGTGATGTGCACCTACACCGACATCGAAGGTGCACGAGCGATCGTCCGCGGCATCTCGGAGCGCTTCCTGGACTTCAACGAGGCGCGCGTCAGCCCGCTCTACGAGCTCGAGGCGGTGCTCGCTCCGCACGTGAAGAAGGAAGAGCACCGCGCGGCCGCCTGGCACCTGCGCATGGGGATGCAGGACGTCTACGACGGCTCCCACGGTCTCGATCTCGAGCCGATCCGCTACTCCACGCCCGAGGAGCAGCGTGCGTTCATCAAGCACATGCCCAACATTCCGGGCGGTGCCGCGGCGCTCATCTTCCAGATCGCCGTGGGCGACAAGCAGCTCGCCTACGGACCCCTCGAGGAGCACCTCCTCAAGCGCCTCGGCATGCAGCCGCGCAGCACCACGCGGCAGCGCGTCCGGGCGGCGCTCGAGAAGAAGGTCAAGGCCGCCGATCGCCGGCGCTTCGCCTGGCTGCTCGGCCACGCCGCGCACCTCTACGAGGAAGACTTCGATCCCAAGCACCCCTTCTGCAAGCTGCTCGTTCGCGTCAACGCCAAGGAGCTCGTCGTCCGCGAGCAGGAGCGCAAGCGCGAGGAGGCGCGGAAGGCCGCCGAGGAGAAGAAGCGCAAGGCCGAGGAAGAGCGCCAGCGCAAGGCGGAGGAGCGGGAGCGCCTCAAGCGCGAGCGCGAGGAGGCCAAGCGCCAGCGCCAGGAAGAGATGAAGCGCAAGAAGGCCGAGGCCGCCGCCAAGAAGAAGGCCGCCGCGGCGAAGAAGAAGGCCGCGGCGATCGCCAAGAAGAAGGCCGCCGCCGCGAAGAAGAAGGCAGCGGCCGCCAAGAAGAAGGCCGCCGCGGCGAAGAAGAAGGCTGCTGCCAAGAAGAAGGCCGCCGCCAAGAAGGCTGCTGCCGCGAAGAAGAAGGCCGCGGCCGCCAAGAAGAAGGCTGCGGCCAAGAAGAAGGCCGCCCCGAAGAAGAAGGCGGCCAAGAAGAAGGTCGCCAAGAAGAAGGCGCCCAAGAAGAAGGCGGCCAAGAAGAAGGCCGCGAAGAAGAAGGCCGCGAAGAAGAAGGC
>JASJDY010000137.1 GCA_030065025.1 Planctomycetota bacterium
CCGAGGCGCTGCCGCTGCACGAGGGCACGTTCGAGATCCGCGCGGTGCTCGTGGTCCCGGAGGACGCGCCGCCCGGTCCGCGCCGGATCCCGCTGGTCCTGGGCCTGGGGGCGTGCAACGACCGGCAGTGCCTCGAGCCGCAAGAGATCCGGCTCGACCTGGCGCTGCGCTTCGCGGCTGAAACCGGCGAGCGGCGGCATCCGTCGCTGTTCCGGTAACACCATCCACGGCGTACCCTGACGCCCCGGAGACCCCCATGCGCGAGATCAAGGCACGTACGGACGGCGCGATGCGCGTCGAAGCGACCGACGGCACCGTCACCACCTTCATGGATGAGCCCGCCAGCCTCGGCGGCGGCGGCACTGCGCCGACGCCCGTGCAGACGCTGATGGCTTCGCTCGCCGGCTGCACGGTGATCACGCTGAAGATGTACAGCGCCCGCAAGGAGTGGCCGCTCGAGGACGTCGACGTCCGCGTGACCCTCGAGGACGGCGAGAAGGGCGCGCCGAACCGCTGGACGCAGCACGTGACGCTCAAGGGCGACCTCGACGAAGACCAGCGCGAGCGGCTGATGCAGATCGCCGGTCGCTGCCCCGTGCACCGCATTCTCGAGGGCGAGAACGTCTTCGAGGAGGTCGAGACCGAGCCGGCGGGGGCCGAGTAGCACCGTGGCCTTCCCCGACGCGTCGCAGATGCTCGAGACGTTCGACAACCCGGCGCCGGAGCGGGACTACGAGATCCTGCACACGGCGCACGAGTTCACGTCCCTCTGTCCGGTGACGGGCCAGCCCGACTTCGCGACGCTGCGCTTCCGCTACGTCGCCGACAAGACGTGCGTGGAACTGAAGAGCCTGAAGCTGTACCTGCAGGCCTTCCGCAACGAGGGCGTGTTCTACGAGGCGCTGATCAACCGCCTGCTGGGCGATCTGGTCGGCGTGCTGCAGCCCCGCTCGATGGAGATCGTGGGCGAGTTCTCGGTGCGGGGCGGGATGAGCTCGATCATCACGGCGCGCTATCCCGACTCGAATTGAACCGCAGAGGACGCAGAGCCCGCAGAGGCAGGGCGTGCGCGCATCGCTGGTATAGCGTCCCCAACCACAGAGAACACGGAGCGTAGCGCTGCCTCGCAAAGGGGCTCGCCTGATGGATGGTCATCCTGATCCGGTTCGACAGAGTGGGCGTGCGCCCGCAACTCGCGCTCCGTGTTCTCTGTGGTTTCAAGGGGAGTGGCATGCGGCTCACGAACGCGGGCACTCTGCGGCCTCTGCGTCCTCTGCGGTTGCTTCCTCTTCACAAGCTTCCGGAGCCCGTGACGCACCTTGATGCGTGACTCGGCTACGATCGGGGCGTGAAGCTGTGGACCGTCGCGCTGCTCGGACTCCTGCTGTTCGCCGGTGACCTGCCGGCCGAGGACGCAGTCGAGTACGCCAAGACCACGAAGACCGCAGCCGTTCGCAAGGCCCCGCAGCTACGTCTCGCCTACAAGCTGCCCGACGGCGCCACGCTGTCGGATACACCCGGACTACGCAAGGCCAAGGTGGGCAAGGTCGCCCTCCTCTTCGTGGACGTCGACGGCGACGGCGCGTTCGACGAGGCTGGCCTCGACGGCTGGACGTTCGAGCGCATGCCCGCCAAGGCGCGCATGCACTACGTCTTCCCCCTCACCCCGTCCCTCGTGCTCGGTGCCGACGTTCTGCGCTACCGCGTGACCGCCGACGGCACCAGCGTCGCGTGGACCCTCGAGAAGACGAAGGCCTCCAAGGCGGTGCGCGCAGGCCTCGCCATGCTCAACGAGGTGCGCGTGCGCAACGCCGTGCCACCCGTGCCCATGGACGTCGCGCGGAGCACGGCTTGCGGCAAGCACATCCACTACATGATCGTGAACAACGCGTTCGGCCACGAGGAGATCGAAGGCAAGCCCGGCTGGTCCAAGGACGGCGCCTACGCCGGCATCCACAGCGTGATCGACCAGACGGTCACGCTCGGGGAGGCCGTGGAGCGCTGGTTCGCGACGCTCTACCACCGCTGGCCGATCTCCGACCCGCGGCTGGCATCCACCGGCGCCGACGAGCGCTCCCCCTACGCGATGCTCTCGCCGATCCGCGACATGAAGGACGCGCGCTGGGCTTGGCCCGCGCTCGTACCGGCACCCGAGAGCGAAGGCCAGCCGACACGCGCGGGGCATGAGATCCCCATGCCGTATCCGAAGGACGAGACCTGCGGCTATCCGATCACGCTCCAGTTCCCGAGCTGGGAGAGCCAGGTCGCCAACGTGAAGGCCGTGCTCCGCGTCGACAAGCGCAAGGGCAGCGGCAAGGTGGTCGAGTGCTATGTGAGCTGGCCTGGGCACCCCGCCAACGCGTCGCGTCCGCGCAACGACGGCTGCATCTGCCTGATCCCCAAGCAGCCCCTGCAGGGCAGGACGCGCTATCGGGTCGACGTCGAGTACACGTGGGACGACAAGGCCGACCGCCGCACCTGGACGTTCACGACCGGGAAGGACCGTGCGCTGCCCGGCGGCCGCCGCTGACGCTTCTGCCTAGCGCCGCAGCACGTCGTAGAGGTGGACCTCGACCTCCGTGCCTTCCGGCCAGCCCTCGTGGTCCTTCGGCACGATCACGAAGCCGTCCGCCTCCGTCGTCGAGGAGAGGATCGATGCCCCGCGCGCCATGACCGGCTCTACGCCGTCCGGGCCGAGCCGCACGCGCACGTAGTCCACGCGTCCGAGGACGCTCGCGATCTTGCGCGCGAGGCGGCCGCGCTGCGCGGCGTACGGCCAGGCCGGGTCCCGGCCCGTCATGCGACGCACGACCCGGCCGGCGAAGAAGTCGTAGGCGCACAGGCACGACACGGGGTTGCCGGGCAGCAGGAAGATCGGCCGCTTGCCCAGCGTGCCCATGCCCGCCGGCGCGGCGGGCCGGAGACCCACCCCGTGATAGCGAAGCTCGCCCAGCTCGGCGAGCAGGCGCGGCGCGTGGTCCTCCTGGCCGACGCTCGAGCCGCCCGTCACCAGCAGGACGTCCGCGTCGGACGCGACCAGCGCATCGCGCAGCTGTGCCTCGTCGTCCGGTAGGAAGCGCACGCTCGTGAGGTTCCCGCCGTCGCGCGCGATGAGCGCACGGAGCATCGGGGAGTTGGCGTCGACGATGTGCACGCCGTCCGGCTGCGCGCCGGGCTCGAGAATCTCGTCGCCGGTGACGAGCAACTCGACGGTCGGCTCCGCCACGACCTCCAGGGCCGCGCAGCCCACCGAGCTCGCTACGCCCAGGTCCTGCGGGCGCAGCGCACGGCCTGCGCGGAGCACCGGATCCCCGGCGCGGATGTCCTCGCCGACGTGGCCCACGTTCTTGCCGACCGGCACGGCGGCGCGCACGTGCAGCGTGTCGTCCTCTTGCCGTCCGTCCTCGGCGCGCAGCACCGTGTCCGCACCGTCCGGCACGGGAGCGCCCGTCATGATGCGGACGGCCTGGCCGGCCTCCACCGTGCCCTCGAACGGTGCGCCCGGGAGCGAGGTGCCGACGACGTCCAGCGCGATCGGATCCGTCTCGGCGGCGCCGAACGTCTGCTCGCCGCGCAGCGCCCAGCCGTCCATCGCCGAGCGCGCGAAGGCCGGCACGTCCACCTCGCTGACGAGGTCCGCGGCGAGCACGCGACGCGCCGCGTGTTCGAGCGTCACCTGCTCGAGTCGCCGGGGGAGCGGCAGGGCGTCGAGCCAGGCCTGAACGTCGGCAACGTCCGCACGGCGCCGGAAGCCGCGCATGCGCACGTCGTGGAACATCAGTCCGTGCCGTTGTCCATGTGCTTCTGCACGTCCTCGGGGAAGTGCTCGATCACACTGGTTGCGGGGTTCAGCGCGACCTGGCCGAGCCCGCAGATAGACGTCAGACGCAGCGTCTCGTCGAGCTCGGGTAGCAGATCGAGCTCGTTGCCCTCGGCGTCACCTGCCAGGACACGGTCGAGCAGCGTCACGGCCTTCGTGCTGCCCACGCGGCACGGAACGCACTTGCCGCACGACTCGTTGCGGAAGAAGCGCACGAGGTTCGTGGCGAGGTCGAGCATGTCGCGACCCTCGGCCACGATCACCACGGCGCCGGAGCCGAGCATGCTGCCGGCCTCCTCCATCGGCCCGAAGTCGAGCGGCGTGTCGGCCTTCGCGGCGGGCAGGAACGGCGCGCTGGCGCCGCCCGGGCAGAAGGCGCGCATGGCGACGCCGCCTCGCATGCCGCCGCCATGCTCGTTCACGAGATCGGAGACCGTCGTGCCCATGGGGACGCAGTACACGCCCGGCTTCTCGACGTCCCCGCAGAGCGAGAGGAACTTCCAGCCGGGTGCGCCGTTCGTGCCGTGCGCCTTCCAGGCGTCCGCACCCTCGCGGAGGATCAGCGGTACGAAGGAGAACGTCTCCACGTTGTTCATCAGCGTCGGCTTGCCGTGCACGCCGTGGTTCGTGGGGTAGGGGGGCTTGTTGCGCGGCTCACCGCGCTTGCCCTCGAGGGCTTCGATGAGCGCGGTCTCCTCGCCGAGGATGTAGCCGCCCGGCGAGACGAAGAGCGAGAGGTCGACGCCCAGCTCGTCGAGCAGGCCCAGCTCGCGGACGCGCTCGATCTCGCGGCGGATCGCCTTGCCTTCGCGCGTGTACTCGTGCCGGATGTAGACGACGGCGATCGAGGCGCCGGCGACCATGGCGCCCGTGAGGAGACCCTCCACGACGAGGTGGGGCAGCTCCTCGAGGATCACGCGGTCCTTGAACGTGCCCGGCTCGGACTCGTCGGCATTGCACACAGCCCACGTCGGCTCGCCCTCCGCGTCGCGGACGAACTGCCACTTCAGGCCGGTGGGGAAGCCCGCGCCGCCCATGCCGCGGAGGCCGGCGGCCTGGAGCAGCTTGGGTACCTCCTGCCGCGCCCGGTCGCGGTCTTCCAGCAGCCCGCGCAGCACGCCGTAGTGCTCGTCGCGGCTGGGGTAGGGATCGGTCGGCCATGCACGCGGTGTGTCCGTCGGCTCGTCGGGCGGGAGCGCCTTCGCGCCGAGCGCGGCGGCGACGACGTCCTGCGCGCTCCACCGCTCGAGCGGCACGTCGTCGACGCAGGCCGCCGGTGCGCTCTCGCAGCGGCCGAGGCACGAGACCTCGTGGAGCTCGACATCGGACTCGCCGGCAAGACCCTCACGCAGCGCGTCGATGTACGCCGGTCCGTCCGCCATGCGGCAGGCGACGTCGCGGCAGACGGTGACGTGGGCGCGGGGCGGCGGGCTGCGGCGGTAGTGGGGGTAGAAGCTGGTGACCTCCTGCAGTCGGAACAGCGGCACGTTGGTCTCGGCGGAGAACGCGCGCAGGGTCTCGTCGGAGAGCCAGCCGTGCTGCGCCTGGAGTTCGTTGAGCTGCTGGAGGAGGTTCATGGCGGCTAGGGAGGATAACGCGCTACCAGGAGCATGCCTCGGTCCTGTGTTTTGGAGGCGAATTCCTGTATCCGGCCGTGGGTCGAGCGCGAGCGAGAGCGGGAGCGCGCATGTTCGCGCTCTCGCTCGCGTGCGCGCTCGAATTTCGCGCGCGGCACGAGGTACAGCCCTGACGCCGAGGGGCCAATCGCCCTGACATGGCGCAGCAGTGACCGGACCCCAGCTCGAGGAGTTCCACATGCCCAGCCGCTTCGTCCATCACCGCCTTCACGCATTCCAGGTTGCTCTCGAGTTGGTGCGCGGCATCCATGACCTCACGGCCCGGTTCGAGCGCGGCCACGCCGGTCTGCGTGATCAACTCCGCCGTGCCTCAGCGTCCGTTGTTCGTCACATTGCAGAAGCCGTGAACCGAACGTCGGCGAGGGACCGAATCCACAGGTTCACGATCGCACGCGGTGAGTGCGGGGAGTGCGACGCCAGCTTGGAGATAGCGAAGGCGATCGGCGCCGCGGACGCCTACGAGATAGCGAGGCTCCAGGGCCTCGCTGACCGAGTCAGTGCGATGCTCACCGGGCTCATGCGCAAGGAGGGCGAGCGCCTCTGAGTCAGCGCTTCCGCGGCTCGGCCTTGCGGAGCTTGTCGATCTCACGCATCCAGGTCTGGACGCGCTCGCGATCCGCGCCGCCGAACGTCAGCAATACGAGCTCCTCGACGAGACGACCCGTCTGACGCAGGGTCACGTGCTGGCCGCCGCCCGCGAGTGCGATCTGCGGGAAGTGCAGCACCGGCAGGTCGTCCGTCGAGACGGTGTGCACGACGATCGGCTGGTCGTACAGCACGTCCTGCCGGGCCCGGCCGAGCGCACGCAGCAGGCGCGGCACGTCCGCCTCGTGAGGCGGCGCGTCGCCCACGACGACGATCACGCGGTGCGCACGCTGAGACCACCCGAGGCGACCCTGTGCGAGCGCGAGGCGGAGGCCCTTGTCCACGCCCTCCTCGAGATCCCCGCCGCCGCCCGCGGCGACCTTGCGGAAGGCCTTGGCCAGCACCTCGCCGTTCGGGGTCAGCGCCGCGCGGAGTCGCGCGCCGTCGTCGTACGTCACGAGGCCCGCACGGAAGCGCGGCACGTACGCTCGCAGCCGCCGGATGAGCCGCTGCGCACCCGCCTTCGCGGCGCCGATGACGCGCCCCATCGAGCCGGTGTGATCCATCACGACACACAACTCGAGTCCGTACCGCCGCATCTGCTCGAGGCGGCCGTAGAAGCGGTCGTCCTTCCTGCCCGCTTCGACCGATGTGCTCGCTGCGCCGGGCTTCTTGCCCTCCTTCGCCGCTGCGGCGGCGAGCTCGCGCAGCATCGCGCGCTGCTCTCGCTCCAGGGCTGCGCGCCCGCGCTGCCACCACCCTTCGTAGCGCGCGAAGTCCGTGCCCAGCTTGACGGGCGGGACGGCGAACAGGACCTCACGGGCATATGCGCGCACGGTCGGATGCTCGTGGCGTGACCACCGCAGCAACGCCTCCACGAGCTCCGTGCCGCCCTCGGCCACCAGTTCCCGCCGGGGCCGCTGGCGGAGGGCGCCGAGCGCCCCGGCTGCCGCGTACGGCTGCTTCTCGCGAGCGAGCATGCGAGCCGCCAGGTGGATCACGCCCGGCTCGGTACGCTGGCGTAGGTCGAACGCCGCGATCGAGCGCACCGTCCAGTCCTCGTGTGTCAGCCACGGCCGCAGCGGCGCGAGCGCGGGATGCACGCGCACGACCGGCGCAGGCCGAGCCTCGGGCGCGTTCTCGGCACCGGCGTGGCGACACGGACCGGCCGCGAGGACCAGCAGCAGGCCGAGCGGCACGACGATGCGAAGGAGGCGGGGCGCGGGCACGAGACTCATCATCCCTCGAAACGCTCGGTGCCGTAGAGGCGCACGCCGCTGCGACGATTCGTGGAGTCGGGACGAACGTGCTCCGGCGCCCCCCGCGCCTCCCGCGGCCCCCGGTAGGATCGCCGCGGAGGATGTGCATGCCCCGAGCGTGGATTCGCGCCGCCGCCCTGCTGCCCCTGGTCTGCCTGGGCGTGTTCTCGTGGACCGGCGCCATCGCGCCGGCCGCCGACGAGCCGCCCCGGCGCAGTGCCAAGTGGTACGACGAGCTGCTCGACGGCCGGAAGTCGGGCTTCCGCCGCGTCGTGTGGGCCCCGTCCACGTGGCAGGGCAAGCAGACGCTGCGGGACACGACGACCGTCGTCAGCCGTACGCAGCGGAACATGGCCGGGATGGTCGACACGTTCGAGGTGACGACGATCAGCGAGGTCGAGCGCGGCGACGACGGCACGCTGTGGTGGATGCGGACCCGGGTCGAGGAGCCGGGGCGCGTCACGGTCGAGGAGCTGACCTGGCGTACGGTCGACGGCAAGACCGGCTACGAGTCCACCGTGACCATCCTCGGGCAGGAGGAGAATCGCCAGCGCATCTGGATCCCGCTTGAGGAGCCCGTCGCGGTGGACGTCGAGGCCTTCCTCAGCGAGCGCATTCGGGCCGGGCAGGTGAAGCCCGGCGACACGTTCGACCTGCGACAGATCGACGTGCGCGGGCGCGTGGCTCGCATCGCCAAGGTCAGCGTGGTCGCCCGCGAGACCGTCTCGGACGAGAACGGCGAGGAGATCCGCTGCCTGAAGATCGTTCAGCGTGATCCCGGCAGCGGTCGCGAGATCCTTCTCTGGCTCGACGACGCGGGCACGTTCGTTCAGGTCCGCGTGGGCTCGTTCGTCATCCGCCGCACGACCGCGGCGAAGGCCGAGGCGCTGCCCACGACGCCTGCCGGCTACACGATCACCGTGCCGGCCTCGCCGCCGCTGGATCGCATCTTCAACGCGGACCGGGTCCTGCTCGACGTGCACATCCGCGCCGACGAGCACCGCAAGCTGCCCTCGTTCCCGGCATCACCGTGGTCCCGTGTGACCTCACAGACGGGCGACGACGAGCAGGGCTACGTGGCGAAGGTGGAGCTCCGGCGTCACGACGATACGACCAAGCAGGCGACCATCCCCGTCGTCGACAAGACGTTCGCGCGCCATCTCGAAGCGACAGCCATGATGCAGACGGAGCATCCGCTCGTGCGGCAGACCGTGCGCGATGTGGTCGGCGATGAGCGTGACGCGCGCCGCGCGGCGCACAAGCTCGCGCGCTTCGTTTTCAGTACGCTCACCAAGCGCAGTCCCGAGGTCGCGAGCGCCGACGCCGTCCAGATCCTCGAGAGCTGCCGCGGCGACTGCAGCGAACACTGCTTGCTCTTCGTCACGCTCTGCCGCGCGGCGGGTATCCCCGCCCGGCGCTGCAGCGGCTACGTCTGCATCGGCGGCATGTGGGGGTCGCATGCGTGGTGCGAGATCTGGACCGGTCAGTGGATCGGCGCCGACCCGACGACGGGGGAGGTGGGCACCGCCGCGCGGTACCTCTTCTTCGGCTATCGCGACGAGCCCGAGAGCTATCCGTCCGTCGTCTCCTCGCGGGCGCGCGGTCGCCTCCGCATCGAGACCACCCGCATCGAGGAAGGTCGGGCAGCGTTCGACCTCGCGGACGCGAGCGCCCACCGCATCTCCCGTCCCGAGCAGCGGCGCTACCTGCACGTCCTGGCCGGGATCGAAGCACGCGACGTCCCGGCCGGCTGGACCGTCCGGCTGAGCCGCGACAACATGATGACGATCCGCGGGCCCGGGTTCACGGCGCGGCTCGGCGCGTGGGGCGATCAGGGTGCCGATCTCGAGACCGCCGCCCGGTACTTCCGCGGCGATCGGACCACCTTCGCGGGTGTGCCGGCCCTGCTGCGTCAGAGCGGCTCGACCCGCATCTACACGCTCTTCAGCCGCCGCCGCCGCGTCCAGGTGTACGTGGGCGGCGGCGATGACCAGGTGCTCGGCACCCTGGAGCGGGTGCTCGCGCCCACCTTCGCCGAGCCCGCCCTCGCCTGGCCCCCGGACAAGCCGGAAGCCCCGGCTGCCGATCCGAAGAAGAAGGCGCCCATTTCGACGGACAAGTAGGAACCGTAAGGGCCCTGGTTCAGTCCGCCGCGGGCTCCGGCCGATGGGGAGCCGTGCCCGTGCGCCTACCTACCGCTGCCGCCGCGTTCCTGAGCGAACCGCGCCACGTCGTGGCGAGCCTGCGCATGCTGGTGTTCGTCGGGCTCGCCGTGCTCGGCTGGTCCGAGCCCCCGCTCGAGCCGTTCCTCTTCTGGTCGATCACGGTTGTCTACGGGGTCACGGTCATCGGCTACATGGCCGCGCGCAACGGCGAGTTCGGGCTGCGCCGCGTGCGCTACATGATCTTCCTCTTCGACGTGCTCGTGGTCTGCGGCCTCCTCCTGCTTCGCGGGCGCGACGTGCAGGCCCTCGTGATGGCCTACGCCACGCTCCTCCTGCTGGCCGGTCTCATGGCCGGCATCGGCAGCGCGTTCATCAACGGGCTGATCGTCTCCGCCCTGTTCACGGTCGTGACGGGCTGGGGCGTCGAGCCCGAGACCCTGCTCACCTTCGAGCACCTCGGCCCGGTGCTCTTCTTCTTCGTCATCGCCGTGTTCATGGGGCACGTGGCCGGCGAGACGCGTCGTCGGGCCGACGAGAAGCAGCCTGCCGGGGGCGTCCCCTCGCTGCGACGCAGCACGGAGCGGCTCCGCGCGGCGCGCGCAGGCGTCCAGGCGGAGGACCGCCTCAACACGCTCGGACTCGTTACCGCCGGCGTGGCCCACGAGATGCGGCGCCCCCTCGCCATCCTGCTCTCGGGTGCGAACGACGGGGCGCAGCTGCTCGCCGACCTGCGCGCAGCTCTCGCGGCCGGCCAGGATCCGGCGGCGGTGCTGGAGGAGCTCGACGACGTCTTCGATGACGCCGAGGACGCCTCGCAGCGTCTGCAGCGCATTGCCGCCGACCTCAACCAGATCGGCGGCCGCGGCAGCAGCGAGCGGCGCGCCGTGCCGGTGCGGGAGACGTTGGAGGGTGCCGAGCGCATGCTGCGGAAGGGCGCGGGCGACGGCGTGGAGCTGGAGGTTCGCGCCGAGACGACGCGGGCCGTGCGCTGTGATCCCAGCCGGCTCCTGCAGACGCTCCTCATCCTCGGCGACAACGCTTTCGCCGCGCTCGAGAACGCCGACGGCGGCACGGTCACCATGACGGCAGAGGACGTGGGCACCGACGGCGTCGCCTTCGTGGTCGAGGACACGGGCTGCGGGATCCCCGCAGACACGCAGGAGCGGATGTACGACCCCTTCTTCACGACACGGGCGGCGGGTCGCGGCACCGGGCTCGGCCTCTACGTCCTCCGCGAGATCGTGCATGCGCTGGGCGGCCGGGTGGACTGCGAGTCGACGGTCGGGCACGGCAGCCGCTTCCGGATCGAGCTGCCCGCGTTGGATCCCGCCGCCGAGTCGGCCGACGCCGCCTGACCCAGACACCCCGCTTGCGCCCTGTCGGTCCCTCGCGCGAGGATGCCCGCCGATGCAGCACCTCGCGGACCTCCTGGCCACGATCCCCCTGCCCGAGCTTCCGGAAGACGGGCCGCCGAATGACGCCTCGAACCTGCTCGAGGGCCACTCGCTCTGCACCGGGGATCTCGTCCAGGACCTCGGCGCCGGGCTGCCGGAGGGCCACCTGCACGTCTGGGGCGGACCGTCCGGCGCGGGCAAGACGGCCTTCCTCCTGTGCCTGCTCCAGGGCGCGGCCGCGCAGGGCCGCCGCGTCGTGTACGCCACCTACGACCTGTCGCCCGAGAGTCTCGCGCTGCGCCTGCTGGCGATGACGGCCGGCGTGGAGCTGCGAGCGCTGCCCGACCCGGGCGGCACAGCCGACCAGTGCGAGCTCGGCCCGGCTGAGCTCCAGCGTGCCCACGCAGCGCGTGAGTACCTCGCCACGCTACCGTTCGAGGTGCAGGCGGCGCGCGGCTTCAGCGCGGAGTCGCTGCAGGACCGTCTGGTGCGCATGCCCTATCGCGCGGGCATCCTCGCCGTGGACTACCTGCAGGGCGTCATCCGCGAGCCCGGCTCCGAGATGGGCGTGGCGCTGCGGCAGCTCTCCGACCTCGCCGGCCAGCTTCACGTCGCCGTCGTGTGTGCGGTACGCGCCGGCGACGAGGCAGCGGCCGAGCTCGACGAGATGCGCGAGCGCGGGCTCTCGCTCCCGGATCGCGTCGGCTGGATCGCGCCGCTTGCGAAGGACGGGTGCGAGCGCCGCGCCGAGGTGCTGCACAACCGCCACGGCGAGACGCCGGCGGTGCCGCTGCACCTCGATGAGGCGACCGGCAGTTTGGGCAGGGCGAACGCGTAGGGGCGGCCGGAGGTCGGGAGCAACGCTCCCGACCGAACGCCCGCCCGCGAATCGAGGGCGGGCGTTCGCCGGCGCCTTACGGCGCCGTCTCCGGCCGCCCCTACAGGCGCTGCTCGATACGGCCACGGCCACGGCCACGGCCACGGCCACGCAAACGCAGGCGTCGCGCCTATTCCGGCAGACCCACCGCCGTCACGTACGCGATCGCGTGCTGCGGAGGGATCAGCAGCAGCGCATTCAGGAAGTCGTCGAAGAACCCGCCGACCCCGCTCGCGCCGTAGCCGAGTCGCAGCGCCGCCATGTTCAGGCGCTGACCGATGAGACCCGCCTCGAGATGCGCCGTCCGGTAGATCCGCTCCCCGTACGCAGCGACCGCGGCGGGCAGGTCGAACGAGTGCAGCACCGCGAACGCACAGTCGCGCGCCAGCTCCTGCCAGAGGCAGCAGCGATGGAGCGCGTCGCGCGGGCTGCCGGGGCGCACGAGGGTGATCGCGTGTGCGGCAGGGTCATAGCGGTAGACGCCGCTGGCCAGACCCTTCACGCCGGCGACGGCGATGTGCGTCTGCAGCACCGGCGGTGCGAGGCCGGCCTCCGGATCCGGTGAGCCCGGCCGCGGATAGGCGTGGGCGAGGATGCGTCCGACCGCCTCGAGCGGGAGGTCTCCCGCGCTGAACACGCGGGTGGAGCGCCGGCGGCGGATCGCCTCGAGGACCGCCTGTCCGGTCGCCAGCGGATCCGCAGGCAGCACCATGGACTCGCCGCGAACTTCCTCGTCGCGCAGCAGCGACGTCTCGGCCGGGGTGAACCGCTGGATGTTGCCTGCCTGATGCAGGCGCGGAATCCAGTGACCCTCGTCCGGATCTGCCGAGTCGCGGTCCACCGGAGAGCGCGACGCCCGCGTCGGTCGCATGCCTGCGTCGTCGTCGGGCGCGTCGAGGACGGCGCCGAGCAGGAGCGGGCCCTCTCGCGCCTCGTCCAGCAGCAGGAGGCCCGAGACGCCGGCGTCGGCGAAGTAGGGCAGCGGGACGAGGCGCTGGCCGTCCGGCACCGCGGCGAGGACGGCATTGCCGAAGACATGACCGGCGTCGAGCAGGACCCGCCGATACGCGCGGTCCCCGTAGCGCCACGCGCTGCGCTCGTACACGCCGGTGCCGATCAGCACGGCCCGCGCGCGCGCCACCGAGGGGTGGGCGAAGGTGCAGGCGGCGAGGTCCGGCCAGAAGTCGCCCTCCCAGCAGATGACCAGGGAGTGATCGCGGGCGTCGTAGGCGAAGATGCCGTCCGGTACGCCCTCGACGTCCCGCACGGCCACGTACAGGTCGGCCGGGTACAGGCCTCCCGCGGACGGCGCTGCACGGTAGTGCATCGACATGCCCGGGAACTCGCGGACCAGCGTGACACCGTAGGTGTGGTAGAGCAGCCGACCGAGGCGCTCGGCGTCGAGGGCGCCCGGCGAGGGGCTCGTCTCCGTGCCCGGACCGCCCGGTAGCTCGACCCGGCGCGCCTGGAACCAGTCCTTGAACGGCGACGGCTGGGAGCTGAAGTCCAGACCGGGATGGCCCTGGACGCTCGCCGGCGTGTAGTTCGTCGCTTCCTGGTAGCGCTCGCTCAGGGAAGGGGCCGCGGGGATTCCCATGGGTTGGAGCGTCAAGCTAGACCGCGTTCAGCCCGGCAACGAAGCGATCCGGGGAGCGCTTCGCATCCCGGTCGAACGGCCTGCCAGTGGGGCCTTCACACTCCAGCGGGCGTTCCGCGGGCCCGATGCTAGGCTTGGGCCAGTGGACCGGACCTGAGGAGCGCGCATGGCCAAGGGCCGCATCCTGGTAATCGAAGACGAGGACCTGCTGCGGGACATGATCCTGGAGGTCCTCGGTGCCGACGGATACGAGACTGCGGGCGCCGGAGACCCGCACGAGGGGCTCAGGCTCCTGCGTGAGCTGACGCCCGATCTCGTCGTCCTCGACCTGAACCTCCCCGCCCACATGAAGGGCCTCGACATCTGCCGCGAGATCCGCGCCGACTCGGCGACCAGTCACATCGCGGTCCTGGTGCTCACGGGGAACAAGGGCGACGAGTACGAGACCGCGATGTTCGACGCGGGTGCCGACGAGTACATCCGCAAGACCGACTTCAAGCCGCAGCTCTTCCTGCGGCGCGTGGGCGCCGTCCTGCGGCGTGCGACGCAGACCAGCAACGCCGCCCTGCAGCAGGGCCCGCTGACGGTCTACCCGGCCCGACGCGAGGCGCTCATCGACGGCGAGCCGCTCAGCTTCACGCCGACCGAGTTCGACATCCTCTACAAGCTCGCGAGCAATCCCGAGCGCGCCATCTCGCGGCGCGAGCTCCTGGACCGCGGCGGCGAGGGCGACGACGCGGCCGTGGACCGCACGGTGGACGTCCACATCCTCGCGATCCGCCGCAAGCTCGGCGAGCACGCGTGGTTGGTGTCGACGGTGTGGGGCGTGGGCTATCGCCTGGGTACGGG
>JASJDY010000138.1 GCA_030065025.1 Planctomycetota bacterium
TGGTACTTCAGGTACTCGGGGTGCACGCGCACGACGAGCGCCTCTTCGTAGTAGCTGCGGTTGAAGATGCCGATACGGCCGCGCTCGGGCAGACGTCGCGCCGTGCGCCAGAGGAAGTCGTGATCCAGCTCCTCGGCCGACGGCTTCTTGAACGAGCTGACCTGGCAGCCCGCGGGGTTCACGCCCTGCATGACGGCCCGGATCGTCCCGTCCTTCCCCGCGGCGTCCATCGCCTGGAAGACCAGCAGGACCGCGTGGTGGTCGTGGGCGTAGAGGATGCGCTGGAGCTCGCGGAGGCGCTTGCGGTGCTCGTCGAGCTGCCTGCGGCAGGCCTTCTTGCCGGGAGCGTCCTCCGGCGGCGCGGTGGGGGCGCCGGACACACGGAACGTCTCGTCGAAGGGGACGAGGTAGGGGCTGGCGACGGTTGCGGGCACGACGACCTCCTCGGGAGCGAGGCGGCATCCTACCCTTCGGCGCGTCAGAGATCCTTGGGCGAAGCGATGACCGTGAAGGCCTGCGGGATGACGATGCCCGTGCGCACCTGCGACTCGATGACGATGTGCACCCACACCTTGCGTGCACCCGATACGCCCACGATCTTCAGCTCGAAGCCGTCCGGCTTCCACGTGGCCGGATCGTCCTTCGTGAAGACGGCGCGCGTGTGGGCCGAGGCGTTGCTCGTCTGGGCCAGCTGGACGTTGCCGTACACGAGACGCCCGCGGTCACTGACGTCCACGTCCTCCTGGATCAGGACACCGGCCGTCGGATTGGTCGCCATGGCCCCGCCTGACGTCATTGCGTAGAAGGCCGCGTCCACGGTCCCGTCCGGCTCCCAGGCCAGGTCCATGCCGAAGCGGTCGACCAGGTCCGCGATGACGTTCTCGCGCTCCGTGTTGCTGGTGATCGCCATGATCTGCGCGCGGTTCGGGAAGGGCTCGCTGCGCCAGACCACGAGGTCGCGCGCGTCATCGCCATTCTCCTTCACGACCACCATGCGGTTCGTCTGGCGCGGATAGACACAGACGAAGCGGTAGATGTCGATGTAGCGCACCTTCTGCGTCGCCGGGTCGGCGACGGCAGGCGCGGCATCGGTCTCGCGCACGAAGAGCAGGATGTTGCCCGTCCGGGGATCACCCGGGACATCCGGGCCCAGCTCCTGAAGCTCGTCGAAGAGCGGCAGTCGCGCGCCCGGTAGCACGGGATCGCGAACCAGCTCGAGCGCCGCCAGGTAGTCCTGACCGATCTGGTCGCCTTGGAACAGCTTGCGGCTGCCCTCGATCTCGTCCATGACCTCGTAGGTGATGCGCTGGCCGCGCTCGAGCGCGTTGCGTACGGCGGCCAGCTGGTTCTCGGCCTTGTTGGTCGACGCGATGGTCCCTTCCATCACGAGCGCGAGGAGGGTGATCAGCCCGAGCGTCACGGCCACCTCGAACATGGTGAAACCACCTGCTCGGGATCGCGCTGCCCTGGGGCGCGGTCCGTCAGCGGTTGACATAGATCTTCTCCATGTGCTGCGCGTAGTGCAGCGTCTCCGTCGTGCGGTACGCCTCGATACGGATCACGTACGTGCCTTCCGGGAACTTGCTCGCAGGCGTGCTCCACACGTACGTCTCGTCGTCGTTCGGCGTGAGGTCTTCGAGCGTCTTCGCCGGATCCGGCCCGACGCCGCTGATCCACGGCAGCGTGCCGGGAGTGGCCGGCTGGTCGTCCAGCATGTTCAGCCACGTGTCGCCGTTGTCCCGCGAGTACATCAGCACGTAGGCCAGCTCGTCCTCGCTCTCCTCGAAGTTGGCGGGGTACTGACCGGTGTAGTTCTCGCCGTCCCAGCGCGCCCACTTGAGGTTCCACTCGACGGGAATGGCCGCCGGGCTCTCGAGCTCGGTGATCAGGGTCGGGCTGGAGATCTCGACGCGCGGCAGCTGACGCACGCGGTTGGGCGTCGACGGCAGCCCGGCGCCGAAGTACGAGTGGATCAGCGACAGCATGCTGTAGCGCGCGATGAACGACGAGCCGCTCTCCGTCGTGCGGTCGATGCCGTTCACGACGATGTACGCGCCGCGAGGATCGGCACCAGGCTCCTGCAGGCGGACGATGCCGCTACCGATCAGTCCCGAGGACTGGTGGTTGTAGTAGCGGCGCACGAGCTGCGCGCTGTGACGCGGATAGGCGTCCGTGTAGCCGAACTCATCGCCCGTGCCGCCGTCATAGCTGATCGCCAGGTTGAACGGACGGCTGATGAGCGTCGACGTCGGCAGCGGGAAGTTGTAGTTCTCCGCCAGCTCGAAGCCGTCCTCGACGAGCGAGCCGCTCTGGCCGGTGCGGAACTGGTGGTGGAACGTGCTGCTGCTCGACCCGATGTTCATGAACGACACGCAGCCCTCGGCCGCCGTGCGTGAGTAGGCGTTGTAGAGCGACGTGCCCGCCGGCTGCTGGGCCGAGGTGATGTCGCCACGACGTGCGAGGCGGTACTCGCCCGAAGCCGAGCCCGTGTTGGCGCGCAGATTGCCCCACGGGCGCCACTGGCTCGCATACGTCGCGTCGGGGAAGAGCTCTCCGATCCACGGCTTCGACCACCAGTAGCCGCCGGAACGGATGCCGCTCGAGCTGCCGCTGTTGCTGCGCACGAACTTCCGGCTGCCGCGGATCGAGCTGGTGCCGATGCCGTCGGTGATGGTGCTCTCGTACACGTCGCCGGACAGACCGAACGGCTTGCCGTCCATCGGGATGCTGTTGGCGTAGCCGTTGGCGCTGTCGTAGCCGACGTCGCCGCCGAGCGACATGTAGTAGTACGAGAAGCCCGTGAGCGTGGTCCACAGGGCCTCGCTCTTCACCAGCGCCGTGCGGAGCCAGTACATGAAGCGCGGCATGTCGTGCTCGGAGCGTCCGCGCCAGCGATCGCGCATCCGGCCGCCGTCGAAGGCCAGCCAGCGGCTCTGGTAGTTGCCGTCGCTGTTGCTGAAGTTGTCCCAGTACCAGTTGTAGCCGTGCACGGCCGTCGTGCCCGTGCGGTCGGTATCCTCGTACGGGCAGTGGCGCGGGTCCCCGTTGTACTGATAGCGCTCGCTGAACGGGATGCTCAGCGGATCGGCGTAGAAGTACGTGTAGCTCTTCGACACGTTCTGCGGATCCACACGGACCGGCCACATCGTGCCCGTCGCCAGGTTCGTGCCGAGGCGCGTCTCGATCGCGATGATGCGATCCGCAGCGTCGCCGTCGTTCGCGCCTGCCGCCGACTCGAACGCCGAGCGGATGGCCGGCGTCGGCAGCGTGATGCGCCAGCGCGCCGTGTTCTTCGGGTTGTTCCCCGTGGTGCTGAGGTCTCGCGCGAAGCGATCGGAGCTGCCGGCGCTGCTCGGCGTGGGGCAGGGCACGTAGTCGAGGTCGTAGAGGCGGTAGCCGCTCGGCAGACCGCGACTGCCCACGTAGGGCGCCTCGAGGGGCGTGCCGTTGAGCAGCAGCACCGTCCGCCGGTTGACCGCATCGTACGTGATCTCGAACCACATCTCGCCGCGCTCGAAGCCGCCGTCGCGGACGCCGTTGAGGTTCGTGTCGAACCACGCCTCGGCCGCGTCCCAGCGCTGGTCGCCGTCGAGATCCAGGAAGGGCTCGCCGTAGTTCGCGACGTACGAGTCCTCAGCGAACTTGTTGCCGTAGTTGGCCGTGTTCCACGGCACCCAGGCGGGGGGCGTCGGGTTCGTGGGGCCGTCCCACATGCCGTTGCCGTTGCGATCCCAGTAGGGCTCCGCTGCGTCCCAGCGGTTGTTGCCGTTGGCGTCGGTGTACGACTCTGCCGGACGCGCCGGGTCGAAGACGCCGTCAGAGTCCTGGTCGGTCAGCGTCTCCGTGGCCGCCGTCCAGGTGCCGTCGCCGTCGAGCTCGGCGTGCGGATCCTCCGCGCCCTTCACGCCGTCGCCGTTGAGGTCGAACCAGACCTCCTGCACCTGGCGCACATTGTCGGCGTTCGCGTCCGTGAATGCCTCGGGATAGCGCGTGGCCGTCTGCAGGGCCTCGTAGCTGTCGCCGTTGCCGTCGTCGTCGGCATCGATGCCGCCGGGCAAGCGCTCCACGACGATCGTGGGGCTGGTGGCGTCGTTGGGGCGGGCGCTGAAGTCACCGCCGGGCACGACGATGCTCGCGGGCACGCCGGCGCTCCACGTGCCGTCGCCGTTCCAGTCCTCGAAGGCCTCGCCCGACTCCCAGGCCCCGCTGCCGTCGGCATCGATGTACGGCTCGGCCTGCGTCATGAGCTGCGAGGTGCCGGACGTCCCGCTGAAGGCGGTCTTGTAGGCGTGGACCCGGAAGCGCGGCGCGACGGAGAGGGTGTCGTTGCCCGCGACACGGCGCGGGCCGATGCGCTCAGGGTGCGTGACGACACGCCAGCCGGGCTGCCGCTCCGGATCGGACGCAGCGTCGCTGTAGTTGCGGACCGGCGGCATCGGCAGAAGCTCGCCATGCAGGTTGATGAACAGCGCGTTGTGATACTTGTCCGGATCGAGGATCATCTCGTCCAAGAGCATGCGCAGGGAGGGCGCGGTGGGGGACTCGAGGCCTGCGGCGACGCGCGCCTCGCGCTTGGCCACGGCATCCGGGTAGCGCATGCAGTGGTTCTGCATGTCGGCGAACGCGTAGGGCACCGTGTTGCCCGCGTCCCACATGCCGTCGCCGTCGGTGTCGGTGAAGGTCTCGCCCGCGTCGCGCTGGCCGTTGCCGTTGTCGTCGTCGAAGGGCTCGGCGGCGATCATGTCGTTGACGAAGGTGGGCGCGTTCTCGCCGTCCAGGTTGAGACGGCCGCTCATGTCGAGCGGGACGTAGTAGCGCTGCGAGGAGTTGCCGGCCGGCATGGTGCCGGGGTAGACGTAGGCCCAGGGCGTGTTGTCGGTGCTGCTGCGCTCCTCGTTGCTGTAGGGCGCGTACTCCTCGTCGCGGCCGTAGCCGAGGGTGTTGATCCAGTGAAGGCGGAAGTCGAGGCCCGGGTTGCGGCCCTCGAGGTCCGTGATCGTGGCCTCGACGAACGGGCGGATGGCGTCCATGTAGACCCACCAGCCGGGGACGTTCTCGCAGGCGATCAGGTAGATGTCGTAGACCTGCGTCGAGGGGAACGTGTCGCCGATGG
This sequence comes from Planctomycetota bacterium, assembly GCA_030065025.1. Lineage (GTDB taxonomy): Bacteria > Planctomycetota > PLA2 > PLA2 > JAEUHO01 > JAHEIK01. The sequence continues at coordinate 5,114 of JASJDY010000138.1, forward strand.
TCCGGATGACGGACGAGACCTCGGCCATGCGCTCGCCGGGCAGCGCGTCGCCGGCCCGGTGGCGGTACATCTTCACGGTGCAGATGCGCAGGTCGCGCGTGTCGACGCCCGGGAACGGGCGGACCGTGATCTGCCGGTACCAGCGCCAGTTGCCGCGGTCGGAGATGTTGCCGCTCACCTCGTGGTCGGGCTGGACGAACGAGCCCGGGTTGGCGGCGTCCTCGGTGATGGTCAGCGACGGCTCGTAGGAGAGGCCGTCGTCGAAGCCGTCGAGGTCGGCCGCCATCTCGCCCTCGCCGCCCTGCACGTACGCACGGAGCTCGGAGAGGATCGACAGGGCCTTCTGACGGGCCCAGACCTGCTCGCGGACCCAGTCGGAGTGCTGGGTGCCGCGGGTCACGTAGGCGATCGCCGCCATGGACGCCACGGAGAGCAGCACCACGGCAATGAGGACCTCGATCAGGCTGACGCCGCGCTGTTGATGGTTGCTACGCATGGGGTGTCCTGTGGCACGTAATGCAGGCAGGGTTCCCCTGGGGACCAGGGCAGTCTGCGTCATGCGTATCGACCGGATCGCTCGGGCTTCTTGACGCCTCCCGGGGCCTCCGTAGCAGTTCGTATGGGCCTGTTAGGGCCCGGCCGCGGGCTAGTTGGCGCCCTGCAGGGCGTCCCGCATCCCGTTCAGCTCGTTGAGGACATCCGTCACGTTGGCGCCCTTGCTGCCGGCGACCTCCGCGTCATGGATTGCGCCCTCGATCTGCTCCAGGGCGTACCCCGTGTCCGGTTCCTCGCCCGCCAGCGTGTCGCGCGCCTCCTTGAGGTGGTCGCGCGCGCGCCGCAGGTGCCTGCGGGAACTCTTGGGACTCTCCGGGATCAGGCCCTTCACGTCCCCGACGAGGTTGTCCACGTCGTCGCTGTCCACCGCGGGCTGCGGGTCGGGATCCGGATCGGGGGTCGGATCGGGATCCGGGGTCGGATCGGGATCGGGGATGGGATCGGGGATGGGATCGGGGTCCGGATCCGGGATCGGATCGGGATCGGGATCCGGCGTGGGATCGGGGTCGGGATCCGGGTCCGGGACCGGAACGGGATCCGGATCGGGCGACGGGGTGCCCGTCGGGTTGGCCTCGGCGTCCATGCCGCCGAAGCGACGGCGGCTGATGCCGCGGTCGGAGGCCCGGCCGTCCACCAGCTTCGGCTGGGGCGCGAACGGGGCCTTCGAGATGCGGTACTGACCCATGTGGGTGAGCAGCAGGCTGACGATCCCGTCGTCCTGCTCGATCTCGCAGAAGTCGCCGCCGGTGCCACGCAGGTCGAGCTCGCCGGTGCACATCACCGTGCCGCGCAGGTAGGCCGGCGCACGCGCGGTGAGGTTGCCGTCGACGAAGAGCACGCCGCGGAAGAAGGTGTTCGAGCCGCTGTCGATGGTCACGTTGCCCTTCACGACCAGCACGCCGTTGCCGCGCAGCGGACGGTTCCGGTCGAAGACCAGGTCGCCGGTGACGACGCTCAGCGAGAAGTCCGGCAGCACCTTCGGCAGACCGTTGACCGGGTCGGTCGTGCTCAGGTCGGCCATCGACTTGAGCTCGGGCCAGGAGACGCCGAAGACGTCCTCGACGCTCAGGACCATGTTCTGGACGGGCGAGACCGAGCCGAGCATCTCGCCACCGGAGGTCGCAGGGCTGCCCGTGCTGCCGCGGTAGGCCAGCGCCGTGTCACCCCGGATGCGGGCGCGTGTGCCGACGCTCACCTTGCCACCCTCGCGCACGACGATGGCCGCGCTCGCAGGCGGCGCGATCGTCAGGCGGCGCACCTCCATGGCCAGCAGGGTCTCGGCTACGCGCCGGTTGCGGCCCACGCCCAGCGGGGCGCTGGCGTTCGGGCGCGCGAAGATCTCGCCGCGGCAGGCGAGGAACCAGACGGCGCCACTACCGGGCAGACCCCGCTCGGTCGTGAGGTCTCGCGTCCACCTGCCGGGCGTCCACTTGCCGTCGTTGTTGGAGTCCGTGAAGCTCTCCTCGGGGTCGTAGATCCCGTTGCCGTTCGTGTCGTTCCACGACTCCTGGCCGCTTCCGCGGACGACGGAGTAGCGACCCCAGAGCCCAGGCGAGATCTCGAAGCTGCGGACGATGCCAACCCCGGCGTCCTCCGTCTCGTTCGTCGGGCGCTCGTCCGCGAGGATCGGGTTGTTCGCCCTCGCAGTAGCTGCCGCGGCGATCTTCTCGTCCGTCGCGGATGCATCCGGCGGCGCCAGGCGCTCGTCACGCTCGGGCGTGAAGGAGCTCACGGGCTGCGTGGTCTTGCGGCGCAGCCAGGCGACGGCGTCCGTGAGGCCGGCACGCGCGATGGCGCGGGCCTGACCCATGGCGGAGAACTCGGCGTTGGTGAGCTCGCGGACGCTGTTCAGGCGGTCCGTGGCGGCGAAGACGACGCCGGCGATGAGGACCACGCTGATGGTCGCCCAGAGGAGGACGATGCCGCGCTCGGACTTCCGGCGCCTACGGACGCGGGGCCGGGCGTCCTGGGAGGTGTTCGGATGGACCATGGAGCTGCTCTCGCAGCCACCACGGGTCCCAGTTCTCAAGTCGTCCCTAGCCGAGGGGTCCGGCGGCGCCGGATCCATCGACGTCTACCCCTTCGACGCGTCTCTCGGACTCGCTTGAACAGTTTCCGAGCATCCTGACGGTCCGACCGTCTCAGCCTGAGACGTTCAGGCGCCGAGGCTGCGGCCAGGGCCGCAGGTGCGGAATCGTTCGTAGCGGGGGCCGCCTCGGCGAGAATGCCCGCCAGCCAGGAGCCACCGCCCTTGACGAACGCCCTCGCCACCGGCCCCGACGTGCGCCGCCACCTCGAGCAGCTGCTCGCGCGCCGCATCGTCGTGCTCGACGGGGCCATGGGCACGATGGTCCAGACCCTCGACCTCTCGGAGGCCGACTTCCGCGGCGAGCGCTTCGTCGACCACCCCCAGGACCTCAAGGGCAACAACGACCTACTGGTGCTCACTCGGCCTGACGCCGTCCGCGGCATCCACGACGCCTTCTTGGAGGCGGGCGCCGACATCATCGAGACCGACACCTTCAACGCCACCTCGATCTCGCAGGCGGACTACGGCACCGAGGAGCACGTCTACGAGATGAACCGCCGGGCGGCGGAGATCGCGCGGGAGGCGGCCGAGGCGTGGAGTGCGAAGACGCCCGACCAGACGCGCTTCGTGGCGGGCGCGCTCGGACCGACCAACAAGACGCTGTCGATCTCGCCCGATGTGAACGACCCGTCGTTCCGCGACATGACCTTCGACGAGGTCCGCGAGTCCTACGCCGAGCAGGTCCGCGGCCTCATCGACGGCGGCGCTCACATGCTGCTCGTCGAGACGATCTTCGACACGCTCACCGGCAAGGCGGCCCTGGTGGCGGTGGAGGAGGTGCAGCGCGAGAAGGGCACCGAGCTCCCGCTGCTCATCTCCGCGACGATCACGGACAGGAGCGGCCGCACGCTCTCGGGCCAGACGGTCGAGGCGTTCTGGATCTCGGTCGAGCACGCCCGCCCGCTGGTCGTCGGCATCAACTGCGCCCTCGGCGCCGAGGAGATGCGCCCGCACGTGGCCGACCTCGCGGCCGCCGCCACCACGTACGTCAGCTGCTACCCCAACGCGGGCCTGCCCAACGCCTTCGGCGGCTACGACGAGGCGCCCGCCCGCACGGCGGAGCTGCTGGGCGAGTTCGCGCGCAGCGGCCTCGTCAACCTCGTGGGTGGCTGCTGCGGCACGACGCCGGCACACGTCGCCGCCGTCGCCGAAGCCGTACGCGACCTGCCGCCCCGTCCGCTGCCCGAGATGGGGGAGCGCTACAGCCGCTTCAGCGGGCTCGAGCCCCTCGTCATCCGCCCCGAGTCGAACTTCACGATGGTGGGAGAGCGCACGAACGTCACCGGCTCCCGGCGCTTCGCCCGCCTCATCAAAGAGGACGACTACACCACCGCGCTCGAGGTCGCCCTCGACCAGGTCCGCGGCGGCGCCAACGTCATCGACGTGAACATGGACGAGGGCTTGCTCGACTCCGAGCAGGCCATGACGACCTTCCTCAACCTCGTGGCCACCGAACCGGACGTCGCGCGCGTGCCGATCATGATCGACAGCTCCAAGTGGAGCGTGCTCGAGGCCGGCCTGAAGTGCGTCCAGGGCAAGGCCATCGTCAACTCGATCAGCCTGAAGGAGGGAGAGGAGGTCTTCCTCGAGCAGGCGCGGCGCATCCGCAGCTACGGCGCGGGCGTCGTCGTCATGGCGTTCGACGAGGAGGGCCAGGCCGACACCATCGAGCGCAAGGTCGAGATCCTGACGCGCGCGTACCGCCTGCTCACGGAGAAGGCCGGCTTCGACCCGACGGACATCGTCTTCGATCCGAACGTGCTGGCTGTCGCCACGGGCATCGCGGAGCACGACACGTACGCGATGGCCTTCATCGAGGCCACGCGCCAGCTCAAGGAGGCCTGCCCGGGCGTCAAGATCTCCGGCGGCGTCTCGAATCTGTCCTTCTCCTTCCGCGGCAACAATGCCGTACGCGAGGCGATGCACGCCGCATTCCTCTATCACGCCATCCGCGCCGGCATGGACATGGGCATCGTCAACGCCGGCCAGCTCGAGATCTACGAGGAGATCGAGCCCAAGCTCCTCGAGCACGTCGAGGACGTCCTCTTCAACCGCCGTGAGGATGCCACGGAGCGCCTCGTCGCCTTCGCCGAGCAGGTGAAGGGCGGCGGCCGCAAGAAGGTCGTCGACCTCGCCTGGCGTGAGGAGGCGGTCGGCGAGCGCCTCAAGCACGCCCTCGTCCAGGGCATCGTCGACTTCATCGAGGAGGACACCGAGGAGGCCCGCCAGGAGCACGAACGCCCGCTCGACGTGATCGAGGGGCCGCTCATGGACGGCATGAAGATCGTCGGCGACCTCTTCGGCAGCGGGAAGATGTTCCTGCCGCAGGTGGTCAAGAGCGCGCGCGTCATGAAGCGCGCCGTCGCCTGGCTCGAGCCCTTCATGGAGGAGGAGAAGGCCGCCACCGGCGGGAGTACCTCCCAGGGCCGCATCCTGCTCGCCACCGTCAAGGGCGACGTGCACGACATCGGCAAGAACATCGTCGGCGTCGTGCTCGGCTGCAACAGCTACGAGGTGATCGACCTCGGCGTCATGGTCCCGACCGAGGTCATCCTCGACACCGCGCTCGAGAAGCAGGTCGACGTGATCGGTCTCAGCGGGCTCATCACGCCGTCGCTGGACGAGATGGTGAACGTCGCCACGGAGATGGAGCGCCGCGGCATGGACCTACCGCTCCTCATCGGCGGCGCCACGACCTCGAAGCAGCACACCGCGGTCAAGATCGCGCCCGTGTTCTCGAAGACCACGGCGCACGTGCTCGACGCGTCGCGGGTCGTCGGCGTCGTCAGCGACCTCCTCGACGACGACCGCAAGCTCGACTTCGACGCGCAGAACCGCACCTCCCAGGCCGAGCTGCGTCGCCAGTTCGAGCGCGGCCGCGGCCGGCCGCTGCTCTCGTTCGACGAAGCCGTGGCGAACCGTCTCGCCATCGAGTGGAAGCCCGAGGACGTGCCGCAGCCCGCCTTCCTCGGCCGCCGCGTCGTCGAGGACGTCACGCTCGCGGAGCTGCGGAAGTACATCGACTGGACGTTCTTCTTCGCGGCGTGGGAGCTCAAGGGCCGCTACCCGGCGATTCTCGACCATCCCGAGAAGGGCGAGGCTGCGCGCAAGCTGTTCGAGGAGGCCAACGCGCTGCTCGATCGCATCGAGGCGGAGCAGCTGCTGCAGGCGCGCGGCGTCTACGGCTTCTGGCCGGCGCGCAGTGACGGCGACGACGTCGTGCTGTTCGATCCCGAGGAGGACGGCGCGGAGGTCGCGCGGTTCCCCATGCTGCGCAGCCAGCATCCGTCCCAGCGCGGCGCGCCGAACCACTCGCTCGCCGACTTCGTCGCGCCGGCGGACGCCGGTGTCACCGATCACGTCGGCGCGTTCGCGGTGACCGCCGGGATCGGAGCGAGCGAGCTCGCCGCCGCGTACGAGGCCGAGCACGACGACTATCACGCCATCCTCGTGAAGGCGCTCGCCGACCGCCTCGCCGAGGCCTTCGCCGAGTGGCTGCACCTGCGCGTGCGGCGTGAGTGGGGCTACGAGGAAGAGGGCGAGATCGATCTCGAAGACCTCCACCGCGAGCGCTTCCGCGGCATCCGCCCTGCCTTCGGCTATCCCGCGTGCCCGGACCACAGTGAGAAGCCGCGCCTCTTCGAGCTGCTCGACGCACCTGCGATCGGCATGGGGCTCACGGAGCACTGCGCGATGACGCCGGCCGCGAGCGTGAGCGGCCTCTACTTCGCGCACCCGAAGGCGCGCTACTTCTCCGTCGGACGTGTGGGTCGCGACCAGGTCGAGGACTATGCGCGCCGCAAGGGCATGGAGCCCGCCGAGGTCGAGCGCTGGCTCGCGTCCAACCTCGCCTACGACGCTTAGCCCGCGTTCGCATACCGGGGAAATTCCCTTCCCGCGCGCGCTAGCCCGGCGAGGCTCATGGCGGAGGTGGGTTCGACCGTGCGTCGCCTTGTGCCCTTGCTGCTGATCGCGTGCGTCCTGCTTGCCGGCTGCGCGACGACACCGCCCGCGGCACCGGCAGCGCTGCCCCCGTCGTCGATCGCGCTGACACCGGCGCAGATCGCGAGCCCCGGTGCGTGGACCACGCCGCCCGCCGGCGCGCCGACGCTGCTCCGCCGCACGCCCGCGCCGAGCGTCGGCACCAATCTGGGCTCGGCAGAGGAGCTGCCGATCGGCCTCATCACGAACCCGCAGAACCCCACCTTCGGAACGCCGGGCGTCGGTGCGGGGCGTGAGCGACGCCTGGAGCAGGACATGGCCACGGCGGGACCGTGGGAGGTCATCGTCACCGGCGTCAGCACCTACATCTGGGGCGGTGATCTGGAGACCGGCGGCGACGGCCCGGACGAGTGGTGGAACAACGTGCGCGTCGCGTTCGAGAAGCCGCTCGACTACTACGGTCGCTTCGGCTTCGTGCTGAGCTACGCGAACCGTCAGTACATGTGGAGCGGTTCGAACGATCTGATCGGCGGCACGGACCGGCCGTTCGAGAACGTCCATACGCTGCGCGCGAACGTCAACCTGTTCCAGCCGGTGAGCCGCTCCTCGGTGCTCGTGGCAACGTTCACGGCGACGCTCTCGGCTGCCGACGGCGCGGACTTGGCCGACGGGTTCTCGTGGGCCGTGACGGCCGGCGGCGGGCACCGCTTCTCGCCGAAGTTCGACGCCGGGCTCGGCGTGCTCATCTCCGACGGCTTCGGCGAGAGCCTGTTCATCATCGGCGGCCCCCAGTTTGACTGGCGTCCGAGCGATCAGTGGCAGATCTCGCTGCAGGGCACGCAGCTCGACGTCGCCTACAAGCCGACGAAGCAGTGGGAGGTGGGCGCGACGGGATCGTTCCTCGGCGTGCGCTTCCGCCTGCCGGACGACGCCCCGGGCGATCGGCCGGGGGGCATCGTGGGGGAGTCCCGCCTGCCGATCTACCTGTGGGCGCGCTACCGCGGTCGTGAGGACTTCGACCTCGAGCTGCGCGCGGGCGTGGACGTCTGGCGTTACTTCACGATCGAGGATCGCAATGGCCACGCCGAGTACTCGGTCGAGATGGACCCCGCCCCCTTCGTGGGGCTGCGTGCGATCTGGCGGCTCTGACCTTCGGCTAGAGATACGCCGGCAGGTGAGAGCGGATGGCTTGCGGATCGTCGTGGAGCCAGTTCTTGTCGAACTCGTGTGCGACGACGGCTTCCGTGCCGGGCGCGAGCTCGTCGCGTAGCAGGCCGAGGAACTTCGGCGGCGCCGCGAGGATCAGGCGGTCGAACGCCTGCTTCGTGCGGGCTTGCTCCAGGTGACGGCCGACCTCGCGTGCGAAGCGGCCGGCGTGCTCGTCCTTCCATCGCACGGGATCCGACATCCCGTGGCGCTTCGGGCCGGCCGTCGCGAAGCGGCGACCCGACACGTCGGAGGTCAGCTCCTGCTCGTGCATGCGCGCTTCGGGATGATCGAGGGTCTCGATCTCCTTGAGCGGCTCGTGCGCAGAGTCGGTGCGCAGGATGCGAGCTCGGCTGCTCTCGGCGACGACGATCCAGGTTGTTGCCATGCGCGTCTCCTTCCGTGATCGAGCCCGCAACGCACGTGCCGCCTCACGATCGCTGCGTGAGTTCACGCATGCGCCAAAGCGGCGTGCAGGAATCCGCTCGTGCGAACGGATGCCCACGATGTGAGTGAGGCAACGCATCGTGAACGCCGATCGCGGCGGGTTGATCGTGTGCGTGCTGTGGCACATGCGTTGCACTTGGAGACACGAGCAGAATCCATCAAGGAGAATGACAGACCCGCAGAGGCGGCAGCGGCTCCGAGGAGGCACCTGTTGTTGGTGTTGCTGTCCTTGGCAGGCTGGCCGTCGTGCTCCTGGCAGCGGTGAGCCTCGTGTGGCTCCTGTAGGACGCCGAGCCCGCCTCGATGACCGAGCATTCCTCCCGAATGCTCGCAATCCCGGACGATCCGGCAGCAGGACAAGCTGGGTCGTCCGGGCACCACCGCCTCGTGGTGCGAACGCATCTTGGGACGGCGGTTGACGCGTCGTCGACGGGCGTGGACGACCGAGCCGCGCCGGATGGCCCATCCGCCGTCCGCACATCACCCTGTTTCCTGCCCAGCGCCTCCTTACCCGCCCGGCGCGGGGCGTCGGGTCCCGGGCGTAGCTGAACCTGCACGCGCTCGGGGCCCTTTTCTGTTTGCGTCCTCCGCCCCGTGCGCCTTACCTAGCGCTCCGACATCTGCCTGCCGGAGTGGCGGAATGGCATACGCAGGGGATTCAAAATCCCCCGCCCTTAACGGGCTTGTGGGTTCGAGTCCCACCTCCGGCACCATCCCATCCCCTGATTCTCGGGTCTGGGGGCTGTCGGTGCGCCGCCAGACAATGAGC
>JASJDY010000135.1 GCA_030065025.1 Planctomycetota bacterium
CCGACGAGGGCGACCGTCCAGCTGGCGAACGCGTCCATGCGGAGCGCGAAGTCCAGCTGGAGCCCGCCCAGGTCCATCCACGGCCAGCTCACGATGCCACGCTCGCTGATGAGGCCGATCCCGGCGGCCAGCAGGCCGAGGGAACCGAGCACGGCGACCACCGTGCGCAAGTTCTTCAGCGAGGCGGGGAGGAGGAAGACCAGGAGCGCCGCGGCTCCGGGGATGACGATCGGCAGCAGCAGGTGTTCCATGGCGTCCTACGTCAGCTGGAGGTCGGGAGCGCGGCCCATCTCGGCGGCGATCCTGCGCGTCTCGGCCTGGCTGAGCCGCACGAGGTCACCGAAGGTCCGCTCGGGTTGGTCCGCACCTGCGCGCACGACGGCCGTGCGCTCGGTGCACGAGTAGCAGGGGTCGCAGGCGGCCAGCGTGATCGTGACGTCGCTGATCTTCTCGCCGATGCACGAGGCCTTGAACGAGGCGATGTTCGTGTACGAGGGTGCGCGCACCTTCAGGCGCTCGGGCATGTTGGTGCCGTTGCTCCGGAGGTAGTGGATGTCCTCTCCACGCGGCGCCTCGTAGCGTCCGACGCCCTCGCCCCGCGGGATGTGCAGCGTGCCGAGGTTGAGCGGTCCCTCGGGGAAGCGATCGAAGCACTGCCGGAGGATCTTGATCGACTCCTTCAGCTCGAGGAGCCGCACGACGGCCTTGTCGAAGACGTCGCCGTTCTGCGTGAGGCAGACCTCCCAGTCGAGTTCGTCGTAGGCGGCGTACGGCTCGTCGCGGCGGACGTCGGTGTCGACGCCCGAGGCGCGCGCCGTCGGACCGACGACGCCCCACTCCATCACCTCCTCGGGGGTGAGCACCCCGACGCCCTTCAGTCGGGCCGCCAGCACCGGGTCGTCGAGCACGGCATCCGTCAGCATCTGCGTCTTGCCCTCGACCATGTCGAGGGTCTTGCGGGCCTCGTCGAAGTACTTGACGGGGATGTCGCGGCGTACGCCGCCGACCATCGGCAGGGCGGAGTTCTGCCGGTGGCCCGTGAGCATCTCGAACACGTCGCACACGGGCTCGCGGTACTTCCACGCCCACATGAAGACGGTGTTGTAGCCGATGAAGTGGCCGGCCAGGCCGACCCAGAGCAGGTGGCTGTGCACGCGCTCCAGCTCGGCAATGATCGTACGGATGTACTTGGCGCGGGGCGGGATCTCGACGCCGAGCAGGTCCTCCGCTGCGTTGCAGAAGCACACGCTGTGCGTCACCGAGCAGATGCCGCAGATGCGCTCCAGCAGGATCGGCAGCATGTCGTAGGTGCGCTGCTGGGCGAGGATCTCGATGCCCTTGTGGATGTAGTCCATCCGCGCGTCGACGTCGACGACGGTCTCGCCTTCGACGCCGAGGGAGAAGCCGACGGGCTCCTCGAGGAGCGGGTGGAACGGCCCGATCTGGACGACGCGCTTAGAAGTCGGGGAGCTCACCGATGTCCTCCTTGAAGCGTTCGGGGTCGAAGTCACGCCGCAGCGGGAACGTGTCGGGGAACGCCTCGGCCTTGACGAGGCGGTGCGGCTCGGGGTGGCCCTCGAAGATCACGCCGACGAGGTCGGTCATCTCGCGCTCGATCCAGCCGGCGGCGGGCACCTTGACGGTGAGCGCCGGCACGCGCGGGTCCGGTTTCGCGGCGATCACCTTGAGCGTGATGACGAGCGGCGTGCCGTTCACCGGCAGGTGGTGGAACACGCCGATGCCCTGGCGCAGGTCCATGGCGGTGGACGTGCCGAAGCGCAGGCCCGGCAGCTTCTCCTGCAGCCAGTCCCAGACGGGATAGAGCTCGTCGGGATCGAAGGTGACGTAGAGGCGCTTGAAGGAGCGAGCGACACAGGCGACGTCTTCGCCGAAGTGCTCGATCATCTCCTTGGCCAGGACGTTGGCGTCCATCACAGGGCTCCCAGCAGCTTGACCACGCCCATTACGATCGTCTCGGGCTTGGGCGGACAGCCCGGGACGTAGATGAACTTCGCGTCGGGGTCGATCTCGAGCAGCACCTTGTCGGGCGGCCCCGCCACGCTGTAGGCGTCCTTGTAGGCGCCCATGCTGCACGCGCAGGAGCCGACCATGACGGCCGCGCGCGGCTGCGGCATCTCGAGCCACGCCTGCTGCAGCGGCTCCTTGCAGGCGCGCGACACGGGGCCCGTGATCAGCATGACGTCCGCGTGGCGCGGGCTGCCGACGAGCTTGATGCCGAAGCGCTCGACGTCGAAGCGCGGGGTCAGGCAGTCGGCGATCTCGATGTCGCAGTTGTTGCAGCCCGACGTGCCCACGTGGAAGACCCAGGGGCTCTTCTTGAGGGCGCGGAGCAGGAGCGGTGTCTTCGTGACCATGTCAGAGCCCCAGGTGCGCGAGCAGCAGCGCGGCCAGCGCGAGGACCGTGAGCGGCCCCCAGAAGAAGCGCATGGCCTGATCGATCCGGACGCGCGGGTTCGTGTTCTTGATGAGGACGAACAGGACGAGGATCAGGACGACCTTGCCCAGGAAGGCGAGGACGCCCAGCGTGGTGAGGGTGAGGCCGCCCCAGAAGACGGTCACCAGCAGCACCGGCAGCGTCGCTAGCAGCACGGCTTGCGTGATCTTGAAGAGGCCCAGGACCGCGCCGCTGTACTCGAGCAGCGCGCCTTCGCCGATCTCGCACTCCGCCTCGGCGAGGTCGAAGGGGACGAAGCCGAGCTTCGCGTGGGCGCAGAGCAGGGCGACGAGGAATGCGATCGCGCCCGACGGACGCAGCAGGATGCTGCCGGCGTCGTTCTGGAACTCGACGATGCCGCTCAGCGACATCGTGCCCGCGCGTACCAGCTCGCCGTCGATCTCCTGCTTCTGGAAGACGGCGACGAGCAACGCGATCACGAACGGCAGCTCGTAGGCGAGCATGAGCTTCATGTCGCGGCTCGAGCCCACGGCGCCCAGCGGGTTGCCCGAGGCCGCGCCGCCCATGATGACGGCCAGCGTCGGGATCACGAGCAGGTAGACCACGACGATCAGGTCGCCGCCGAAGGAGGGTGCGATGCCGATCGCAGCGACCCACACGAAGGTCGCCGCGATGCCCGCCGCGGCCAGCCCGACGAAGGGCAGGCCGAGGAACCCCCCGGCCCACGCCTGGGCAGGCACGATGACCTCCTTGCCCATGAGCTTCAGCACATCCCAGAAGGGCTGCCCCGGGGGCGGTCCGGCGCGCCACTGGACGAGCGCCGTGACCTTGCGATCCACCCACACGAGCACGAGGCCGAGCAGGACGGAGAAGAGCAGACCCGGGAAGATCAGGAAGAAGAAGAGCCACTCGGCGATAGGGGCCATGGCCGCCTCCGTTGGCCGGGGTTAGCTGAAACGCATCCGCATGTCTTCGAGGGCGCGCAGGTTGTCCTTCGCACCCTTGTGGTCGGGGTTGATGGCGATGACGTGGCTGAAGCTCTCGATGGCCTCGTCGAGGTCGCCCTTGTAGAAGCTCGCGATCCCGCGGCGGTAGTTGGCCACGATGGAGCGTGGGTTGCGCTCGAGCACCTTCGCAAAGGAGTCGAGCACCAGGTCGTGCTCGCCGCGGTGCGCTGCCGCGACGCCGACGGCATACCAGGCGACGGTGAACTCCGGGCAGACCTCGAGGAGCTGGTTCCAGAGCTCGATCGCCTTCTTGTCGTCGCCGCGCTGGTAGTGCGCGCTGGCGAGCCAGAAGCGAGCGGTCATCAGGTCGGGATCGAGGTCGATCGCCTTTTGGAAGGCCGTGACCGCGTCCTCCATCCGCGCCATGCGGAAGAGGGAGAGGCCGAGGCCGTAGTGGCCCGCCGCGAACTCCGGCCGCATCTCGATGGAGCGCTCGAAGATGCGGATGGCCTCGTCGAGCCGCCCCATGCGGTTGTAGAGGTTGCCGACGTGCTGCAGGATCTCCGGGCGGTCCTCCATCTCGAGCGAGCGCTCGTAGACCGCCACGGCCTCCAGCGTCTTGCCGAGCCGTTCGAGCTCGCCTGCCTGCTCGAGCAGGTCGCGAACCGTGTCGGCGCCGCCGCCTTGTTGTTGCTGGGTCGTCATCGCTAGGGCCTCCGAACCATGCCGCGCGACTGGATGCGGCCCCCGACGTAGGAGGGGCTGCCGATCGTTTCTTCGGGATCCACGAAGCTGAGCGCGCCCGCCGTGCACGTGGCGACGCAGCGCGGGATGCTGCCGCCCTGAACGCGGTCGATGCACAGATCGCACTTGGGCGCGACACCGCGCACGAACTCGCTCGGGATCGCTCCAAAGGGGCATGCCTGCGCGCAGCCATGGCAGCCGATGCAGAGGATCTCCGAGCGTCGCACGAAGCCGGACGCGTCCTTGTAGAGCGCGCCACACGGGCACGCCTCGGCGCAGGCCGGGTGCTCGCAGTGGCGGCAGTGCACGGGCAGGATCGCCACGTCGGCGATCTTGCCCGGCACGAGGTTGGTCTGGTTGTTGTGTCCGATGTGGCATGCGGCGGCGCAGGCGCGACAGCCGATGCAGCGGTCGAGGTCGAGGACGATGCGACGCGTCTCGACAGGGGCCTGGATCATCGCGTCTCCTCTCCGAGCGTCTCGACGGTGACGCGCTCCGGGCGCACGTCGAGGTCACGCAGCACGCCGTCCAGTCGCCATGCGCTGAGGCGCCGGATCTCCGGGTGGTGGGGCGGCACGAGCACGACGTCGTCCACGAGCCGCTCCTCGATGCGCACCGCCAGGTTCGCGGAGGCATCGCGGCTGCGGACGCGCACGATGTCGCCTACGCGCACACCGAGCGAGCGCGCATGGGCCGGCGACAGGGCGACGATCGGCTCGGGCGACTCGTGGCGCGGCCACGAGAGCGGCCCGGTGAGCCAGCCGTCTCCGGTCTGTCCGGGGTTGGCCTCGGGGAACAGCCAGTGGGTGCCCATCTCGCGTGCACCCTCGTCGCGTGCCTCGAGGCGGAGATAGAGCTCCAGCTCCTTGAAGAAGGTCGCGGCGTCGGCCGGGTCCTCGACCGGTCCCGCAGGCTCGGCCTCGGAAGGCGGCAGGCTCGCGAGCAGGGCACCGATGATCGCGCCATCCGTCCGCGCGGTGCCGGGCGGGGGCATGACCGCCTCCATCTGGACCTCGTGTCCGAAGGCGTTCACCACGGTGCCGGACTTCTCGCCCCACGTGCCTGCCGGCAGCACGACGTGCGCTGCAGCGGCCGTGAGGCTGTCGAGGGGCGCCGTCGTCGCCAGCAGCGGAAGCTCGTGCGCCGCCTCGCGGAACACGTTGCCCGGGTACGCACCCACGGGGTCGCAGCCGAAGGCCAACAGGGCCTTCAGCTCGCCCGTGCCGGCGGCTGCGAGCATCTCCGCGCTGCGCAGGCCGTCTTCGGTGGGGAAGCCGGCGGCTGCGAGCGCGCTGCGCACGCCGACGGCGTTGGGACCACCGAGCATCGCCAGGAAGCGGCTGCCCGTGGCCTCCGCCAGGAGGGCACACAAGCCGGCGGTGAGGTCGGAGCGCTCGCTCTCGGCGAAGCCGCAGCCGAACAGCACGGCGCTGCTCTCCGCATCGCGGAGACCGTCTCCGAGCCAGGTCAGCTCCTCCCGTGTGAGACCCGCGAGCCTCTCGATCTCGGCGAGGTCGAGGCCGTCGAGCATGGCCCGCGCCTCGGCCGCCCACGGGAGGTTCGCGCCGGCGCCCTGCTCGAGCGCCATGTGCAGGAACAGCGTGAGGGCGGCGGCCTCGCGCCCGGCCAGACAGCGCAGGACAGGCTTGCCGAACAGGAACGTGCGGCTCTTCCAGAAGCCGAGCGTGCCGAGGAGGTTGCGGCGGTTGTCGTAGCGCGCGTGCAGCACGGGCTTGGCGATGCACGGCGCATGCGTGAAGAGGTCGCCGACCACGAGGATGGCCTGGCAGGCCTCGATCTCCTGGACGTCGCGGATGGGCTCGGGGCGCGCGGAGCAGCGACCGAGCCCCTCGAGCACGACGTGATCCTCGGGACGGGCCTGGTCGACGTGTGGCGTGCCGATCGCGCGCGCCAGCGCCGCCGCCTGCACCGTCTCCTCGTTGGTGAGGGTCGGCCCCAGCAGCAGCCCGACGGATCGCGGTCCGTGTCGCGCGACGATGTCGCGGAGCTTCGTGCCGAGGGTCTCGAGCGCGGTGTCCCACGACGTGCGCTCGAGCTCGCCGTCCGCTCCGCGGACGCGGGGCGACTCGAAGCGGCTCGCGTGCGTAAGCAGCTCGAGCGCCATGTTGCCCTTGGCGCAGAGCGAGCCACGGTTCACGCGGCCCTCCTCGTCGTACTCGAGTCTGGCGATCTCGGAGGCCCCGACGTAGGGCGCGCCGACCGCACGGTTGATGCGGAGCGTGCACCCCATCGAGCAGAAGGGGCAGATGGTTCGCTGGTCCTGATTCATGGTGCTACCCCAGCGCGTACGGGATGTCTTGGATGTCCGCGTAGCACATGTCCGGGCCGTCCTTGCACAGGTAGTACGGACCCACGTTGCAGCGGCCGCAGATGCCCATCCCGCACGACATGTTGCGGTTCATGGACAGGTAGATGCGGTCGGGGGGGAAGCCGACGTCGAGCAGCTTCCAGGTGACGAAGCGCAGCATGACCTCGGGGCCGCACGACACGGCGTAGGTCTTGCTGCGATCCAGGTCGAGGTCGTCGAGCAGCGTCGTAACGAGCCCGACGTGTCCGTCCCAGCCCTCGGCGGGACGGTCGATGGTCGGCGTGAAGTCCACGCCCTGACGTGCGCTCCAGCCTTCGTGCTGGCGCTTGAAGCACATCTCGGCCGGATTACGCGCGCCGTACTTGATCGTCACGCGATCGCAGCAGTCGGGCTCACCGAAGAGGTGGTACAGCAGCGAGCGCAGCGGCGCGAGACCGACGCCGCCGCCGATCACGAGCACGGTCTGGCCGTCCAGCTTCGGGATGGGATAGCCCTTGCCGAACGGGCCGCGGATGCCGAGACGCTCCCCGGCTTCGAGCTCGTGCAGACGGTTGGTCACGAGTCCCGTCTTGAGGATCGTGATCTCCATCGTGTCCGTCTCGAACGGGCTCGACGAGGGCGTGAAGGGCGCCTCGCCGAGGCCGGGTACCTCGAGCTGCACGAACTGGCCGGCGCGGAAGGGGATGGGCTCGGCCGGTTTGAGCACGAAGGTCTTGATCGTCGGGGTCTCGACGATGATCTCGTCGATCACCGCCGGCACGGGTACGAAGCCGTTGCTCACGTCAGCTCACTCCCTCGAGCGTGTCGCTCGGCAGCCACTCCGTCTCCAGGCGATGCAGGCAGTCGCGCTTGTCGATGCGGCCCATGCACGCGTCGACGCAGCGTCCGCAGCCCGAGCACGCCGTGATGCCCCAGTTGCGCGGGAACGAGACGAACTTGTGGAAGTAGTGATTGCGGAAGCGCTCCACGAGCTGCAGCCGCGGGGTGCCGCCACCCGCCATGCGCGCGTAGCCGCCCTCGAAGCACGAGTCCCAGCAGCTCACGCGTACCGGGCCGTCCTCCGCATCGACGTCGACGAGGAGGAAGCAGTGGCACGTCGGGCAGACCATGTTGCACGCGTTGCACTGCACACAGGTCGCCGCGAGCTGCTCCCAGAGGCGCGACTTGCGGTGCTTCTCGATCGACTGTTCGAAGGGATCCCGTGTGGCGTACGGGGCGTTCTGCGCCTCGACCGACGCACGCATCGTGCGCCGGTTCTCGTCACGTGCGGCCTCGTGCTCCGCGGATGCCTCCTGGAAGAGGGCCGGGTGCTCCTCGACGAGCGCCTCGCCCTTCGGCGAGCCGACCTCGACGAGGTAGCCGCCGTCGACCGGGCTCAGATTGAGATCGAACTCCGCTTCCGGATGGGGGGCGTGGCCCACCATCGTGCAGAAGCAGCTCTCGCCGGACTCGGTGCAGTCACCCGCGATGATGAGGTTGCGCTCGCGGGCCTCGCACCAGGCCGGCTCCGGGTGCGTGTGCTCCCGGAAGACCTTGTCGATGATCGTCAGGGCCTGCAGATCGCAGGCCTTGGCGCCGAAGATGGCGCGTGGACGGATGCTGGGGCCCGGTTCGGGGCCGTCCGCCGTCCAGCGCGAAAGAATGCGGCTGGTCTGGAACCAGAGTGGTTTGAGCGACTCCCGCAGACGGAAGGGATTCCAGGGCACGTCCACCCCGTCGGCCCTCTCGAGGTCGAGGCGACGGAGGACGAAGGCATCGCCCTGGCGTCCCGGCGCGTAGATGTCGTAGTCGCGCGCGAGGTTGCGAATCAGCTCCGCAAGAGACGCAGTCCCCATGTACTTCACAGCCGGCACTCCGGTTGGGAGGAGGGAATCGACAGAACCGAATCCCCCGGTGCCGGCGCGAACACCGGGTGGCGAGACACCCGTCGTCAGGGCGGGTCGTGGGCGTGGGCAAAGACGTGGCTCGGTGTGATGCAGGCGTGTCCGCCATCGATGATCATCACGGCCACGCATCGCCGGCAGTTCGGCCGTGCAGGTTCACTCACATGAGTGGGCCCAACGCGTCTGCGCGTCTTGTGCGTGATCGCGCGCGCGCGAGAGAAGAAGCTCGGCCGGTGCGCTACGTGCTCAGAGAAGCACATGTTCCTTACCCGCCTGGGGCGGCATTATACCCAAGCGGTCCCCGCACCTGTTGCGAAAGACTCTGGCGAAAAACGTAGCGTTACAAAGTGATGCTGTTCAAAGCCCGAGAGCGGGCAGACAGCGCTGCAGTTCACCTGCGAAATCCGTCGCACACAGCGCGTCGGGATCGCCTGCGGCGTCTTCCAGAGCAACGTCGAAGGGCAAGGCGCCGAGGTACACGACGTCGTGACGCGCCGCCAGTTCCGCACTCGCAGCAGACGATGCACGCGTCATGTTCTCGATGACGCCGGCAACGGGTGCGCCGATCTTCCCGAGCAGCTGGAGCATGCGATCGACGCTGTGCAACACGACGCGCGAGGATGTCGTCACGACGAGGTGCTCCGCGCGGGGCACGATGCGTGCGAGATCGAGCACGGCGTCGCCGAGACCGGGCGGCATGTCGACGACGAGCAGGTCGAGCTCACGCCAGTTCGTGATCGCGAGCAGCTCCAGCAGCGCGTTCGTGGTGTCGTCCCCGCGCATCGGAGCGGCGTGGTCACGCGCGAAGTGCGCGATGGACATGCAGCGCACCCCGTGGTGGTCGCAGGGGTCGATGCCGAACGGCTCCTCGGGGAAGGCCGTGGGGTAGCCCAGGAGGACGTGCGTCGACGGGCTGGTCAGGTCCAGGTCGAGGAGGCCCGTGGGCCGGCCCGACCGCGCGGAGGCGAGGGCGAGGACGGAGGCGACGCTGCTCTTGCCGATGCCGCCCTTGCCGCCGGTCACGGCGAGGATGCGCTTGACGTCGGCGAGGCGGGCGTGGGCGCCCTCGGCGCGGGGGTCCAAGCTCATCGTGCTAGCCCGAACACCTGGATTGCGTCAGCGGCATCCACTGCGAGCGATCCTCCGTGCGGGAGGACTCGATCCCCCGTATCTCACTCGTTGCTACGCAACTCGCTCGTACGGGGGAATACCCCCACGCCTTCTCAGGGGAGGCCTCTGTAGGCCTCCCCTACGCTGCCGACCTGGCTGCGCCAGGATCGCCAGCTACCCCACCAACCCGGTTGGGGGGGCGACACCCCGGGATTGAACAAGGCCCGGCTTGTGGCCGGGCCTCACAGGAACTGGTACGGGCGGGAGGACTCGAACCCCCAACCTCCTGATCCGTAGTCAGGTGCTCTATCCAATTGAGCTACGCCCGCATTCGGTCGGAACGCGGGAAGGTACCGCGGACGGCGGCTCCGACAAGGATCGGGGCCAGCGAGGGATCCGCCTCCAGATCCTGCCGCCCGTCGGCCGAAGAGGGAGCATGGCTGCGGAGATCGTACGGGCCGTACGCCACGGGGCAGTCGGGAGCGGATACGACCTCGCCTGGGGCGTCCTCGAGGACCTGGAACCGCTGCGCCTGCTCCACGACGCCTGGGACGAGCTGCTCCGTCCCGGCCAGTTCTTCGTCGCTCCCGCCTGGGTCCTGCACTGGCTGGCCTGGCAGCAGGACCGCGTGACGCCCCATGTCCTGGTGGCCCAGGATCACTGCGGCCGGCTGCGCGGTCTCCTGCCCCTGGCGCGGACCCGCGACGGCCGCCTCATCCCCTGCGGAGCCGAGCACGGCGCGGTCGGCCTGGATGTCGTCGCCCGCACCCACGAAGCCGCTGCCGTCGCGGCGGGCGCCGTCGCCTTCCTGGATCGGCTGCCCTGGCGCCGCCTGCGGCTGGCGCACGTGCTCGCCGGGGGGGCGCTCCACGGCGCTCTCCGGCGCGCTGCCCCCGGCCGGATCCACGAGCGCGTGAGTACGTACTGCCCCTACGTGGTCACGGCCCGCCCGTGGGAGGAGTACCTCCAGGGACAGAGCAAGCATCGACGCCACGAGCTGCGCCGCAAGCTCAAGCGTGCGCTCGAGGTCCCCGGCACCAGCGTGCGCTGGATCGAACGGCCGGCAGACGTTCGCTCCGCGATGGAGACCCTGTTCACGCTTCACGCTCGGCGCTTCGCCTCACTGCGGCGTACCACACGATTCCGTGGCGCGGAGCTCCAGGCGTTCCACGTCGGCTACGCCCGCGAGCTCGCGGTCCGCGGCGGGCTGATCCTCGGCATCCTCGAGCGTGACGGCCGGCCCCTGGCCGGCGTCTACGGGTTCCGCTGCCGGGGTGGCAGCGGCCTCTTCCAGTCGGGCTTCGATCCGGACGCTGGATTCCCCGGCGCCGGCGAGGCCCTACGCATCCTGCTGCTCCAGGCCCAGGCGGAGCGCGCCGACCTACGGGAGCTCGATCTCCTCGACGGCTGCTATCCCTGGAAGCTGCGACTGGCCTCCGGCATCCGGCGGCAGTTCCACGTGGACGTCTATCCGCACGGCGCACGAGGCTTCCTCGCGTGGTTCGTTCGCTGGGTCGGGCGCGGGCTCAAGCGGCGCGTGCTGGCCCTGATCCGGCGCAAACCCCGCTGCCCTGGGCTATGCGGCGAGGACGTCAACGCCGAGCACTGTCGCCGAGCCGGCTGCCCGGACGCGGCCGCGGAGCACGCGCGCGCGGCCTGAGCCCGTCTCCCGCGACGGTTGTGGACGGACCCTCGCGCACCGGGAACATGACGCGCTTGTCCCCAGGACGTCGCCCGCATGCGGGACGGGCGACTCGGCGCGCGGGACCCCAACGCGGACGGCGGCGCGCGCGCACCCAGGAGAACCTCCATGCCCTCTCGACCGCTGCGGCGGGCCGTGCTCGCCGCGGTCTGCCTGTTCCTCTGCTCGTCGGCCGCGCTGCCGACCGATGCGTCTGCCGCCCCGCTCACCAAGCGGGGCCTGTCCGGCCAGGTGTATGTCTGGCAGTCCGGCTCCTGCTGAGGCGATCCCGGGACGTGGTCCACGTCCCTCGTCGGTCGGACCTACAGCTGGAAGGGTCCGTGGCGCGCGACCACGCGCCAGGTCATGCTCGGCATGGGCTTGACCCGTAGCAACTTGAAGAGGTAGCGCATCCGCCCTCGGGTTCCGGGAGGTCTACGATGGACGGGCAACGAAAGGAGCCCGTCATGGCCACCGGTCTCTGGAGTGAACTCGGCCGCGCGTTGCGCGGTCCGCTGGGCTGGGTCGGGCGCTTGGCGTTCGCCTACATCCTGCTCTTCTTCGGCCTGATGGTCTGGTGCGCCATCGAGCTCTTCGCCGCCGAGGACACGCGCGATCAGATCCTGTTCGCCGTGGGCGTCGTGCTCACGTTCCTCATCAGCGCGCTTTGCAAGCTGTACCTCTACATGCTCATGAACCGCAACGCGCTCGAGGATCGCTTGGAGCGGATCGAGAAGAGGCTCGAGACGTCCGCGTCCGGATCGGGCTCGTAGGGGCATCCCGATCCCTCGCGCAGCGAGGGAGAGTGGTTGCCCGACCCGTGCTCCGGCCAGGGCCCCTGCCTCAGGACGGGTCGGGCAACCACTCGCGTCCGCTTCGCGCACGCTCGGGATGCCCCTACAACCTTCCGACCACGCGCTCACGTGCGTGTGCGTGTGCGGGCGGATAAGGGCACCGAGACGGCTCGGCGGGTCGGGTCCCGACACGTGGCCCGGCCCACGCCGGAAACGGAAACGGGTACGGAAACGGAAACGGAGTAGGGGCTCCTGTCGGAGCCCCTACCAGCCCCTACACCTCGAAGTCCTCGAACTCGAAGCCCGGTGCCATCACGCAGGCCACCAACACGTACCCGTGCTCGCCAGCCTCCGGCTCCGCCGACTGCCACCAGCCCGCCGGCACCACGGCCTGCAGCTCCGCGTCCGCGCCGGTGCCTAGCCGCAGCTCCTCGCGCACGTCCCCCTCCGGCGACTCCATCTGCATACGCAGGACGTCGCCACCCTGATGCAGCCACAACTCCTCCGTACGCAGGCGGTGACGAACGGAGCACTCGCCGGCCTGGAGCAGGTAGAAGATCGACGTCAGGGCCGCGCGGCCCGATGGGTACCCGGGTAGCGCGTCCGCCGGCAGACGGAGCGCCGAGCGATGGGTCTCGCGGTACCAGCCGCCCTCGGGATGAGGTGCGAGCTGCAAGCGGGCAATGAGCTCGTCGCCGGCACTCACGGCGCTTCCGCCGTCGTGGGTCGATCCTCGTGCCGGCACGGGACCACCTCGAGCGTGGCGTGCACGACGCCCAGGTCCGGCGGGATGCGCCCCTTGTAGACATCCGGATGCTGGGGATCTTCCGTGAGCACGGTCCCTTCGACGGCCCAGATGCCGGGCCCCACCGACCACACGTGCAGGTCGCTCACGTGATCGTCGCCGTCCTGCTCCAGCGCCGCGCGGATCGAGTCCCGCACACCCTGGGGCGCCTGGTGGTCGAGCAGCACGTTGCTGGTCTGGCGAACGAGACCGACGGACCAGCGCGCCACGAGCAGGCTCCCGAGGATGCCCATCGTCGGGTCCATCCACGTCCAGCCCATGTACTTGCCCGTCACCAGCGCAACGATCGCGGCAAGCGACGTGACGGCGTCGGCGAGCACGTGCAGGTACGCCGAGCGCAGGTTGTGATCGTGGTGATGACCGTGGCCGTGCGCGTGCGAGTGACCGTGGCCGTGTCCGAAACCCAGGACGAACGCGCACGCGATGTTGACGATCAGCCCGATGACGGCCACGAAGATCGCCTGGTCGAACAGGATCGGAACCGGCTCGAGCAGGCGGCCGACGCTCTCGACGGCCATGAACACGGCGAACACTGCGAGCAGGATGGCGCCGGCGAAGCCGCCGAGCGCGTTCACCTTCCCGGTGCCGAAGGCGAAGCGCGGATCCCGCGCCTTGCGGCGCGCGTAGGCGTACGCGAATGCGGCGATGCCCAACGCCACGGCATGGGAGCCCATGTGGAGTCCGTCCGCGAGGAGCGCCATCGAGCCGAATGCGAGCCCCGCGATGATCTCGCCCACCATCGTGAGCGCCGTGATCACGATGACGATGTGCGTGCGGCGCTCGCCCTCGCGGCGTAGCTCCTGCCCGAACGTGTGCGTGTGCTCGTGCTCGGGAAGGCAGTCGCGGTGCATGCGACCGCGCATGATAGGGTCCCGGCCCCCTGGGAGGGACGCATGGCCGACACCGGCATCTTCCGCGAGCTCCACGCCGTCGTGATCCCCGTACCCGATCTGGATGCCGCGCGCGCCTTCTACGAGGGCGTGCTCGGGCTCGAGGTCGTACGGCACGTCGAGGGCGGCCTGACCGTGTACCGGACGAACGGGCCCACGCACCTCTGCTGCTTCCTGCCGACCGGGGACGACGACGGCCCGTCCACGGTCGGGGCGTTTCCCAACTTCCGCAGCGAGGACATCGATCAGACGCACGCCTACCTCGTCGATCACGACGTCGACTGCGGGCCCATCGACGCGGCCCCTGGCATCAAGTGGATGCGCGCCCGCGACCCGTTCGGCAATCGCTTCGACGTCTGTGAGTACGGGCCGGAGTGGCTGTCGTGAGTGCGCGTTGCTTCTTCCTCGGACTCGGGATGCTCGGCGTCCTGCCGCTGCTCGCCGGCTGTTACACGCCGGCCACCGCGGCTCCGCCGGCGCCCGGCACGCTTCGGCCGGACGCGTGGACGACGCCACGCGACTGGAACGAGCGCTCGGCCGGCCGGCTCGTGCGGACGCCCGACGTCCGGGTCACACAGGCGCCCGAGCCGGAGCTGGGGGTCGAAGTCGAGCTCGCCTTCCTGTCCAAGTACGTGTGGC
>JASJDY010000131.1 GCA_030065025.1 Planctomycetota bacterium
AAGGTCAGGTACTTCGACAACCTGAAGTGACCGTTCGCGCTCTGCCATGGGGCGCCGTGCCCGTGCCGGTGCCTCTGCCTCTGCCCGCAGGTGGCTTGGGGACGGGTGACGGGCGGGCACCGGCAAAGGCACCGGCACGGCGCGTCTTGGTCGCAGCGCGCTCCACGTAAAGGCAGAGGCAACCTCGCCAAGGCCGTAGCATCTCCAGCATGGCCGCCACCGACATCGTCCTCGTCATAGACATCGGGAACTCGGGCGCCAAGATCGGCGCCGTACGCGGCGACGACGTCGCCGGACCCGTACGCCTCCCGCGCGTCGACGGCCGCGCCGTCCGCGATCTCGCCGCGCCCATGCTCAAGGGCAAGGAGGCCGTCATCGCGGTGGCCGGTAGCGACCCGGCCCGCATCGAGGGCCTCGTCTGGGAGGTCAAGAAGCTCCGGCTGGGCGCCATCGCGCCCGTCGGCCCCGACCACAAGGGCCTGCCGGCACCCCAGGTCGCGACCCCCGCCAACGCGGGTGTGGATCGGCGCGCCCAGGTCCTGGCGGCGACCCACCTCGCCGGGGAAGCCGCGGCCGTCATCTCCTGCGGCACCGCGCTGACGGTCGACGTCGGTGACGCCGACGGCGCACTGGTTGGCGGCGCGATCGCCCCCGGCCTCGGCCTGGGCGCGAAGGCCCTCGCCGAGGGCACGGCGCGGCTGCCGCTGGTCGACCTGAAGGGCGAGGCCGGCATGCCCGCACGCGACACGGAGGAGGCCATCCGCACAGGCCTGCTCATCGGCGCCGCCGGCGCCGCCGAGCGCCTGCTCGCCGACGCCGGCGTCGGCCCGGAGGCGCACGTCTACCTCACCGGCCAGGACGCCCCGCATCTGCAGCCGCACCTCCAGCGACCCGTCCGGCCGCATCCCGGGCTGGGCATCCTCGGCGTCGCGCTGGCGGTGCGCGCGAGCCCGCCGAGGTAGCCATGGCACGCTGGCAGCACGTCATCGGCGCCTCGCGCCTGCTGGACCCCGCCTCCGGCGTCGACGGACCGGGCGAGCTGTGGATCCGCAACGATGTGATCCACACAGTCTCCGCGGTCGGCGCGCCGCCGCCCGAGGCCGTTCTCCCGGACGACGTCGTCGAGGTCATCGACTCGGCTGGGCTGCTCGTCACGCCGATGTTCGTCGACATCCACGTTCATCTGCGCGAACCGGGTGGCGAGGAGCACGAGACGATCCGCTCGGGCACCGCCTCGGCGCTGCGCGGCGGCTACGCGCTCGTGTACACGATGCCCAACACGAAGCCGACGTGCGACGCGCCCGAGCGCATCGCGCATGTCGACCGGCTTGCGGCAGAGGCCGGTGACGTCGAGGTCGTCTCCGTCTCCGCACTGAGTCGCGGGCTGCAGGGCGAAGCGCTGGTGGACCTCGAGGCCATGGCAGCCGCTGGCGCCGGAGGCTTCAGCGACGACGGCGCGTGGCTCGCCGACGAGCGTCTGGCTCGTGAGGCGCTGCGCTGGGCCGGCCGCAACGATGTCCTCGTCATGCAGCACTGCGAGGACTTCCAGATGACCGGGCCGGGCGTGCTGCACGAGTGCGACTGCGTGCAGCGCCGCGGCCTGCCCGGCATTCCGCGCGAGTCGGAGGACCGCGCCGTCGAGCGCGACATCCGCCTCGCCGAAGCCGAGAACGCGCGCCTGCACGTCTGCCACGTTTCGACAGCAGGTGCGGTCGACGCGATCCGGCGGGCACAAGAGCGCGGGCTGCCCGTGACGGGCGAGGTCACGCCGCACCACCTCGTGCTCACCGCCGAGGACGCCGTGGCAAACGGACCCGACTGGAAGATGAAGCCGCCGCTGCGCGAGCAGGAGGACGTCGACGCACTCGTCCAGGCGCTCGCCGACGGCACGCTGGGCGCCGTTGCGACCGATCACGCGCCCCACAGCGACGAACGCAAGGCGGGCGGCTTCATCGAGGCTCCGTTCGGGGCGATCGGGATGGAGACGGCCTTCCCGATCCTGTTCACGCAGCTGGTGGAGGGCGGCACCCTGCCGCTCGAGCGCCTCGTCGACTCGCTGACGGCCGGCCCGTGCGCGATCGTCCGCCGGGAGCCGCCGCGCATCGCACCCGGCGCACCCGCCCGGCTCAACTGGATCGACCTCGAGACCCCTCGCAACGTCGAGCGCGAGGCGCTCGTCAGCCGCAGCCACAACTGCCCGTTCCACGGTCTCACACTCCGCGGCTGGCCCGTTGCCGCGCTGCTCGGCGGGACGCTTCGGACGCACTTCGGTGGAGAGCCCGTGCGGATTCGCACGAACGGTGCGTGAGTCGACGCGGGGAAGGCCCCCCGTGCACATGCGCAGATCACGTAAGTGCCTTGCAAGTCATGCACTTACGTAGCGGGGGCGTGCTGCCCGCCTGTGGAATGGGGTTTGCCACACACATCGACCGGTTCCGGTCTGGCCGGAGCGCGACGGACAGCGTCCAAATCTCTTTACCGGGAATGGTGGCGTCCGTAGAGTGACGGCCGGGTTCGGGGGCAGGTTTCCGACTTCCTGTAGGTCGCGGGAGCGGCGGAAATCCCTGCCGTAGTTGGAGTAACGTCCGGACACGGATGTGGGTGCGTGAAGCCGGCAGGCTTCGGGCGTCCGCCTCCGTACAGACATGCATGGCCATTGCGGTCAGGTCCTCGGTGGCAAGGCGCCACAGGTCGCCGGGGGGCGAGTCGCAGGGACGCGGTCGGAGACGGCCCGGGTCCAAGGCATAGGGAGCGCATCGGATGCTTCGCACACTCTTCTCACGCACCAGCTCGGTCGTCGCGCTGGTCACCGTTCTCGCCCTGTCCTGCTTCGCCACTTCATGCGGCGGCGGCGGCTACGCGGCGAAGGACATGATCCTGGTCGAGCTGCAGTTCCTCGACCGTGGCCTCTCCGCGACGGCGCCGACGGGCACGACGAGCCTGCCGCGCAACGCGATCATCGGCCTGGTCTTCAGCGAGCTGGTCAATCCGTTCTCGGTGAACAACCAGACGATCCAGATCCGCTTCGGACCCGCCTTCCAGAGCGTGCCCGACGGGTCGTTCCAGGTGAACGGCAACCAGGTGCTGTTCGACCCGACGGTCACGGCACAGGGTCAGCCCAACCCGCCCGGCTTCCAGGCCATCACGCAGTACATCATCGATGTGCCCGGCGTCGGTGAGCAGGCCAGCGTCCTCGAGAACCTCGACGAGGACCCGAACCTGACGACGTTCTTCACGCAGTTCACCACCTCCGACGGGTGGCTGCGCGAGCTCTCGCCCCCCGAGGTCGAGGGCATCGTCTTCGCGCCCGAGCCGGACGCGCTGACGGGCAACATTCCCGGCAACGGCCTCATGGGCATCATGTTCACGGAGGCGATGGACCCCTCGAGCTTCATCCAGGGCACGACCGTGGCCGGCGGCACGATCGACATCCGCTACGAGGACGACTCGGGCGTCGGCGGCATCAACAGCACCAACGGCGTCGCAGGCAGCGAGATCGACGGCAGCTTCACGCCGAGCCCCGACTGGAAGACGTTCTGGTTCAAGCCGCTCTTCTCGTTCGGCGCGCAGAAGCTGACCTTCACGGTCCAGTGCTTCCAGGGCCTCACCGACCTCTCGGGCAACCTGCTGGTGAACCCCGGCAGCTTCGGCCCCTACACCTGTGACGGCAACGGCATCGCCACGGGCAAGACGATCAAGGAAGACTTCCTGACGACGACCTTCCAGGACTCCGCCAACTCCGACGCCGACTGGGGCACCACGGAGGAGGGCTTCCTGCTCGGTCTGCCCGTCACGAGCCGTCAGGTCTACATCTACAGCTACGTCGAGACGGACAACGGCTCGAACTCGGGCCGCGGTCAGTACGCGCCCCTGGCTGCGCCGCTGATCGGTGCCGACATCAACAACTTCGTCGCCAACGTCACGCCGCCGAGCGCCGACGGCCGCCGCGTCATGTGGAGCTTCTCCGCGCAGACGATCGGCCAGAAGGGCTCGGTCACGTCGATCGGCTGGGGCCCGGACAGCAACGCGACGTTCGCTGCCTTCCACAGCAACATCAAGCTGCGCCTCGGCTACCAGAAGGACGACTCGCTGTCGCTCTCGCCGAGCTTCAGCGGTAACTACGACGGTCAGCCGGCGCTCGTGTACGACGGCGACTACTCCATCTCGCAGGCGGCCAACGTGGGCGACACGCCGGGGCACCCGGCCTTTGCACACGTCACCGGCTACGGCACCAACCCGGGCTGCAACCCGACGAACGGCGTCGGTGTCATCTTCGACTGGAACCTGCCGCTCTTCCAGGCGACGGGTTGGGTCGACTGGCCCGAGCTGTCGACGTTCTTCGAGTGGGACCCGGAGGGCGCGCCGGACTCCAGCAAGAAGGTGATGCTCTTCGACGCTTCCTGCGTCGAGGGTGACAGCTTCCAGCAGGTGCGCGGTTGGTTCGGCGTCACCTTCCCGTGCTCGGGCGTGCTGATCGGCGGCCTGCCGCTGACGCGCATGTACGCGACGTACGAGGAAGACATCCCGAACCCGGCGAGCAACTTCGTCGGCGGCGTCCAGAACCCCGAGCAGAGCATCTCGGACACCTGCTTCACGCTCACGCGCCGCGTGAGCCAGGGGCAGTCGCTGTTCTACGAAGAGGGCCTCGGTGCCAACACGACGTTCGGCGATCTGACGGACTACCTGCCGGCGGTGATCACGCCTTCGGTGCAGTCCGGTGGCGCGAGCGTCGAGATCGAGTACCAGGGCGCCGACGCGTATGACATCGACCCGCAGGGCAACCAGATCGTCAACCAGGCCGGTGAGTTCACCGCCGACGACGTGACGGGCGAGCCCACGTGGGTCAAGGACATCAACAAGGCTGACGGCATGAAGAACCTGCGCTACCGCATCCGGCTGATCTCGAACCTGATCAGCCTCGCGACGGCGCGGGTCAGCACGGTCGTCATCCCGATGACCCAGAACTAGGGGCGGGGCGCTGAGCGCAACGTCCACCCGAGAAGAGCGCCGCAAGGCGCGTCCAGACTGATGGACCCACGAGCTGCCGGTGTCGAGGACAGGCCGGCAGCTCGTAGCGTCCCGGCGCGGGTAGGGCCCGCGCGGGGACAACTGGCCTCGGTGGGGGTCCCCTAGCTTCGGAACCTGGCCCGTCGGCACTCACCCTGCGATGGAGCCCCGGGAGAGCACACCACATGCACCGTTCTCGTTTGACCTGCGCGGTAGTCCTGATCTTGATGCTGAGCGTCTCGCTTTCGATGACGTCCTGCGGCGGCGGCGGGGGTGACAACCCCGACCTCGTCCTGCTCGGCTTCAACGTGCCCAACCTCTCGGGCATCCCGCTGAACCAGGCGCTGATCTTCATCTTCAGTGCGGATATCAACCCCGCGACGATCACGCCGGACACCCTCCGCGTCGTCGGTGCGGCAGGACCGTTCTTCGAGGAGATCGTCGTCGACGGCAACCTCGTGGCCCTTCTGCCGGTCACCACGAACTTCGCGGACTACTCCGACGCCGGCCTGCAGCCCGACATCGAGTACACGGTCAGCCTCACCGAGTTCCCGGCGGTGACGACGATCGAGTCGACCACGGGCAAGCCTCTCCTCCAGGCCGACACGTTCACCTTCCGCACGCTGCCCGCGAAGAGCACGGACATCGTCGCGGACATCCGCTGCAACGGCCCCGACGGCATCCTCGGCACCGCCGACGACGAGACCCCGGCCAGCCCGTCCTTCTTCATCGAGACGCGCCGCGCGATCCGGGGCGGTGTGCCGTGGACGCAGGGCGGCAAGGGCGACGGCGCCGGCTGCCTCCAGAACTCTGGTGCGGGCAACGAGCTCTACCAGGCCCCGAACATCGATCCGACCGCGATCCAGACCGGCAGCGGCCCCGGCGCCCGCCTGCTGTGCCTGCAGAACGAGGGCAGCCCGCGCGTCATCGAGGCCCTCTCGGTGCCGCGCCACAACACGCAGGCGTACGGCGACCCGTCGGCCGTCACGCCCGGCTTCATCGATCTGCCGGCGATCCGCGTGAAGATCAACGAGCCCCTCGACCCGCTCACCGTGGAGCCGTTCTTCGGCGGCATCCCGGTCAACGTCCAGCTCTGGCGCGTCGCGCTGAAGAACGGTGACTTCACCGGTCCCGATCAGATCGAGACGAACAAGCCCATCGTGGTCCAGAGCATCGAGGACACCGAGATCATCCTCGTGCCCGCCGGCCCGGTGCCGCAGGGCGTCTACGTCGTCAACATCACGCCGGCGGTCAAGGACCTGCCCGGCTGCCCGCTGCGCATCGACGACCGTCCGGACCCGTCGCTCAACGGGTACGACGTCTACGAGGCGCAGACGGCGTTCAGCGACGCGATCCCGCCCGGCTACCGCATCTACTTCAAGACGCTCGAGGTGCCGGACACGCCGCTCTCCATCATCGAGGACTTCAACAACAACCTCGCCGAGTGGGGTGACAACGACAGCGGCACGGCCGGCAACTTCGCCGAGCCGGGTCTCTACACCCGCTCCGACATCGACACCCCCGATGGCACGTTCGACGGTGATCCTCTGGATCCGGCGCCGGGCAGCGGCACGGTGACCTTCCCCGCCGGCACGCGCACGTACGCTGGCCTCGGCGGCATCAACGGTGATCCCTTCGGCGCCTTCATCGGTCAGAGCAGCACGGCGTGCTGGAACGGCGCGACGCCCCCCGGGACCGTGGTCGGCGACCCGATCTCGAGCGTGGATGGCTATCGCTTCCTGAACATCCCGACGCTGTTCCCCAACCCGAACATCGCGAACCCGAATGCCGGCACGCTCCAGGCCGTCTACAAGCCCTGGATGGGCAACGGTCAGGACGGCGGGTTCGACACGAACGGAGCGAACCGCACGATCAACACCGACTCCGGCGACGTCAACAACGACGGCATCTACGAGTTCACGAGCTTCCTCGTGCGGGCCGGCGACACGGTCACGGTCATCGGTAGTCGCCCGCTGCTGATCCTCTGCCAGGGCACGTTCGACGTGCAGGGCACGATCGTCATGAACGGTGACAACGGCGGTCCCGGCTTCGACACCGACGGCTCCGAGGCGTACACGAACGCCGGCGCCGTCCCGGCCGGCGGTGCCGGTGGCGCGGCCGGTCCCGGCGGCGGTGCCGGCGGTGCAGGCGCCGATCCGACCATCGCGGCCACATCAGGCGGCACGACCGGCGGCGTCGGCTCGACGCTCTTCGACCTGTACTCCGACCAGGATGGCACGCAGCAGGGCGGCACGGGTGCGCCCGGCACGGCCGAGACCGTGGCCGGCACGAACGACGGCAGCTCGGGCGGCGGCGGCGGCGGCTTCGGCACCGTCGGCTTCGACGGCCTCACGAACGATGGAACCGTCCTTGGCGCCGGTGGTCCGGCGTTCGGCGATCCCGAGTTCGTGCGCGGCATCGCGCTGTTCAACCCCGATCGCGGGTACCACAACAACTCCAACGTCGGTGGCGGCAATGGTGGCGGCGGCGGTTCGTCGGACGACGACGCCAACGGCGGCGGCTCCGAGACCGGCGACGGCGGCACCGTGGGCAACGGTGACGACGGCGGCGGTGGTGGCGGCGGCGCGGGCGGCGCCATGTGGGTGCTCGCCAACGGCGCGGTCACCATCGGTTCGTCGGCTGTGATCTCCGCCAACGGCGGCGATGGTGGCAACACCTACGGCCCCGGCGACCAGCTGATCGACCCCGGTCTCGACAACACGCCCGGCAACGCCGATGACCTGTTCATCGGTCTCGTCGGCTCGCCCGGCCCGGCCTCCGGTGACGGCGGTCCCGGCGGTGGCGGTGCGGGTGGCGGCATCTGCATCGTCGGCACGAGCATCAACGTCTCGGCCGGCGCCTCGGTGACGGCGACGGGCGGCTCCGGCGGCTCGTCCGGCGACCCCACGCGCAACGGTGGCGACGGCGCTCCCGGGCGCATCTTCCTCACCACGTTCGGCGGGACCGCGCCGACGGTGAACGGCACGACCGACCCCCTGGCCACGAGCGCGAGCGGCTTCACCACGCCGGTGGATCTCGCCAGCGTCGGTCAGAGCGACTGGGTTGACCTGTTCACCGACAACACGGACTTCGCGCCGCTCGTCGGCGGCATCGCGCAGGTGCCGACGTTCAAGGGCAACTTCACGCTCGATCTGGGCGATCCCGGCTTCCTCGAGCTGCCCACGGGCAGCGGCGGTGGCGGCCAGACGGCCGGCACCGACTTCGATGCGAAGCTCGAGTTCCAGGGCGCGGACTTCCTGAACGACGGCGACGGCAATGCGGCCGACCCGATCACCGACACCCCGTCGGAGGCCGACGGCCTGACGGTCTGGTACGACGCGTCCCAGATCGATCTGGTCGACGGCAAGCGCTACATCCGCTGGCGTTGGCGCTTCTTCGTCAAGGACGGCTACGGCACGGGTGCGGGTGACCCCCCGAACCTCGCGGTGCCCACCGTCTTCGACGTGACGATCCCGTTCGTGAAGAACTGATCACGCCGACCCGATCAGGGCAGCTATCGGCGTAGGGCCCGTCCCACGGGACGAGCCCTCGCCTATCACCCACACGAAGCCCCGGGGGGCCTCCCTCCGGGGCTTCGTTCGTCTCCTCAGCCGGGCTCGTCGCCCAGCGCCCCATGAACACCAAGCGCACCGACACCCGCCGCCCGCCCTTCCTGGCCCGTCTTGCGGGGCAGGCCGTCGCGCGTCTGTATCTGCGACGCCCGGAGCTGGCCGAGGTCATCGCGATTCGCTACCGCAGCGTCCGTGGCCTCCTGCTGGGCATCGGAAACGAGATTGCGTACCGGCTGGGCCTCAGCCGTGCGCCCGGCCTCATCTCGGCGAACCTCGAGCTGACGAACCACTGCAACCTCAAGTGCAGCTTCTGTCCCACGGGGAACGGGCTGCTCGCTCGGCCCCGCGGGTTCATGGAGCCGGACGTGTTCCGCCGTGCACTTCGCGGGGCGGGACCGCTCGAGTTCACGTTGCTGTTCCAGTGGGGGGAGTCGCTGCTGCACCCGCACTTCACCCAGCTCGCGCGTGAAGCGCGCGCGCACGGCGCACGCACGCTCGTGACCACGAACGGCACCCTCATCGACGAGCGCCGGGTGAACGCGCTTCTGGACGCCGGTCTGGACCGCATCACCGTCTCCGTGGACGGTGACGCGACGACGCACGAGCGCGTACGCGGCGTGCCGCTGGCACGGACCGAGGCGGGCCTCGACAGGCTCATCGCCGAGCGCGATCGGCGCGGCCTCGACACGGCTGTCGACGTGTCCATGGTCGTCGCGCCGGAGACCGAAGCGGCCGCCGAGGCCTTCGGCGATCGGTACCGTGACCGGGTGGAACGGGTCCAGAAGATCCCGCTGCTGACGTGCGGAGAGCGACGCACGCGCTGCCGCGAGCCGTGGCGCGGCGGCCTGGTCGTCCTCCAGGACGGCCGCGTCACCGTCTGTTGCGTAGACCACGACGGCGAGCTTGCGTTCGGCGACGTGCGCAAGCAGCGGCTGCGCGACCTCTGGAACGCGCCCGCTCTGCGGGAGCTGCGCCGTCGTCACGTGCGCGGCGATCTGCCTCCGGTGTGCGCGCGCTGCACCGAGTACCCCACGGACGCAGCCGCACCGCGCTTCTCACGGCGCAGCGAGTCGTCCTCCGAGGCCCCGCATCTGCAGCTGCCCGACGCCGGCCGTCGCCCGCGCCGTCCGCGGCCCGCAGCGAGCGCCGAGGAGGGCGCCGCGTGAAGGGCCTGCGCCGCCAGTACACGGACGTCCTGCGCGATCGCACCCTCCGGGGTGACGTCGCCAGCCTCCTGCAGCACGGGCTGCGCTGGATCGGTACCGCGCTCGGCCCGCGCCGCGGTCGCGTGCTCGCGGGACCGGCGCTCGGGACGTTGCTCGTCACGTACCGCTGCGACCTGCGCTGTCGCGTCTGCGATCTGCCCGCCCGCGCAGCGGCACGCCGACGCGCCGGCGATCGCGAGCTCGACACCGCGGAGCTCTCTGCCGTGCTCCGGGACATGAAGGCCATCGGGACCGCGGGCGTGGGCTTCACGGGTGGCGAGCCGATGCTGCGCGAGGACCTGTTCGAGCTCCTCGCCTACGCCTCCCGCCTCGGGCTGCACGCGCACCTGAACACCGACGGCTTCCGCGTAACGGAGCGCGCCGAGGACTTGCTCGCCACAGGCGTACGCTCCATCAACGTGTCGCTGGACGGCGCCACGGCCGAGGAACACGATGCCGCGCGCAACCGGCGGGGTTCGTTCGACACCGTGCTGGCAGCGCTCGATGCGCTGCGTACGGCGCGAGGCACGCGCCGCACACCGCACATCACCGCCGTGACCGTTCTCACGAGCCACAACGTCCACCGCGCCGGCGAGGTGGTGCGCACCGCGGTCGCGGCAGGCGCCGACCGCGTAGGCGTGATTCCCGTACACGACTTCGGCCAGGGCGAGACGGCTCCGGACGAAGCCGCCGTGCGCTCGGCTCTCGACGACCTCGCGCGCTTGCACGGTGAGGGGCTCGTCGACAACAGCACGGGCTATCTCGACCTCCTGCCCCGCGCCTTCCGCGGCGAAGCGTCGCCGCTCTTCTGCTACGCGCCGTACGCCAGCGTGGTCGTCGACTGCTACGGCGACGTGTACCCCTGCTTCCCGCTCATGGAGCGGAAGGAGCCGGCCGGTCGGATCCCGCTGGCACCCCTGTGGCGCTCGGAGGAGTACGCCGCCGTCCGTCGCCGGCTCTCCAGCTGCACGGCGTGCCTGTGGAACTGCCACACCGAGATGAACCTCGTGCTGCCGCAGGGCCGCCTCGCGCCGCGCGCGCAAGTGCTCGGGAGCGCATCGTGAACGTCGGCCTCGCCAAGCACCTCGACCGTGTGCTCGGCGGCTGGTGGGGGCGCTGGCTCGGCGGCTGGGATCGCGCCGCGGAGCTGCTGCATCCGCCCGGCGAGGTCAGCGAGGTGCGCCGTGTCCTCGTCGTGAAGTTCTGGGGCCTGGGCAACTGGGCCCTGCTGCGTCCGGTGGTGCAGGACCTCAGATCGCGCCATCCCGGCGCCCACTTCACGATCGCGACACTCGCCGGCAACGCGCCGCTCGTCCGGGACCTGGCCGACGACCTCCTGCTCGTGCGACCGGAGACCGTTCGGCGCACCGTGCTCGACCTCGCGGCCGCGGTGCGCCGGCTACGGCGCGCCCCTCCCGACCTCGCCGTGGACTTCGAGCAGTTCGCCCGCAGCGGTGCGCTGCTCGCGCGCCTGGGGCGCGCCAGGCAGCGTGTCGGCTTCCGCACGGGCAGCGCGGCGCGCGACGGCCTCTACACGGTGACGGTCCCGTTCCGCGACGACGTGCACGTCACCCGCTCCTTCCGGGATCTGGTCGAGGCCGCCGGCGTGGCGCCCGCGGCCTACGTGCCCGGCGGGCTGCAGCCCACCGAGGCAGGCCTGCGCGAGACCGCAAGCCTGCGCGAGTGCGGTCCCTACGTCGTCCTGCATCCGGGCAGCGGCGACAACTTCCCCGGCCGCCGGTGGTCGGTGTCCGGCTTCGCCGCAGCGGGCCGCTGCGCGCGTGACGCGGGCCGGCGCGTGTTCGTGACCGGCGGTGGTGCCGAATCGGAGCTCGTCGAGCGCGCGGCGGCCGCGGTGGGGGAGGGCGCCGAAGCGCTCGCGGGCCGTCTCTCCGTGCACGGCCTCGTCGCGCTGCTCGCGGGCGCGGATGCACTGCTCAGCAACGACACGGGGCCTGTGCACATCGCCTCCCAGCTGGGCACGCCCGTGCTCGCGATGTTCGGACCGAACACACCCACGCTGTACGGCCCGCTGTCCGCGAGCTCGCACGCGTTCTACCGCGCTCTGCCGTGCAGCCCCTGCACCACCGTCGCGAACTACCGCTCCAGCCGCTGCCGCATCTACACGTGCATGGCTTCGATCCCCGTCGGGGAGGTGGTCGAGCGGATGCGCGCACTGCTCGCGAAGAGCTCACACGGAGCGGGAGTCCGCTCGTGAGATCCGTGGGCGCAGGCTGGGCCGCGCTGGCCGTGGCGCTGGTGACGATCGGCGTGCACGCCACGGGTCTCGGTGGGGACTTCGTCTACGACGACCATCGCTTCATCAAGCTGAACGAGTCGATTCGCAGCGTGCCCTTCGTCGCCGCGTTCACCGATCCGGAGACCGCGTCGCACACCGACGGCATCACGGCCGACATCTACAGGCCCCTGCGCACGCTGCTGTTCGCGTTCCAGTACCAGCTGTTCGCCCGCACCGCGGTCGACGGCAGCATCGACTTCAATCTGCCGCTCTGGCACCTCGTGAGCATCCTGCTGCACGCGCTCAACGCCGTGCTGGTCCTGCTCCTGCTGCAGCGTCTCCTCGCCGGCGCGGTCCTGCCTGCGGCTCTGGGCGCGCTGGTCTTCGCGCTGCATCCGCTCACCAGCGAGAGCGTTGCGTGGCTCTCCTCCCAGGGCGATCTGCTCGCCGTGACGCTGCTGCTCCTCGGGCTTCTCGTCATGGAGCGGCCGGGCCTGCAGCGCACCGTCGGCGGCGCCGTGCTGTTCCTACTCGCGTGTCTCGCCAAGGAGTCGGCGCTCATGCTGCCGCTGCTCCTACCGCTGCGCGACGTGGCGCTACCGCGCGCCGATGCCGGGCGGCCCTCGCCGTGGGCGCGGACGACTTGGATCCGCAGCGGCGTGCTCGCAGGCGTCGCGGGGCTCTACTTCGTGCTGCGGGGTGCAGTCCTGCCGGGGCTGGCGCAGGTGCCGCACGTCGACGGCAGCGTGCTCGCCACCGCACGCACCATGCTGCACGGCGTGGGCTGGTACGCGCAGGCGCTGCTTGCGCCCGTGGGCTTCAGCTTCGACACCCGCATCACCATCCCCCTGCGTTGGAACGATCCCGAGGTGTGGATCGGTGCGGGCGTGCTCGGCACGCTCCTGGCGGCCGGCGTCTGGGGGCTGGCGCGCAGGCGCTTCGTGCTGGCCTTCGCGGTGCTCGGCGTCCTCGTGACGCTCGGTCCGGTGAGCAACGTCGTCGTGCCGCTGAAGACGTTCGTGGCGGACCGGTTCCTCTACCCCGGCCTGCTGTGCGTCGCGGCCGGCATCGCGGCGGGCCTCGCCGCTCAGCGCGGCACGTCGCGCTCGGCGTTGTTGACGGTCGGGCTCTGCGTGGTGATCGCGCTCGGCTTCCTGACGACGCGGCGCAACGCGGCGTGGGCGGACGAGCTCACGCTGTGGCAGACGGTGCGCGCCGACCGCCCCTGGAATGCGAATGCGTACCAGGGCATCGCGTTCGAGTACCTGGCCCAGAAGCGCATCGTCGACGCCGAGAACGCCCTCGCGACCTACCTCGAGGCCAATCCGTTCGACGGCAAGTCGATGTACGCCATGGGCAATCTCTTCGGCGAGATGGCGGAGAGCCTCGTGCTCGTCGGCGCCGATGCACCTGGCGAGGAGACGAACGTCGACGTCCGCCGCAGTCAGGCCCGCGTCGCGCAGATCAAGCTGTACCAGCGGGCGTTCGAGATCTGGGCGACACCGGGCGGCCTGGCCATCGGACGCGGCTCGGAGCGCATGCTGGGCGACATGCTCAACCGCTGGATCGACGCCGGCACCGCCTTGGGTGATCTGGGGACGGCGCGCTACGCGAACGACCAGGCGATCGACCTCGAAGGCCGCGGCCGCTTCCGCCACAACGACGCGGAGGCCGTCTGGGCCCAGGCTTCGTGGGGACGCAAGCGGGTGCGCGTCGACCTCGCGCTGCGTGCGCTCCGCGCCAGCGCCGACCGCCGGATCCCGGAAGGCGCGGCCCGCGAGCGGATGGCGGCGGTGCGCGCGGGCGTGCTCGCGGACTGCCTGCTGGATCCCAGCCTCGGGGACCTCGCCCTGCGCCCGGCGCTCATCGCGCGCTTCGAGCAGGTGTTGACCGAGGCGCGGGCGGCAGAGGATCTCGTTCCGGATCCCTTCCTCTTCGCCGACCTGTCGGCGCTGCAGCGCGGCGAGGGCCGCCTCGAGCGCGCGCGGCGCGTCGTGGCGGAAGGGCTGGAGGTCCATCCTGGACACCCGCTGCTGCTCGCCCAGCAGCGCGCTCTGGAGGGGCGATGAACGCCGGGGCCGTCCGCGGCGTGCGCGCCCTGCGCGCCTACGCCGGCCTCGCCCGCGGCATCCTGGGCACGAGGCTCGGTTCGACGCGGCCGTTCAAGGTCACGCTCGTGTTGACGGATCGCTGCGACTGCCGCTGCAAGGGCTGTCTGATCTGGCAGCGGGACAAGCGTCGCGAGATGACGCCCGCCGAGATCGGCACGTTCCTGGCCGCGGCCCCCAGCCTGCGCTGGGTCAACCTCACCGGAGGCGAGCCGTTCCTGCGAGGCGACATGGTGGCCATCGCCCAGGCCGTGCGCGAGGCGCTGCCCAACCTCGCCGTCCTGGACTTCCCCACGACCGGTCAGCGCACGGACGTCATCCTGCGCGACGTCGAGCAGATGACGCAACTCGACATCCCGAAGCTGGTGGTCACGTGCAGCATCGAGGGACCGCCGGCCTTGCACGACGAGCTCCGTGGTCGCGACGGGGCGTTCGACAACATGATCGCGACATACGCGGGACTTCGCGCCATGGACGGGGTCGACGTGTACCTCGGCATGACGCTGTCGGAGGCCAACGCGCACGC
>JASJDY010000132.1 GCA_030065025.1 Planctomycetota bacterium
TCCGGCAGGATGCCGATCTCGCGCAGCTTCATCACCCCGTGCTGGCTCGGCTTGGTCTTGAGCTCCTCGCTCGTGTGCAGGTACGGGATGTAGGTGAGATGGGCGACCATCGCGTTGTCGCGTCCCTCGTCGACGAGGAACTGGCGGATGGCCTCCATGAACGGCAGGCCCTCGATGTCGCCGACCGTGCCGCCGAGCTCGCAGATGAGGAAGTCTGCGTCGCCGGCGCCGCGGCGGATGGCCTGCTTGATCTCGTCGGTGACGTGCGGGATCACCTGCACCGTGCGGCCGAGGTAGTCGCCGCGCCGCTCCTTGGCGATGATCGACGCGTAGATGCGGCCGCTCGTGTAGTTGCTGTCCTGCGTCAGGACGGCGTTCTCTGTGAAGCGCTCGTAGTGGCCCAGGTCCAGGTCGGTCTCCGCGCCGTCCTCGGTCACGTAGACCTCGCCGTGCTGGAAGGGCGACATGGTGCCCGGATCCACGTTGAGGTACGGATCGAGCTTCTGGTGCTGGACCTTGTAGCCGTGGCCTTCGAGGAGCAGGCCGATGGATGCGCTCGTCAGGCCCTTGCCGAGACTCGAGAGCACGCCCCCGGTCACGAAGATGTACTTCGTCACGCTGATCTCTCCCGGGAAAAGTGGATGCTACCGGACCCACCGACAGCGGTCTGCATCTGGTAGACGCGGGCGGGCGTTCGCCCTTCGCGCGCTCCGCTTGCTCAGGGCTCCGGCCGCCCCTACGGCGCCCTGTAGGGGCGGCCGGAGGCGCCGCAGCGCGGCGGCGAACGCCCGCCCGTCCGCGAGCTACGCAGGGCGTACGGTCGCGAGGAACTTCTCATAGTCTGCCCGCGTGTCGATCCCGAACGCCGGCCCCGACGCCGTCAGCACCCGGATCCGCCAGCCGTGGTCCATCGCCCGCAGCTGCTCCAGCCGCTCCCGCCGCTCGTTCTCGGTACGCGGCAGCCCCGGAAACGCCAGCAGCCGCTCCCGGCGGAAGGCGTAGATGCCCACGTGGTGCATGACCACCGCCCCGGCCGGTAGCTCGGACGGCGGCCGCGCCTCCCGCGTGAACGTGATCGCCTCGCCGTCGGCGTGAAAGACCGCCTTCACCGCGTTCGGGTCCTGCATGTCCGCGGGATCGTCGAACGGCCAGGCGAGGGTCGCGATGTCGGCGCCGTCCTGGCCCACGGCAACCGCCAGGTCCGCGAGGTCGCCAGGCGCAAACAGCGGCTCGTCGCCCTGGACATTCACGACGACCGGCTCCTCGAGGTCGGCGGCCGCCTCGGCGCAGCGGTCGGTCCCGGAAGCGTGATCCGCCCGCGTGAGACGGACCTGGCCGCGGAAGGAGCGCACGGCCTCGACCACGCGCTCGTCGTCCGTCAGGACGATCACGCGCGGATGGCCGGGCGCCTCGAGCGCCCGCTCGTAGACGTGCTGGATCAGGTACTTGCCCGACTCCCTCAGCAGCACCTTGCCCGGCAGGCGCTCGCTGCCCAGGCGCGCGGGGATCAGGATCGCGTAGGCGTCCGTCACGGGCTCAGCGCAGACGGGCGGTCCCGGAGGCGCCCTGGCGCGTCACGCTGAGCGTCGGGTTCATGTTGCGCAGCGCCATGATCGCCTGCTTGGTCTCCGAGTAGATCTTCGGGATGTCGCGCGTCTGCGGGTTCTGGCCCTGGCCGCGCATCGAGAGAATCGAGCGGCCCTGCCCATTGCGGACGACGGTGACCCGGCCGCGGGCGTTCGAGCTGTTCTCCACGGCGGCGTCATAGCCGGCCGGCCGCGCGTAGCGGAAGAAGCCGCGCTGCTCGAGTCCCTTGAGGAACGCGTCCATGTCGCGGTCGGAGATGACGGCGGTGGCCGCGCCCTTCTCGCCGGCCCTGCCCATCTGGACGGCCTTCGCGTTCGGGTGGCTGGCATTGAGCAGGATGATCTTCTGAGGCGGCAGCGGGCCGCGACGCCGGAAGCGCGAGTTCTCGAGGAGGTACTTCTCGCGCGCGAGCGCCTCCCAGGTCACCTCGATCGCCGGCCCGCTCGGCTGCGCGGGCCGCGGGGACGGTGCGGTGACGGACTCGAGCCCCCCATCGGCGAAGACCGGACCGGGTGCGGCGCCCTGATCGGCGGGCTGCGACCCCTCGCTCGCCTCGTCCGACGAGCAGGCCGTGAGCCCCAGGAGCGCAAGGAACAGGGCCGTCACGCGGACGGCGTGCAGAAGCCGGTCGTTCATCACCACCTCCGGAGGATTCCGAAAGAGGCACCGTGCCCGCCCCGGCGTCCAACGTCAAGCCCGTGCGCCCGCCTTGACCCCCCTGAACGACCGCCCTAGGCTCTTATATGACAACCACTTGTGACGATCTCATGACGAATCGACAGCGCCCGGCCCCGTGGGGCCTCTGCATCCTCCTCCTCCTCGCGGCGATCGCCCTGCCGGCTGCGGCCGACGAGCTGCCGGACGGCGTCGTCGCCGAGGTCCGCGGCCGCAAGCTGACCTTCGAGGGCTTCAGCATCGCGGCGACGCAGCAGGCCACGCGCGAGATCAAGCGCTCGCGCAGCGGCCCGCGCGCGGTGCTCGAGCAGCTGATCGAAGAGCTGATGGTCGTGCAGGAGTGCAAGAAGCTCGGCATCGCCGTCACCCAGGCGGACGTGCGCAAGCTCTGGAACGAATGGGACGGCAAGCTGCGCCGGACCTCCGGCGGCACGCGCACGCTCCGCGACGAGATCCAGGACCGCGGCACCACGGAGCGCGAGTTCGTCGAGCAGATGTGGCACATCATCCGCAAGGAGCGGATCGCGGCCCATCCGAAGTACCTCGGCAAGACCCTGCCGAAGGACGAGAACGCCCGCCTGCGTCAGGTCGGCATCGTGATCGCCGAGATTCGCAAGGCCGCCAAGATCCAGTACGGCATCGAGACCATCGATCACGTCCAGCAGAAGCAGAAGCCGGACGACCTCGGCGCGGGCGTCGTGGCGGCGGTCAACAGCGAGCCGATCACGAACAAGCAGCTGGGCCGCGCGCTCATCATCCGGCTGCCCGGCCAGAAGGTCCGCGAGTACCTCGACAAGGAGTGCAAGACCGCCCTGCTCTCGATCAAGGGCGTGCGGCTCTCGGACGCGGAGCTCGAGGCCGAAGTGGAGCACCTGCGCAAGCTGTGGCCGCTCGAGCGCGAGCTGCAGCGCGACGAGGTGTGGCGCACGGTCTCGTTCAAGGACCGCTTCGAGACGCAGTTCAACATGACGATGGACGACGTGCGCAAGAGCCGCTACAGCCGCGGCCTGCTCGGCCTGGTGCGCAACATGCGCCCGGAGATCACCGAGGAGGAGATCCGCGCGGAGTTCGAGCGCCAGCAGTCCGGGCGCTACGGCGCGCACATCCTCGTGTACGACATCGAGATCCAGTTCGCGCAGAAGAAGGGCCTCATGGCCAACCAGGGTCTGCCGAGCTACCGCGACGCGCGCAAGATCGCGAACAAGCTGAGCTCGCAGCTCGCACGTGGGGACTCCTTCGACAAGGTCGCCAACGACGTGAACATGCGCCGCCGGGCCTGGATCCAGGCCAAGCGCATCCGCATCTACAACACCGACCGCGACATCACGCTGCGCGAGCAGGCCGAGCGCATGCGCGACGGCGACATCTCCAGCCCGTTCGACACCCTGAGCGAGGTGCACGTGATGAAGCGGGTGGGCCTCCGCCCGGCGCGCACCCTCGCCGAGGTGCGGCCGCACGTCGTCGAGATGCTGGCCCGCCGCAAGGCGCGCACGTGGATCGAGGAGAAGCTCAAGGATCCGGCGTGGGTCCGCCTGCGCTGGCCGCTGCCGGAGAGGCGGTGATTTCTCGCGCTCGCGCTCCCTCACGCGCTCGCGGATCGGCGGCGCCCGGGGCACCCGCCCGAATGTCGAGCGCGAGCGAGAGCGGGAGCGCGATCCCTACCG
This sequence comes from Planctomycetota bacterium, assembly GCA_030065025.1. Classification (GTDB taxonomy): domain Bacteria; phylum Planctomycetota; class PLA2; order PLA2; family JAEUHO01; genus JAHEIK01. Next base: position 3,927 of record JASJDY010000132.1, read on the forward strand.
CGAGTGCACCGCCAGCCACGCGCGCTCGTAGGTGAACAGACCGGCCGCGTCGAAGTCGAGCCCGTCGAGTGCCGCCTTCGCGGCCGGCACGTCACCGCGCTTGCGGGCCGCATGGCTCGCACGCCAGACCGCGACGGCCTGCTCCGTCTTCTCGGCATCGAGGCCGCGGTCCTCGCACCACCAGCGGAACCACGCCTCCGTCACGCCGTCGCGCGTCACGCGCTCCATCGTCCCGTCCGTCGCGGCCACGACGACCTCACCGTCGAGGAACATCGAGGCCATGTCCTTCGCGAACTGCACCTTGTCCTGCGCCGCACGGACGATCAGCAGGTTGGGGAAGCCGCGGAAGCCCTTCGCATGACGGCGCAGGTACTGCAGCGCGTCGCGCCACAGCATGTGGCGCCCGTCCTGCTCGATGGCGACGCCGCTCTCCGGCGCCTCGTCCGTGAGGAGACCGATCCAGCAGCCCTCGAAGCCCTGATCTGCGACCTGCAGCACGGAGCGCGCCGCGGTGCGGCGCACCTCGACGGAAGCGTCGTGGAAGTACTGCGGGAAGCGCTCGAGGAAGGCCGGCTGCCCCAGCGCGACCAGCGCGCTGAGCGCCTGCCGGCGCTCGGCCGGCTTGGCGTCGTTGCCGTCGAGGATCGCCTCCAGGCGCGAGGTGACCGCCTCCGTCCAGCCGGGCTGGCGCGCGAGTATCAGCATCGCGCCCATACGAACCGTGTGCTCGGGATCGTCGAGGCTCTTCTGCACGAGCGCCTTCATCGGCGCCTCGTCGAGCGCGCCCGGACACGGAGCGGCCGGAGCCTTGCGGAACACCGTGCGCTCGAGGATCTGCATGAAGCGCAGGCGCACCAGCGGGTCGGGGTCCTTGTCAGCGACCTCCAACAACGTGGCCGCGCTCTCGCAATCCTTGAAGCGCTCCACCGCACCCGCCGCTGCGATCATCAGGTCGCGCTCCTCGCGGGCGTGCACGTTCGTGCGACCCGAGCGGCGCATCAGCGGCCGGATGTCCGGCATGACCTCCTTCATGCGGATCTGGCTGGCGAGCTGGACGGCATGCATGCGCGTCGTGTCGCCGTCGTTGCGCAGCCACTCGACGATCGTCTCGCGGATCCGGTAGCGGGGATCCTCGAGGAACTCGTTCTCGAAGTAGTCCTGGTGGGCGAGTGTGTCGAGGATGACGCCGCGCGTGTGGAGCGAGCCCGAGGTCAGCAGGGGCGTCAGCTTCGAGAGCCGGTTGAAGTGGTTGACGAGCAGGCCGCAGCAGAGCTTGCGTACGCCGAATGTGTGGCCGTCGTCCTGGACGGAGTCGAGCAGCTCGTCGATGACCAGCTCCCGGTCCGGGTGGTTCTTGAGCGTCTCGATGTGGCCCGCGCGTGCGCGGCCGTCGGAGGCGTGCAGGCCGTTGATGGCCAGCTGGATCTCCCACTTCGGCCACCAGATGACGACGACCGCAACGACGACCGCGATGATCGGGACGCCGATCATGAGGTAGCGGCGCCAGGGTGTGCTCGGGCCCGGAGCCTCGGGGGATGTGTCGGTCACGGGACTGCTCCTCGGTCTCCTGCGTCCGTCGGAGGGTACAACACACGCCGTGCCGGACGGCACGGCGCACAACGCCGAAGGAGGAAGCGCCATTCCCGAGCCCGAGCCCCCCACCGAGCGCGTCGAGCTCGTCCTCGGCCCCGAGGCGAGGGGCCAGCGCCTCGACCGTGCGCTGGCGGACCGGTTCCCCGAGCACTCGCGCACGGTGGTCACCGCGTGGATCCGTGATGGCCGCGTAGAGGTCGATGGGGAGCCCCGCGCGGCGAAGACGCGCGTCGAGGGCGGCGAGGCCGTGGTCGTGCGGATCCCGCCCCCGACGCCCTCGCACCTCGAGCCCCAGGAGCTGCCTCTCGATGTGCTGCACGAGGACGAGACGATCCTCGTGATCGCGAAGCCGCCCGGGCTCACGGTGCATCCGGGCGCGGGACAGCGGGACGGCACGCTGGCGAACGCGCTCGCGTGGCACCTAAAGGACCTGCCCGAGCTCGGCGGCAGCGATCGCCCCGGCATCGTCCACCGCCTCGACAAGGAGACGTCGGGCGTGATGGTCGTCGCGCGCACGGAGGCGGCGCAGCGCGCCCTCTCGGCGGCCTTCGCCGAGCGCACGGTTCACAAGACCTACCTGGCGGTGGTGCATGGACTGCCGGACGACGACCGCGGCGAGATCGACCTGCCCATCGGCCGGGCACCCCACCACCGCACGAAGATGGCGATTCGTACGGAGAGCGGACGCCCGTCGTTCACCGCCTGGGAGGTGGAGCGACGGCTCCCGCGTCACGCGTTGCTGCGCTGCCTGCCGCGCACGGGTCGCACCCACCAGATCCGCGTCCACCTCGCGTACCGCGGGTTCCCGATCGTGGGCGACCCGACGTACGGACGGCCCGGCGCTCCCGGCGAGGAGCACGCACCCAGGCTGCTGCTACATGCGTGGCGGCTCGCTTTCCGCCATCCCGGCACCGGGGAGTCCGTCTCGTTCGAGGCGCCGTTGCCGCAGGATTTCCAGACCGCCTTGGGCGCGCTGGCGGCGCTGCCGCCGCCCCGCCGCAGGAGATGACCATGACCGACCCGCAGCCCCCCACGCAGCTCGGACGCTGGCTCGCCGGCACGTACGCGAAATCCACCGCGCGCTTCGCGGAGCGCAAGGACGCGTTCCGGACGGCCTCGGGGCTGACGCTCGATCCCTGCTACGCGCCGGAGCCCGCGAGCGAGGACTTCGAAGCGCGCGTCGGCGTCCCCGGCGAGCCCCCGTTCACCCGCGGCGTGCAGGCCACGATGTACCGCGGCCGCCTGTGGACGATGCGCCAGTACGCCGGCTTCGCGACCGCCGAGGAGAGCAACCGCCGCTATCGGGCGCTGCTGGAACAGGGCACGACGGGGCTCTCCGTCGCGTTCGACCTGCCCACCCAGATCGGCTACGACCCGGACGATCCGTTCGCAGCGGGCGAGGTCGGGCGCGTGGGCGTGTCGATCGCGACCCTGCAGGACATGGAGACGCTGCTCGACGGCATCCCGCTCGACAAGATCAGCATCTCCATGACGATCAACTCGACGGCGATCGTGCTCCTGGCGCTGCTCATCGCCGTGGCCAGGAAGCAAGGCGTCGACCCCGCGAGCCTGCGCGGCACCGTGCAGAACGACATGTTCAAGGAGTTCATCGCGCGCGGCACGCAGAGGCTGCCCGTGCGGCCGTCACTCCGACTCGTGACCGACGTCATCGAGTACGCGACGCGCGAGATGCCGCGCTTCAACCCCGTCAGCATCAGCGGGTACCACATCCGCGAGGCCGGTGCGACGGCCGTGGAAGAGGTGGCGTTCACACTTGCGGACGGGATCGGCTACGTCGAGGCGGCGCTCGGACGCGGGCTGGACGTCGACGCGTTCGCGCCGCGGCTGTCGTTCTTCTTCAACTCGCACAACCAGCTGCTCGAAGAGGTCGCGAAGTTCCGCGCGGCGCGCCGACTGTGGGCCACGCTCATGCGCGAGCGGTTCGACGCCAAGAACCCCAAGAGCCTGATGCTCCGGTTCCACACGCAGACCGCGGGATCGACGCTGCAGGCGCGGCAGGTCGACGTCAACGTCGTCCGCGTGACGATCCAGGCGTTGGCGGCCGTGCTGGGCGGCACGCAGTCGCTGCACACGAACGGTCGCGACGAGGCGCTGAATCTGCCGTCCGAGGAGGCCGCGGTGCTCGCGCTACGCACGCAACAGGTGCTCGCGCACGAGAGCGGCGTGACCGACGTGATCGACCCGCTGGGCGGCTGCCCCTACATCGAGGACCTCACCGACCGTATCGAGGCCGAGGCGCAGGCGCTCATCGAGCGGATCGACGGCCTCGGCGGGACGCTGGCGGCGGTGGAGGCCGGCTTCCCGCAGCAGCGCATCGAGAAGAGCGCCTACGAGGCCCAGCGGAGAATCGAGTCCGCGGAGGACGTCGTCGTCGGCGTGAACCGCTTCGAGGAGGCCGACAGCGCGGACGCGGTCGAGTTCGAGCTGGACCCGGCCATGGAGCGTACGGCCGTGGAACGCGTGCAGGCCTTCCGCGCCGCACGCGACGCCGCGGCCGCAAACGCCGCGCTCGACGAGCTCGCGGCGGCCATCGCAGGCGACGCCAATCTCGTGCCGCGCGTACTCGCGTGCGTCGAAGCGGGCGCCACGATCGGCGAGATCATGGCGCGCCTGGAATCGCGTTACGGGACCTTCCTGGCGCCGGCCGCAAGCTGACCCATCGCCTCCGCCGCACGGCCCGTAAACTCCTGGCTGAGGAGGCTCGTGACCGCATCCCCGACCCGCTCTCGCATCCCCCACAGGAACCTACGCATCGCACTGGTGATCGTGGGCGTCGTACTGGGGCTGGGCATCTGGTGGTGGCTCGAGGACGGACGCCACCTCTTCTTCCCCAAGAACTGGGGCGTGGTCGAGGAAGGCCGGATCTATCGCAGCGGTCGCATCCACCGCCGCATCATCGAGGACGTGCTGCGGGAGCACGGGATCGAGGTCGTGGTCGACCTCGCCGGCACCGACGGCTGGGACCCCAACTTCCAGCCGGAGCGGGACGCGGCGAAGAAGCTGGGCATCGAGCTCCACACCTTCTCGGGCCTCGACGGCTACGGCCTGGGCTCGTTCGACGACTACACCGAGTCCTTCGCGAAGTTGCTCGAGGCGCGGCGGGACGGCCGGCCGATCCTTGTCCACTGCGGCGGAGGCTCCGAGCGGACGGGCGCGACCTTCGCGTGGTACCGGATGCTCCTGCACGGCTGGGACGGTGCGCGGGCCTGGGAGGAGTACCTCAGCTACCGCGCGAGCGTGCCCCGCTCCGACGACCTGCGTCGCTTCGTGAACGAGAAGTTCCCCGAGATCATCAAGCGCATGCAGGCGCGCGGCCTCATCGACAAGGTCCCCGACGAGCTTCCGGTCTTCGGGCCGGCGGGCAGCGAGCGACCTTGAGCGTCTCGGCGTCCTCGCCCGTGGCCGCCCTGGTGCGCGTCGCCGTCTACGCCGGCGGCCTCTTCCTCCTCGGAAACGTGGTCCTGCTGTGGATTCCGGCCGAGCATGCAGATGACATCTGGTTCGAGCACCGGCGCGTAGAGCAGGTGCAGATCGGGATGCTCGTCCTCATGTTCGGGCTGCTCATCGAGACGGCACGCAGCCGTCCGAGCACCCGCCCGCTGTCCGTCCTGCTCGCCGGCCTTGCCGTCGCGGCGATCGCACGCGAGCACAACAACTGGTTCAAGGACAACATCGGCTCGGGCGTGTGGCAGGCCGTCGTAGCCGTGGTGCTGGTGCTCACGGCGCTCACCGCCCGGCGGCTGGGCGGCGATACCCGCACGGCCCTGGCGCACCTGACCGCGTCCCCTGCCTTCGGGTGGCTGGCGAGCGGCGCAGTCGTGTTCCTGTTCGGCCAGGTGCTCGACGAGCGTCCCATCTGGGCCCTGCTCGTCGGCGAGCCGGTGCCCTACTCCGCGCAGAGGATGGCGGAAGAGTCGATGGAGACGGCCGCGTACTGGCTCATCGCCTGCGGTCTGCTGGAGTGGCGGCTCTCCGTCAGGACGCGGGATCGGGCCGCGTGATCCAGCTGGACCTCTTCAGCGACGATCCTGCGGCGCGGCGCCGCCGGACGTGGCTGGGGATCGCCCTCCTGGTCTTGATGGGCGTCCTGAGCGCGATGGCGGTCTCGCGTGCGATCGCCGGCAAGGGCTCCCGCTACGACGAGAACGTCTCGTTCAGCAGGGAGCTCGTCTACGAGAGCAAGAACGTCTACCGCATCCATCCCGCGCAGGCGACGCACACGAAGTACCCGCCCTTCTACTTCGTCTACGTCGCGCCCTTCGTACCGCTACCGATCGGCGTGGGCGCCTTCCTCTGGTTCCTCGTCAACCTCGGGATGCTGGTGGCGACGGTCAGGATGGCGGTGAGCCTGGCCTGGCCGGTGGATTCGGCGCGCTCTCCACCGCTCGAGGCCCACGCACTCCTGGCCGGCGCCGTGAGCTACGTCGCGATCACGAACCTCGTGGCGTCGCAGGTCAACATCCAGATCGGCTTCTTCGTCGTGCTGGGCCTGTGGCTGATCCGCCGCGGTCGCGAGGAGTCGGGCGGCTGGGCCCTGATGACGGCCACGATGCTCAAGCTGACGCCGGCGCTGCTGCTCATCTGGCTCCTCGTCCGCCGGCGCTGGCTGGTACTCCGTGGAGCGGCCGTGGCGTTCATCGCCCTGTGGTTCCTCATCGGGATCGTGCTGGGCGGGGACTTCGCCATCGAGGCCACGCGCGCGTGGATCGACGTGCTGATCCCCTTCGCACGCGAAGGCGTGCTGGGCGAGGGCATCGGCGGGGTTCGCGGCACGAACCAGTCGCTGGCCGCAGCGCTCTTCCGCTTCTTCGCCGACGTACCAGCAGCCACGGGAATCGAGGGCTCGCGCGTCAATGTGGTCGCTCTCTCCTTCGACACGGTCAATGCGATCATCCGCCTGGTCAGCGTCGTGCTGTTGCTCGGCGTCGCGTGGGTGCTGGGGCGCGGTCCCGTCGACGTGCGCTCACACCGCTTCGTGCGGGAGGGTGCGCTGCTGATCGCCTTGACGCTCGTGGTGTCCCCCATCACGTGGAACAACCACCACATCGCCCTGATCCTGCCCTACGCGGTGGGCCTTCAGGCGTGGCGTGAGGCGTCTCGAGCACGCCGCCCAACGCTGCAGAGGGCCCTCGGGGTCTCCATCGGCCTGCTGCTGCTCACGTCGTCGTGTCCGTGGCTTCAGGCGCTTGGCCTGCCGCTGCTGGGTGTCGTCATCGTGGGCGTGCTGCTCGCTTCGCTGGTACGGCGGAGCGTATCTATCGCCGGATGATCTGCGGAGGGGGCAGGGCGTTCGGGTCCGCAGGCCGTTCCGGATCCCGGACAGGCCCGTAGGGGCGGCCGGAGGCGCCGCCTTGCGGCGGCGAACGCCCGCCCGCGTCCCTGGAGGGATCGGTGGAAGTGGAAGTGGAAGTGGAAGTGGAAGTGATCGGATCAAACGGACCCCGGAACCAGCGCTGGAGGTCGAGCACGGCCGGAGGCTGGGCGGCGGCCTTGGTGCGCATCTGGTCCTCGCGCGAGACGTCCGTCCGCCCGTCCGCGAACCACGCCTGGTTGCGCAGGTAGACGCGGGCCCGCTCGAAGTCGTAGAGGATGCTGTGCAGGTTGTTCCGCGGCGCGACCTCGTTGGCGAGCTCCGCCGCACGCGTGATGTCGAGCTTGCGCCCCCACGCCTCGAACAGCTCGAGCTGCTTGCGGTAGCGCTTTTCGTACGCGGTGCGGCCAACGGGCGAACCGGGCCCGCCCGAGCAGTCCTGGACGCTGCGGACCACGGGATCGGCGGCCGTGTCCGCGCGGCAGTCGAATCCCACGAAGGACTCGAAGAAGGGGTTGTCCCGGTAGTTCTCGGGACCGATCTCGAACACGGCCGTGTGCCTGGCCGTCTTCTCGATCGCCACGCCGCGGCGCTCCCGCGCCGAGCCGATCATGTAGTTGTAGCCGCCGGTCCCCGGCGCAGCCCGCACGATGGCCACGGCCTCGTCGAGGGTGCGAGCACGGGCGAGCACGTCCTCCAGCAGGATCGGCATGGGCATGCCGGACTGCGTCCTGTCGTTCGTCTCGGCGCCGATCTCGCTGATCGCGATGCCCGACTCGTTGATGCCGCTGATGGAGCCGATCAGCCCGATGATGCCGATCGACATCCAGCGCTGGCCGTCGGGCGGCTCGTGCAGCAGCACGAGCGTGCCCTGCGAAGCCGGCAGGTCCTTCCCGCCCCAGTCCAGGTTGCGCATCTGCAGGAGGCGGCCGTCGTCCGTCGCCGGGCCGTACGCGACGAAGGCGCTGCAGCTGGCGTCCGAGAGCATGACGAGCGCGATGTTGCGCTGGAGCAAGCCCGCGTCGAGGCCGGCCCCGTCTGCGATGCCCTGGACGTAGGCGCGGTAGCGGGCGGGCATGTTGGCTTCGGAGCCGCCGGCGTTGAAGTTGTTGGCCACGATCGCGGCGTACTCACGCACGGCGAAGCGGGCGAGGAACTTGACCTTCACGATCTCGCGCGCGTACCCGACGGCGTAGCTCTCGAGCTCGTCCGTGGCCCGCTTCCACTCCGCCGGGAAGGTCGCGCCGTACAGATAGCCGCGCTGGTACGCGTCGCCGGTCAGCCGCACCACCTTGATGTGAGGCTGGTTGACGAGCTCCGGATCCTCCGGCGGCGGCAGCGGCACCTCCTCGACGACGGCCTTCGCACCCTGGGGCGGTGGCGTGGCCCGCGCGCTCACGTAGCTGGGGTAGGAGCAGGCGGCGAGGAGCGCCGCCAGCAGGATCGAGGCTGTCGCCATCGCTCGGGTCATGCCGTCTCCCGCGCGGCCGGCACCGCGACGAGTGGAGGGTACGCGCAATCGGGCCGACGTGGACCCGAGCCGTGACCGCCCGATCCGCCCGCGACCGCGCGGCCCGCCTCGACAGACCGTGGGTTCCCCTCCCTACATTGCCGGGTACCGTCAGGGATTCGGCCGCCGCTCCCCGCCTTCACCACCCCCCGAGGTCCGCTCCATGCGACGAACCGTCGTCCTCCCGCTCTGCCTGCTCCTCGCCTCCGCGCCTCTGCTGATGGCACCGTCCTCCGCCAGCAGCGCACCGTCCGTGCGGATGAAGCCCGAGCAGACGCTCGAGCGCTTCAAGCGTGCGTTCTCCCGCGGCGACCACGCCACGGAGTGGGCGACGCTCTCGCCGGGCTTCAAGCTGCGTCTCAACCGCCGCGCGGGCCGCAACGTGGACGTGGGCGACTACGTCGCGGCGCGCAACCAGCACCGCAAGGACCCACGCATCCGCGAGCTGGCGCAGTGGATGCACACGGCGCACATCACCAACCTGCGGTACGACAACCGGGGCCGTGCGCTGACGACGATCCGCTTCGGCGCACCCCTGCTGCTCGGCAAGGACGTGGTCGTCACCATGGTCAACCACGAGATCTGGGAGCTCTGGATCAAGGGCGAGAAGCAGCCCTACTGGGGCTTCGTCGGCCGCAAGGACATCGAGGTCTTCCAGAATCCGAAGACCGGCGTGCACACGGTCCGCACACGCAACGCTCGCGGTAAGGTCACCTGGCAAAAGCAGTGGCCGCGTTCGAAGATCCACGCGTATCGGACGCTCACGCGGTGGTACTTCGACCACTTCGGCAACTTCGAAGAGCAGCTCATGCGCAACGCGACCGCTCGGCGGAAGCCCGCGCCGACCCGGCTCCCCCCGCCCGCCCCGCGTCGCCGCTGAGCCTCTGAGCCGCCTTGACGGCCGCACCTCCGGTCTCCGTCATGCTTCCCGTCCGCGACGGGGCGCGGACGATCGCGGAGACCCTCGCGTCGCTGCAGGCCCAGACCTGGAGTGACTTCGAGGTCGTCGTCATCGACGACGGATCGACCGATGCCACGGCGGAAATCGTCCGGGCGGCGGCGGAGGACGACGAGCGCATCCGGCTCCACCGCGGCCCTGCTGCCGGCGTGGCGCGTGCCGCGAACGAGGCCGCCCGCCGCGCCCGCGGCGAGCTGCTCGTGCGCATCGACGCCGACGACCTGTGCCGCGCCCGGCGCCTCGCGTGCCTCGTCGAGTTGGCGGCAGAGCAGCCGGACGCCGGCATCCTCGCCAGCTGCGTGCGCTTCTTCCCGCGGGAGGTGCTCGGCGGCGGCACGCTGCACTACGAGACGTGGCTCAACGGACTGCTAACGCACGCGGAGATCGTTCGGGACCGGTTCGTCGAGTACCCCCTGCCCAACCCCACGGTCGCCCTCCGACGGGAGGTGTTCGCGGCGCTCGGCGGCTACCGCCAGGGCCCCTTCCCGGAGGACTACGACCTCTTCCTCCGGGCCGCCGGGCGAGGCGTGCGCTTCGCCAAGCACCCCGACGTCCTCGTGGACCAGCGCGAGAGCGCATGGCGCACGACCAAGCACGATGCCCGCTACGGCCTCGACCGGTTCCACGCGCTCAAGGTCGAGCACCTCGCGCCGGAGCTTCGCCGCCTGGGACGTCCCCTCGCGGTCGTCGGTGCGGGGCCGGACGGCAAGCGCTGGGCGCGCTCGCTCGCGGCGGCCGGCCTGCCGCCGACGTGGTTCGTGGATCTCCACCCCGGACGCATCGGCGCGCGCATCCACGGCGCGGAGGTCCTGGGCTACGACGACCTCCCTCGGGCGGCCGGTGCGTTCTTCCTCTCGGCGGTCGGTCGCAAGGGCGGACGCGACGAGGTGCGCGCGAGCCTGACCGCCGCGGGGCTGCGTGAAGAGGCCGACTTCCTGTGCGTCCAGTAGGCGCCGGAGCCGCCCGCCACACGCGCTCTTCACGGACCGTCAGTTAGTTGTCCTGACCTACGACATCGCGCTCGTGAAACAGCGCCAATCCAGCGGCTTTCTACTCCCGGGACGAGTCGCCCCCCGCACGCGGTCGGCGCCCTGGCTGGGGAGCGGAAGGCCGATGAGGAGGACGACTCGTGGTCTATCCACTCGAGGACGACGAAGCGGCCTGATCGCCACCAGTCCAGGGTGCAGCACCTGCCCATGCAAAGGGACTCCTGGCCACGACAGGGTGCGGAATCTCACGCGCAAGCAGCGGGTGAATCGGTCTCGGGCGGAAGTCGAGCGCCGCGGG